>CAJUGU010000010.1 GCA_910586105.1 uncultured Eubacteriales bacterium | reverse complement strand
ACGTCTCTCTTTCAATGGCTGCCTTTTTCTGGGATTTTTATGAAATTGCCGTGGCAATTATGCCGCGGCATCTTGCCATCTTCGACAAAATGTGCTATAGTGGAACCAATCGGAACGCCGCAGGCCCACGGCAAGCCGCAGCCGGCCGGCGTTGCTCCCATACGACAACATTTTGATGAACGGAGGCACCCGCATGGTACACCTTGGGAATGAATGGGATGAGATCCTGAAGGACGAATTCGCGTCCGATTATTATAAGCGCATCCGCTATTTCCTGAAGCAGGAATATGCCGAGCAAACGATCTATCCGCCGATGGACTGTATTTTCAATGCTTTAAAATACACCTCATACTCCGATGTAAAGGCCGTTTTGTTGGGACAGGACCCTTACCATGGCCCAGGGCAGGCGCATGGGCTATGCTTTTCCGTACAACCCGGGGTCACGCCTCCGCCGAGCTTGAAAAACATGTTCCGTGAACTGGAAACCGATCTGGGCATCGCTCCGCCGAAAGAGGGTACCTTGACCAAGTGGGCGCAGCAGGGCGTACTGCTGCTCAACACGACGCTGACCGTCCGGCGCGGGCAAGCGAACAGCCACAAAAACCTGGGCTGGTCGACCTTCACCGACGCGGTGATCGGCAAACTGAACGAACGGGAACAGCCGATCGTTTTCCTGCTGTGGGGCGGCAATGCGCGCAGCAAAAAATCGATCGTTACGAACCCGCGCCACTTGATTTTGGAAACGGTTCACCCCTCCCCGCTTTCGGCGCACAACGGCTTTTTCGGCTGCCGCCACTTTTCACAGACCAACGCCTTTTTGGAAGCGCATGGCATCCAGCCGATCGACTGGGATCTGAATACGCCTTGATTCTTTGGCTCCCGGGGCTCTGCCCCGGCCCCAGCGCCTGCGCGGCGGGCGCCAGAGGGGCTCGCCCCTCTGGACTCCCATTTCCGCTGCGGCGGGACGGGGCCGGATTCGCTTTCCGCCGGGCGATGTAATCGGACAGATTTCGATATGCCCGCGCCGCGTAAAAAAAACGTTTTAGGAAAAAGGAACGCTTGACTTCTTCACACTGCTATGCTAAAATAAAGGTGTCAAGACAGGGGTGTCCGGGGTTCTCCCGGGCTGAGAAATAAACCCTTATACCTGATCCGGATCATGCCGGCGTAGGAAGTCGAACCGCAGAAAGCCTTCTTGAATCAAGATGGTGTCAAAAAACGCGCCTTCGGCTGTTACGTGCCGCAAGGCGCGTTTGTTTTGACAAAACATCTTTATTTAAAGGAGGTTTTCCCTTATGGAAAACACGATTGCCCCCCGCCCGCTGGCACGCATGCGGGCCATGGTCGAATGCGCAATGCTGATCGCCGCATTCATGGTGCTGTCCCGGATCAAGTTCATCCACATGCCGCAAGGCGGCGACCTGACCCCCTGCGCCGGGCTTCCCCTGCTGCTGATCGGCTACCGCCGCGGTCTCAAGTGGAGCTGCATCTCCGCAGTCGCCGCAACGCTGCTTGAGTTCCTGCTCGACGGCTTCTATGCGCCTCCGGCAGGCACCGTCCTTGCCTTCGTCGCCTGCCTGCTGCTGGATTATTTCCTTGCAAATTTTGCGGTCGTATCCGCCGCAGGTATCAATCATTTCCTGCGCCGCAGGACTGTGCTGACCGTCGGTATTTCCGTGCTGGTCTCGCAGCTGCTGCACTTCCTGTGCGTCTTCCTTTCCGGCTTCCTGCTTTGGGGCTCCTATGCGCCGGAGGGCATGGGCGCGGTTCTGTATTCGTTTAATTACAACGCAAGCTATTGCGTCCCGGAAAGCCTGTTGACCGCAGTCGTCGCCGTCGCGCTCTTTAAAACTGCGCCGCAGCTCTTCCACCGCCAGTAACGCCCTTTTCATGATATGACACAATATGGCGCAAAACACCCCTGACAAGTTGGCTGTATGCAGCGCCCTGACCGCAAAAGGCATGCCAAAACATCCGAAAACCAAGCGGGAGCCTTCCCTTCGCCGGAAAGGCTCCCGCTTTTTATATTGCGTTCCGAAAATATTGCCGCAAATAACCACCCGCCCCGCCAGAACGGCGGCGTGGCGGGGCGGACGCAGCAGCCGGCCCGTATCTGTCCCGCCCGCAGGCGGGAATGGGATTCCAAAGGGACGAGTCCCTTTGGCGCTGTCCGCGCAGGACCGCCCGCCGCGCAGGCGAAACAAACGATCATTTTCAGCGTTCGCGAATATATCGACCGTTCCCGAACGATCGCTTACCGGCTCCCTCCGCGCCGCTTCGCCTTACATCACCTCGACCGGATCCAGCCTTGACGCACGCAGCGCAGGCAACAGCCCGCACACCGTCCCGCCAAGCGCCGCAGCCGCCGGGAACAGTACCGCCGCTTTCCCCAGCCCCATCGCGCCGAACGCCGGGAGCTGCCGCGCCAGCAGCCACAGCGCCGCGCACCCCGCCGCGCTCCCGGCGATCCCGCCAAGCAGGCAAAGCGCCATCGCCTGATACAGGAAGATCCGCAGGATATCCCGCGGGCGCGCCCCGATCGCCAGGAATACGCCGATATCCGACTTCCGTTCATCTGCCGCCGCAAGCAGGCTGCTGCATACGCCCAGCATCGCGATCAGGAAGGCGATCGCCGCAATCGCGGAAAACGCCAGCGTCACCAGCTGCACGAGCTCGTCCGCGGTATCCAGCGCCCCGCTCAGGCTGCGGACCGCCAGCTCGCCGCCGACACGCTGCCGCTCCTGCAAAAAGCGCTCGATCTGCGTCTGCGCCGATCCCAAATCAGCATCCGCGATGCACTGCACAAAAATCTGGTCGGTCTGCTCGGCCTTGGACGCAAGGCAGGAATACGGCACATAAACGATCTCGGGCACGAACGACCCGGCCAGCCCCGTAAGCAGCGACGCCTGCGACGAGATCACGCCCACGATCCGGAACGGCTGCTCGCTGCCGTCGAGCACCAGCCGCACCTCTTTTCCAACGACGTTATCCCGGCGGAAAAGCCGCTGCGCTAACGCCGTATCGATCACCGCGACCCGCTCGGCGGCGTCGATCTGCTGCTGCCGGAACAACGAGCCGTACAGCAGCTTCAGCCGCATCACGTCGCCCAGCTTTTCATCCACTCCAAAAAAGACGGCGGAGCCTTGATCGTGCCCTGTGCGGAATTGCCCGCTTCCCGCCTTGATCGCCATTGCATGGCTGACGACCGGCAGACCGTCCTCTATCGCGTCGGCCTGTTCGGCCGAAAATACCGCGCCGCTGCCCGATTTTTCCAAATAAACGGTCAGCCCGCTCAGGCCAAGCGCTTCCAGCCCGTTTTGCACCTGCACGCGCCCAAACGAGACCGTACACAGGATCAGCAGCATGGCACAAACGCCGACGGCGACCGAAACAACGCAAAGCGCCGAACGCAGCAGCGTCCCCCGGGCCTGCCGGAGCGCCAGCCGCAGGCAGTCGCGCCGGGTCATGGCGCGGCCTCCACGAGCACGCCGTCCGCCAGCTCGCCAAAGGCCTCGACGACCGCCAGCTCGCCCGCTTCGACGCCGCCGGTCACTTCGACCGCCTGGCTGAGCGAATAGCCGGTCGTGACCGCCCTCCGGTGCGCCCGCCGGTCCGCGCCGATGATATAAACGTATTCCGCCGCCCCCTCCTGCCGGATCGCTTCATAAGGCAAAACGACCGCCGAAGGCTTTTCATCCACGAAGATCTTTGCGCTGGCGGTATAGCCGGGGCGCAGGGCTTCGTCCGCATCCTGGATATCCAGCAGCGCCGACACCGTCACCGCGCCCGCCGAGCCGGTAAGGCTGACCGCCTGCCGCGCGACCGGCGCGACCGACTGCACCGACCCGGCGTAGCGCTTGCCGGTGGCGGATACGGTGATATTCGCAGGCTGTCCGGCCTGCACGTCGGCAACAAACGCTTCCGCGATATCCACGCGCAGCCGCAGCGCGCGCAGGTCGATCGCCTGCGCATAAGGCAGTCCCGCCGGAGCCGACTGCCCAGAGGATGGGACCGTCAGCAATGTACAGTCCGCCGGGGCGCAGACCGTTGTAACGCCTTCCGAAACGGAGGTGACCGCACGCTCGCAGCTGTCGCTCCCGGCCAACACAGCGGCGGCGTTTTGCAGCAGTTCGGTCGTCCACCGCAGCTCGTCCGCCGGGCGGAGCTGCCACAACGCCTGCCCGGCGCGCACGGATTCGCCTACCCGGCAATACACCTCCCCGACCACCGCGTCTTCCTGCGCCGAAAACGCGTAGCTCTTTTCGGCTTCAATCGACCCGCCGGCGGTCACACTGTTGTAGATCTCTTTGGATTCGGCCAGCACCGCCGTTACCGCGATCGCCCGTTCCTGCATAAAAAAGCGGCTGTAGGCCAGCATCCCCAGCAGTATGACGACGGTCAGGCAAAGTATGGCCCTTGATTTTCTCAGCATCCTGCATCCCTTCCTTTGCGGGTTTATTTTGTGAGGGAAGGCGCAAAAATAAACGCGCCGCCGCAGAAGAATTTCCGGGGACGGAAAACCGGTCGCCGAAGCGTTGTAAAGGCATCCGCTTTACACCCAAAACGCGCGGTGCGGAAAAAAACGCCGCCGCTGTAAAATCGTGACTATACTTTTTGTCCAAAGTATGATATCATATATCCGTATCGCTGATGATGGAGGAACTCACATGAAAATTATCAATGAAAAAGGAAAGCTCTTCGGGCTTATCAATATCGTGGATCTGCTGGCGCTGCTGGCCGCTGTCGCCGTGATCGGCGGCATTGCCTGGAAGCTGCTTGCGCCACAGGTCGTTGAGGCCGTCTCACCCACCGTGACCCTGACCGCCCAGATGCGGGTGCGCGGCGCGTCCCCGTTCCTGGTCGAGGAAGTGCTGAAAAGCGAACAGATCGGCAAACAGCTCGTATCGGGCAATTCCTACGTGGACGCCAAGGTCACGGATATGTGGGTCGAGGATTACGTCGTGCAGGTGCAGTGCGCCGACGGCCGGATCGTGAATTCGACCGACCCAGTGAAAAAGGATATCGTCTTCACCGTTGAAACGCGCGTCAACAAAAACACGCCCTCCCCGCAGATCGGTACGCAGGAGGTGCGCATGGGGCGGACGTTTATCCTCAAAACCAATGATTTTGAAAACACCTGTAACATTGATTCGGTTGTGATGAGCGAATGATACGATCGATCTTAGAGGGCAGCGCCCTCTGGCGCGCGCTTTGCCGCCTGCGGGAGTGGTACCGTCTGGGCGCGATCGCGGCCTTCTTCCGCGCTTTTCAGGAAGCCTATCCCGATTCGCGGTTCCGCAGGCTTTGGCGCGCTTTCTGCGCCGCTCCCCTGCCGACCGAATATACCTCGGTCTATACCCGTGCGGGCGCGGCCTTCCGCCGCCGGGTAGAACGCTGGGGCAAGTGGATCGAAAACAGCCTGGTCTATCGCCTGTGCCTTGCGGTCTGGAATCCGATCACACGGTTTTTCCGCGGCAGCCTCACCGACAGGGCGTGCCGGTTCCTCGGACTGCGCGGGCTGCTGCTGATCTGTCTGACAATGTACCTGCCAATCGACTATGCGCTCCGGTCGGTGCTTCAGATCGGCTTCCTTGCGTCCGTCTGGGACGAAGGCTTCCTGTTTCTGTGCATCTGCTACCTGATCTGGCATACCGCGATGGGACGCTCCCCACTCGGCTCCCGTGTCACGCCGGTCGAGGGCTACCTGTGGCTGTTCATCGGGGTCGGCTTTTTCCTGATGTGCGCGGTCTCGCCGGTCCTGTCGATCGCAATCGACGGCCTGCGCGCCGAAGTGCAGTATCTGCTGTGGTTCTTCATCGCCGTTCGGCTGATCGAGGACGACCGCGATTTTGGCATTTTTTACGGCGCAATGGTCGTGCTTGGGACCTGCATCGCGCTGCACGGCGTTTATCAGTTCATCGTGGCGGCTCCGATCCCGGCATCGTGGACTTCGGCGACCGAGGAAAGCGTGCGCACCCGCGTCTATTCCATCACGGGCAGTCCAAACATCTGCGGTTCGCTGCTGGTGCTGATCGCCCCGCTGGCGGCTGGGCTCGCCTATTACTGCAAAAAAACGTGGGCAAAAATCGGGGCGGTCTGCCTGACCGGCCTGATGTGCCTGTCGATCCTGTTCACCTTTTCCAAAGGCGCGTGGGGCGGGCTGGTCGTCGCGGTCGTGGTCTTCGCCTGCTTCCTCGACCGGCGGCTGATCGCACTGCTGTGCGCGGCGGGCGCGGGCGCGGTGCTTGCGGTTCCGTCGATCGCGAACCGTATCACCTACCTGTTCACCGCCGACTATGTCGAGGCCAGCCAGCGGGCGGGCCGTATGGTGCGCTGGGCGACCGGCCTTCAGCTGCTGCATGATAACGATCCCTGGCTGGGCTTTGGCTTGGGCCGCTTCGGCGGCGCAGTCGCAATGCAAAACCAGATCATTGAGGAAAGCGAAACCTTTTCCTATTTCTATATGGACAACTATTATTTGAAAACGTTGGTTGAAATGGGATATATCGGGCTGTTTTTCTACCTGCTCCTGTTGTTTGGGCTGGTGATCTGGTGCCTGCGCGCAATCGGACGCACAAGCCTCAGCGCGACCGACCGCACGCGGGTGCTGCCGGTGGCGCTGTTCTCCGGAATCGCAGGCGTCATGGTACACTGCATTTTCGAGAACATTTTCGAGGTGCCGTATATGGCAGCGTATTTCTGGGTGATGGCGGCGGCGATCCTATATGTCGGTTATTTCCGTAAACGCCGGCCGAAGACAGGCTGACGCTCCCCGTTCATAAGACTACGCCGGGTGACGCAGATCCGCGCTGCAAAGCGCCCGTTTCCGTGCCGTATCCTGAAAACGCATTGCATCTATGATAAAGCGCCTTCCCGCATCTGGCGGGAAGGCGCTTTTCTGCGCGAACACAAATCCCTTTTCCTTACCTTCTGATGGTACATTACAGGGGCTTTGACCGGACAGATTCCCGCCGCATCCCTGCTCGATCGCCTGTTTGAGTTCCGCGATTGTCCCCTGCATCTGCGCCCGCCGTTCTTCCTGTGTAAAGCGGCCGGAAAGAAGCCGATGAAGCGTTTGCATTTCCGTGCGGATCGCGTCCAGCGCCGCAGACGCTGCGCGCTCGATGTGCGGGTCGTGGCGAACAAAACGGCTTTGTCGCCCCCGGCGGCGTTCATTTTTTGAAGCTGCACGGCAGTCTGCAGGACTACATGTTGATGGCTGTCAACGATCATGAAAGATCCTTCCTTTCCCTGAATCCATGCGAGATCTTAGCGGCGCAGGATGTGGTGCAAAGAAGTTGGTTTTCAGCCTTCCGCTATGGTATAATAACCCTGTTCCAAACGCCTTTCGCGCGCCGCCGGTTTCCGGCCCGGACACGAGCAGCGTATCACACGCGCGGGCGTCTGGCAAGTACGCACTTTTTTGGCCGGAGGTATCTTTGGGATACCTCCGGCCGGATCACACATCTGGGGAGGGTCGCCGTATGACAAAAACGACTGCCGCCGCTGCGCAATGCCCAATGGAGCTCGGCATCAACATTTTGAGCGGGAAATGGAAGCTGAAGATTTTATGGCAAATCTCCAAAGGCGCGGTGCGCTTCCATGAGTTGCAGCGGCGTCTGGGTGGGATTACAACGAAAACGCTGACGCAGCAGCTGCGCGAACTGGAGGTTCAGCGGATGATCGAACGGACGGTTTATCCGGACTCGCCGCCACGGGTGGAATACGCCCTTACAGAACTTGGCGGTTCGATCGCCCCGGATTTAAAGGCGCTGTGCGATTGGGGGACGTATTATCGAACGGCGCGGGATCCTGGCGGATCCTTCGCGCGTCGTCCAGACCGTTCCTGTAAAACTCCATACCTTCACAGTACGCTCACCGGTCTGCCTCCCCGGTTTCAGGCTGAAACCGATTGCAAAACCGTTCCCCGTATGATAGACTGTAGATGAGAAGGAACCGGCTTGGCCGCAATCTCAAGGAGGAAAACAGGACATGAAAGTATTGTTGATCAACGGAAGCCCCAAGGCAAACGGCAACACCTCGATCGCACTGCACGAGATGGAGAAGGTCTTTGCCGTAGAAGGCATCGAGACCGAGCTGCTGCACATCGGTAATCAGGCGATCCGCAGCTGCATCGCCTGCGGCGGCTGCGCGCAGAAGGGCAAATGCGTCTTCGACGACGCCGTGAATGAAGCCGCCGCAAAATTCGAGGCCAGCGACGGGCTTGTCGTCGGCAGCCCCGTTTATTTTGCATCGGCAAACGCGACGCTGGTCGCATTCCTGACCCGGCTGTTTTACAGCACATCGTTTGACAAAGCCATGAAGGTCGGCGCGTCGGTCGTCTGCGCACGACGCGGCGGCTGCTCGGCGACCTTCGACGAACTGAACAAATTCTTCACGATCTCCGGAATGCCGGTCGCTTCCAGCCAATATTGGAACAGCATCCATGGACGCGAGCCCGGACAGGCGGCGCAGGACGCCGAAGGCTTGCAGACGATGCGGACGCTTGCGCGCAACATGTCCTTCCTGATGAAGAGCATCGCGCTTGGCCGGGAAGCCTTCGGGCTTCCCGAGACCGAACCGCATGAATGGACGCATTTCATCCGATAAGCTCCGCACAGCGTCGATAAAGGAGGCCGACACAATGGCGTCGCCTTTTGGTCAAAGGATCGCGTCCGGGCGCTGGAAAAGGGAGCGTGACCTTGCTGTCGCTCGCTGGCTTTCTCCGCAAAGCCAGCGACCAAACGCAGACGCTTTTGGAAAGCCTGTTCGAGACCGGCGAGACGTGACGCATTGCCAACTTAACCACAAAGATCCCCTGCGCAGAACACCGGGCAGCCCTCGCTTTTGTGGGCTGTCCGGTGTCGTTTTGCAAACCGTTTTCGTGTGGATCCCGTTTTCCTGCGGTCCTTTCAAACATGCGGCGAACCGCGCCCAGCCGATCCCTTCCAGCGGCAAACTGACGACGGCCGGCTTGAGGAAGGCCGGAATCCCGATATGCCGTTGCCAGCCCCGCCGCACATGCGCCCTCGATATCGCACACGCTGGCATAACCGGTCATAACCGCCCGTTCCGGCAGGATCCTGCACGACCGCAAAAACAGGCCGGAAACGCTTTCATTCATTTTTTTAAATACAGCATTCGCGCCTCATAAGGGCGGAGCGGGCCGGTCGGGTCGGCGTAATTATGCAGCAGGGCCTGCGCCCCCCGGAACGCTTCCGGGCAGACCTCTGGCTGTTCCTCCGCGGTGAAATTGCAGACGACCAGCAAATGTTCGTCCGCCGTATCGCGGGTGTAGGCAAACCGGGAGCCGTCTTCCGGATCGAGCAGGGTAAACGTCCCGTCCCGAAAGACCGGGTACGTCTTCCGCAGGGCGATCAGCTTCTGATAACAGGCGAATATCGAATTGGGATCCTTCCGCGCCGCTTCGGCGTTGACCTCCGGATAGTTCGGATGAACCGGGAGCCACGGCGTCCCCGTCGAGAAACCGGCGTTTTTCCCGGCGCTCCACTGCATCGGCGTGCGGGCATTGTCCCGGCCACGGGCCGCGATCGCATCCAGCGCAGCCTCGGGCGTCCACCCCTTGGCGGTCAATTCGGCGTAGGCGTTCCGGATCTCCAAGTCGTCATATTCCTCGATGGCAAGCCGCACGTTCGTCATCCCGAGTTCTTCCCCCTGATAGATGTAGGGCGTACCCTGCATCCCGTGGATCATCATGGCCAGCATTTTCGCCGATTCCACCCGCCATTTGCCGTCGTCGCCCCAACGGGACACGATGCGCGGCAGATCGTGATTTTCCAGGAACAGGCTGTTCCAGCCCTTCCCAAACAGGCCGTTCTGCCAGCGGGCGCAGCATTGCTTCAGCTGCACGACCGGCAGCGGCTTTACATCCCATTTGTCCACGCCCTGATCGAGCAGCATGTGCTCGAACTGGAAGACCATGCTCAGTTCGCTGCCGTCCGGGTCGGCATACCGCTCCGCCTCCGCCAGTCCTGCGCTCCATGCCTCGCCGACGGTCACGATCGTGGGGGCCGGGAACGCCTCGCGCCGCAGCTCCCGGATGTATTCGTGCAGCTTCGGCCCGTTGGTCGTGATCTTTTCATCGGGCAGCTTGCCGATGGCGTCGATCACATCCAGCCGGAACCCCCCGATCCCCTTCTTTACCCAGAAACGGATCATATCGTATAATTCCTGCCGCACCGCAGGGTTTTCCCAGTTCAAATCGGGCTGCCATGGGCTGAACATGCAGAAATAATATTGCCCCAGTTCGGGGACATATGTCCACGCAGGGCCACCGAAACAGGCCTTCATATCGTTCGGCGGACTGTCCGGGGAGCCATCCCGCCAGATGTAGTAATCATGGTAGGGGTCGTCCCGGCTGCTTTTTGCGCGCCGGAACCACTGATGTTGGTCCGAGGTATGATTCAGCACCAGATCCATAATAATCGTGATGCCGCGCGCATCTGCCTGCCGGATCAGCGCTTCCAGATCCGCCATCGTACCGAACGGCGGATAGATCGCCCGATAATCGGAAATGTCATAGCCGTTGTCCGCCTGCGGCGAATCGTATACCGGCGACAGCCAGATCCCATCGACCCCCAGCTCCTGTAAATACTCCAGCCTGGAAACGATCCCCGGAAGGTCGCCGATCCCATCCCCGTTAGTGTCCTGAAAGCTCTTTGGATAGATCTGGTAGAAGACCGCAGACTTCCACCAATCCGGTTTCGTTTTATCCAACATATGTACGATGCCTCCTGTTCGATTTCTTTCAACGCTTTAAGCGCCCACAGCCGTTCGCCGTTACTGCATGCCTGCACAAAACAGCCCTTGGAAAAACCGGGGCCTGCCGTTGTAAATCGGCCCTCCCCTCGCAGCCTTGACCATCCTGCCGCAACGCCGGGGCGGCAAACCGCCGTCCTTGCATCTCTTAACCATTTTACATCCAACCGCCCTGTCAAGTCAAATCGGAATCTGCGAAAACGGGCCGGCTCCGTCTCATAAAGTGCAGGCTCCAACAATTTCTATGTCAGGTGTGCAGGGCGCCTTTCCCTTCAAGGGCTTTTGTCCTCGATCGGGCAAAGCGTATTGATCAGAAAACCAATGCAGCCACCCCTTTCTGGAAAGCAGAATCCGAGCGGGCCGAAAGGGATTTTTTGCTGATAATAACTTTTTCAAACAATTTTGATTGCCTGCGTTTACGCAGGGCAGAAACACAGCAAATGGATTACATCACCCCAAACCTCTGACCGGGCAAAGCCGGGATTTCAAGGCTCCATGCAAAAGGCCGCCGCATGCTATCGTCAGGCATAAAATCAATTTTATCGCAGCAAAAAACAAACCATCCGCCTGTTTTTCAAAAGCAGATGGTTTCTGAAAAACCGATTGTCACGGAACTTATTCATACCGGCTTTCTCCAGGCATTTCTTCGTCGAGATACCGGAAGGACTGGATCTTGTAGCTATCCCCATCTTTGCGCAGTGTCAATTCCCTATAGCCGCCTTCGCCTACAGCCGCCCACATCCGAACCGTGTCGCCAACGATCTCGCCGCCTTCGCATTGGAAGTATCCCGGTCCAAAATCGCTGGTAAAATTATAAAACGAATCGAATTCTTCCAGATACAGCACGTTTTCGGTGTTCATCAAATCATCGACAGTGACCCCGGCAAACCGTTCCAACACCTCCGAAACATCTTTTTTCTGATATCGATGCACCGGTACCGGAAAGTTTTCCAGCGTGTAGCCAGCATCCCAACCGCTTCCCGGGAGATTGATGACAGCTTCAAATTCGGTCTCATCCCCAGTTTGTAACACCTCATCCGAGGGGAACACATAAAGGAACTCATCAAAATTGATCTCCTCCGGCGTATCATAATAACTTGTGAAAAAGCAGCTGATTTCCGTTGATGTGATCGTGTTTATCTTCCCCTCGACCGGCCGTGTACTTACAAATGCTTCATTTGCCTGTTGGATTTCCGCGTCTGTCAGCGCCCGCGGCCGATCTTTCCCTGCGCAGCCTGTAACGGCCAGCACCAGCAGCAGGGAAAGCCCCCAATGTTTCCATCGCATCATACCTTGTTCCTCCCACATCGTTCCGAATGGAATCCATTCGCAGGTGATTTCCGGACGTTTCCTCTCTTTTCTCAGCATACCACATAAATCAAATATTTTCAATATCAACGTAAATATTTTCATCGCCGCTGTTTTAGCGCCGGCCTTATAGTTTCTGTCCTCGCGATCCCTGGCCCGCCGAAACGATATTATATACAAAAGCCCCATCTTTTGAGACGGGGCTTTTTGCAGCTGTGATCTATCCGCTTACAGCGGCTTTAAAATCATTTGATTTAAAAGAACAGGCTTTTTCAATGCTTTATTTCAAAGTTTTTGCAAAGCTGTCCTTCAGTGTTACGATACGGTTAAACCGTCCCGGTTCTTCATCCTTAATGAAATAACCCATGCGCACAAACTGCATCCGGGTACCAACCGGGATCTCTGCAACAGACGGTTCCAGCTTGCAGCCTTCCAACCGCTTGAGCGAATCCGGGTTCAGGAAGTCTAAATAATTGGTCCCTTCCGGTACATCGCCGGTGTTTTCCAACGTAAACAGGTTCTCATACAGATACACCGTTGCGTCGATCGCCGTCGCAGCCGAGACCCAATGGATCGTGCCGCGCACTTTACGTCCGTCGGCAGGCATCCCGTTGCCGGTCTCAAGATCGGCGGTGCAGCGCACTTCGACCACTTCGCCGTTTTCATCGGTGACGACCTCATTGCATTTCACGATGTAGGCGCCCATCAAGCGCACTTCCCCATCCGGCTTCAGGCGCTGGAATTTGGGGGGCGGTACGACTGCAAAGTCACTCTTTTCGATATACAGCTCACGGGTAAACGGCACCTTGCGGGTCCCTGCATTTTCATCCTGCGTATTGTTTGCGACCTCAAAATATTCGGTCTGGCCTTCCGGATAATTAGTAATCGTCAATTTGATCGGTTCGGTAACGGCCATCCGCCGGGTCGCCGTGCGGTTGAGCTCTTCGCGGATGCAGTGTTCCAGCAGGCGGATATCGACCAACGAATTTGCTTTCGCAATCCCGGCGCGCTGCACGAAGTCCAGGATTGCGGACGGCGTATATCCCCGGCGGCGCAGACCGCAAAGGGTCGGCATCCGTGGATCGTCCCAGCCCTCGACATGGTTTTCAAACACCAGCTGACGCAGATAGCGCTTGCTCATCACCGTATTGGTAACGTTCAGACGGGCAAACTCGCGCTGCTTCGGGTGATGCGGCAGCGGGCAGTTATCGACCACCCACTCATAGAGCGGACGGTGGTTTTCAAACTCGATCGAGCACATCGAGTGCGTAATACCTTCGATCGCATCCTGGATCGGGTGCGCGAAATCATACAGCGGATAAATGCACCATTTATCCCCCTGCCGATGGTGATGGGCGCGGACGATCCGATAAATCGCCGGATCACGCATATTCATGTTTGGCGACGCCATATCGATCTTGGCACGCAGCGTTTTGGAACCATCCGGGAATTTCCCGGCGCGCATATCTTCAAACAGCTGTAAGTTTTCCTCGATGGAGCGGTCGCGATAGGGACTGTTTTTCCCCGGCTCGGTCAACGTCCCGCGCTGCGCGCGCATTTCCTCTTGCGTCAAATCACAGACGAATGCTTTCCCGTCTTTGATCAGCGCCACAGCGCAGTCATAGCAGGTTTCAAAATAATCGGAACCGTAAAATACGCCGCCATTGGGCTCTTCGCCGGTCAACCATGCGATATCTTTCATGATCGACTGGACATATTCGTCGTCTTCTCGTACCGGGTTTGTGTCGTCAAAGCGGAGGTTGAATTTGCCGCCGTATTTCTTCGCGATCGACCAGTTGATATAAATTGCTTTTGCCGAGCCGATGTGCAAATAACCATTCGGTTCGGGCGGGAACCGGGTATGGATCTCTTCGTTCAATCCAGCCGCAAGGTCGGCGTCAATGATCTCAGTCAAAAAATTGGATGCAATTTCCATAAGTTTTCCCTTCTTTTTTGATTTAAATGGAGTCCGCCATGCGTTGCAGACGTTCTTTCACGCGTTCCGCGCCAAGGATATGCATGACGCTTTGCAGATCGGGCGCGTTCTGCCGCCCTGCGATCGCAATACGTACCACCATTGAAACATCCCCAACGTGGCCCTTATACTGTTCCGGATCCTTTTTAAAGAGCTTTGTTTCGGGAGCATAGCCAAGCTGCTCCGCGATCGTTTTCATTTTTACAAAAAATTCATCCGGCGTATCGTTTTCATTGAACTGCGCCGCAAAGGTCGTCAGGATCGATCTTGCATCCTCGGCGGATACGTTTTCCGGCAGCGTATGATCGGGCGTGAACAGTTCGTCAAACATGAAATCCAGATACGGCTTTACATCCGTCCACAGCGCAATATCTTTACGCGGCTTCTTTCCTCCCCGGCCGATCGCAAGGATCGCTTTGCTGTAGGAAGGGTCGCGTGTAAACAGCGCATGGAATTCCGGATCGTTTTTCACGGCCCAGACGGCCGCCTGCTCATAAACCGCTTCCGCAGACATGCGGGAAATGACGTTTTTGGAGACATCCTTCAGCTTGTCGATATCAAACAACGCACCGGAACCGCTCATTTTTTTCGTCGAGAACGGGAAGTCGTTCATAGGCAGATCCGGATTGGCCCGCCGCCATTCTTCAAAGTTGGAGTTCAGCAGCGTCATCAGATATTCCAGCACCGACGATGCGGGATATCCCTGCTGCGCATAAAAAGTCAGGGCAAGTTCCGGGTCTTTCCGCTTTGAGAGCTTGCGCTTCGAACCGGTTTCCTCATCGATCTTCATCAGCTGCGCGGTATGGGCATACTTGGGCGGCTTCCATCCCAGCGCCCGGAACAGCTGTAAATGCACAGGCAGGGTCGCAAGCCATTCCTCACCGCGCACGACAACGTTCGTACCCATCAAATGATCGTCGATCACATGAGCAAAATGATAGGTGGGGATGCCGTCGGATTTCAAAATGACAACATCCTGATCGTTTTCGGTAACTTCCATTTTCCCCTTGACGAGATCTTCATGACGCACCTTGTTTTCAATGCTGCCCTGCGAACGGAACCGTACCACATATGGCGTCCCCTTAGCAAGCTCGGCTTCGATTTCTTCGAGCGGACGATCGCGCCAAATGGCATATTTTCCATAATAGCCGAAATTTTCCTTGTTTTGTTCTTGTGCTTCGCGCATTTGGGCGAGTTCTTCCTCCGTGCAGAAGCAGGGGTATGCCTGTCCTTCCCGAACCAGTTTTTTCACAAATGCCTGATAGATCTCTGCCCGCAGGCTTTGCCGATATGGGCCATAGCTGCCGGTCTCGCCGTCAAGGCCTGCGCCTTCGTCAAAAGGCAGGCCAAATGAGGTGAAGGCATCCAGGATCGTTGCGACGCCGCCCTCGACCTCGCGTTTTTTATCCGTATCTTCGATCCGCAGATAAAAGACGCCGCCCGATTGATGCGCAAGACGTTCGTCAACTAACGCGCCATACAGATTCCCTAAGTGCATAAAGCCGGTCGGGCTCGGTGCCATACGGGTCACGCGAGCGCCCTCTGGCAGCTGCCGCGCAGGATACCGCGCGATCATTTCCTCTGGCGTTGCTTCCAGCTTTGGGAACAGCAGCTGCGCCAAACGTTCATAGTCCATGGTTTTCCACTCCTATATTACAGGCATTGCCAAAATGCCCATAGTTTATAACAATACTCTCCTAGTTTAACACATGAAATCTGGCCGTGCAAGGAAGTTCTGGAGATTATAAAAAATTTTTTTGAAAAAGGGCTTGTTTCTTTTGGGATTTTGTGTTATAGTATGTAAGCACGAGTGAGATGACAACCTTTCGCTCGACAGTATAACTCCTATGGAGCGGTATCGAAGAGGTCATAACGAGAACGACTCGAAATCGTGTGGACTTTTTCTCTGCCGAACTCCGAAATCCCCCGTGGTTCTTGGGAAATCTGCGTTTCGCACTTTTCCGAACCAGCCATTTTCTACACTTTGCAGCCGGTCGGTTTTCCGCCCTCCTGCACCCCACAATTTCATATGGAGCGGTATCGAAGAGGTCATAACGAGAACGACTCGAAATCGTGTGGACTTTTTCTCTGCCGAACTCCGGAAATCCCCGTGGCTCTTGGGAAATTCGCGTTTCCGCTTTTCCCGATGCTTGATGATTTCCACACTTTTTCTACACTTTGCAGCCGATTGGTTTTCCGGTCGTTTGCGCCCCCTAATTTCATACGGAGCGGTATCGAAGAGGTCATAACGAGAACGACTCGAAATCGTTTGACGGGTGAAACCGTCCGTGGGTTCGAATCCCACCCGCTCCGCCAGTTTAAATCCCGTTGTAAGTTCGCTTATGACGGGATTTTTCCACGTTTTCCTGTTTTTCAGCTCAAATAAGTTGAGCTGGATTTTTCAGAACTTACTACTATATTAGCAAGTTTTTGTGTGTGTTTCTACACTTCGGGCGGCTTCTTCGATTTTCCGTTTTTAAGGTTTTCCGAACTTTCCAGAACCCTTGAAACCGGCTGCAAGTTTTTCTTTTACAAGTTTCTACACTTTTGGGTCGGTTTCGGTTTTCTACACTTTGCTGTACCGTTTTTGGGACTCTTACTCGCGGATGTGGTTCTACCCGATGAAGTTTTCTCCTTACAAGTTTCTACACTTTCCTTTGCAGCGCAAGCTGCGCTCCCCTTCCCCTTGCCAGTCTGCGATGCGCTGTCCGGCTTACAAGGCTTGGCACTCGGCTTGGATTCTCGACGGGTCTTGTGAGCCGTCGCTTCCTCCATCTGACTGGCAGTGCTCAGCTCTCGCTCCGCATCGCTGTCCATCGCTGCGCCGGTCTGCTCACAGGACTTTCTGTCCGGCTTTGCAAAGAAGGCTCCGGCAACATTGCCAGTGTTCATCTGCGCCGACATATCGAGATGTGCGTAAATGTCCGCTGTAGTGCTGAAATTCGAGTGCCCAAGCCAAATTTGAATCTGTTTCATAGGCACTCCGTTCGATAACAGCAATGAGGCGCAAGTATGACGTAGGTCGTGAAATCTAATCTTTTTGAGATTAAATTTGCTTATCATATAGGAAAAGTGCTCGGTTACGAAGTTCGGTCGAAGCAGATTCCCCATCTGATCCACGCAGATGTAATCAAGGTACTTTTTGCAGTATTCCTTCTTGAACAGTTTACGGAAGGTTTCCTGCTTTTCCTTCTCCGCAAGGAGAAGCTGCTCGATCACCGGCAGGAGCGGCAGCGTGCGGACGCTGGCTTTTGTCTTGAGCACGTCCTCGCCGTAAGGCACGAACTTGCCGTCGACCTCAACCTCGATCACCTTGTGATTGATGGAGATGCTCTTTTCCGCGAAGTTGATCGCTTCCCACTTCAGTCCAAGCACCTCGCTGCGGCGCAGACCGTAGTAAGCTGCAATCTTGACCGGCAGACACAAGGGATCGTTCTCGAACACATCGAACAAGTCCTGCATCTCCGCATCGCTGTAGAAGTTTGCCTTGTAGCTGTTCTTCTTGGGCTTGTCCACCCTGTCAGCAGGGTTGCGGGCGATCATGTCCTTCTTCACCGCATTCTGGAGCGCACGCCGCAGGACGGCATGGTAATGAATTACCGTATTCGTCGTGTAGCCTTCGTCCAGAATCGTCTGATAGAAGGTTTGAATCTGTGTCGGGGTAAGATCACCCAGCGTCACGCCCAGATTGCGAAAGTAGCGGTCGAGACGCGCGTTGACCATGTTCTTGTAGCTCTGGTGGGTTGCCGTCGAGATCGTCGGCTTCACCATCACCAGCCAGTTCTGAAGGTAATCCGCCAGCAGCACGTCGGCGCACTCCGGGTTTTTCTGCGCGTTGCTCTGCTTTTCGTACTTGTCGATCAGCTGCTTCAGCTCGGCTTCCGCAGCCCTCTTGTTGCCGCGGACGGGCAAGCCCAGCGGAATCCACTTGGGTTTGCGCTTCCCATCCACATAAAGGTTCAGCATGGCGTAGTATTTGTCGTTTTTGATTTGCAGGCTTCCTGTCAACATTTTATGTTCCTCCTTCGTGGTTAACAGCTCATTTGCCCGCCATTGACAACACAATACTATCACGAACTTTCTCGAATAGCTATAGTCGCGGTGGAGAAACCAACTCGACTTTTTCTACACTTTTGACAAGTTTTCGGGCAAATTGTTTTTTGAGATCAGCTGATGCTGATCCGGCACTGCGCTTCACCGATCAAATACTCGATCACGCTGGTCTTCGGGATTTTGTAGGCGCGTCCAATGCGGACGCTATGTACTTCGCCGCTCGCCAGCAGCTGGTACGCGAGCCGTTTGCTGATACCGCCCAGCATCTCCCGAAGCTGCGCGACTTCAACGACATCCGGGTAATTTTCAAACATCGGAATTGCTTTCTCTTTCATGACAGACACTCCTTTGAAAGCATAGATTTTCAGGTTGAATGGTATGCTATCCTTGATAGCACAAAAACAGGGACCACCATTTCACATACTCTGGTCCACCCATTTCCGCAGAAAGGTGATCCCCGTTGCTTCTGATATCAAGATTTACGATCGTATTCGACACTACTTCCCCGATCGCGAGGGCGATGCTTCTGGACAGCGGCTGGCTCCACCGCTTCACGGGACTCTCACCCCCGGCAGGATCTCTGTCGGCCGCCCTCCTGCCTTCCGGCGGGACTGGACGGGAGTATCATTATCCCTGACGCTGTCATTGCGATACACCAGCCACCACAGCTGGCTCCATGGACGGATGGACCCGCTTACACCTTATTGATTGGCCGTCATTGATAGAAGCAGGCTGGATGTCAAATCGAACAAAACAGAAAAAAGTGACTTCGTTTGCATCCCGTGCTCCTACAGATGGTCTTCGCGCATCCTCCAATGTCGCTGCCCCTCACAGGGCACGTCAGGAAAGTATCCAGAACATCGGATAATGAAATTTTCAAGGTTCAGTCGAGAGGCTTCTTTTTTTGCCTTTCACTATGTATTGCTGACTTTTTTCAAATTTGATAACCAGCAATTTCAAATTTTTTAAGATTTTCTTTTTCCGCCTATGTATCGCAGGTTGGGAAATACCGAATTCTTTCGCCAAATCGCGCTCACTAGCCCTGTTTTTCTCAAAATAAAGCTTTTGCAGCAAATAATAATTCTCGCTGCTCAATTCAGCCATTGCAGCCCGAAGCGCTTGGCAGCGAAGCTTCTTAACAATCTCTTCTTCGATATCAACCGGGTCACAAATCAACTCCTCTCCGCTCCCGCATTCTGACATGATATCGCTGTACAGAGAAACCGTTTCAATGCCGTTTTCACAGCGACGAAGGTAATCGCTATGATTCTTCTCCGTAACCCATTCACGAAACTGCTGATCATTCGCCTCAATCACAATATCGTCATCCATGAATATAAAATGACGGCCCACACCCTCAGCTGAATTGACAAATTTATAAAACTCCTGTCCACTCATTTCAATCCAACACGTCGAGGCTCCTTCTGTATTTATATCCTTTTTCCTGAAATATCGCGTTGCCATATTGCACTCCTTCCCATCTTCTAAAATCTTGGTAATCCCTGACTTCAGAAGCGGAGGAGCTCGGCACCTCTGCCGACGTTTTTTCCAAAGAAAAAAGCAGCCGATATCACACAAATGTGTAAAATCGGCCACCCTTAGCGGTTCTATCGAAAGATACTCCCTATAAGCAATGTGCTTCGACTGTGCAGAAATATGGAGCCGCTTCCGATATATGATGGCATTTTTAACTATACCCATCAAGATCTCCTTTACAGTCGGCACATGGATGGCGTATATCATCTCCGTCTGGAAATATCGGCAGGACGGCAATTACTGCCGTCCTGCCGATATTTATTTGTTCCAAAATAAATCTGTTTATTGAAATACTTTCTAATGATTATCGATTAAGTGTACTATACAAAACAGAAATAAATGAATTTGGAACGCTTCGACTGGAAACAGACAAATTACTCCAGTATTTTCTACAAAACACATCGTTTCCAATATGTGCTTTACGGAAATTTTCACATAGCCGTTATTATATTTATTGATCTAAAAAGCTTTTTCCAATATCACTTGTAATGAATGTTAATTTATTACAATAAAGGGCGATTTAACATCTCATATTTTATGCAAACCGCCATTGTCATTCATCCGAAACCGGAATATAATATCAACTATCCGATATCGGACGAAAGGAGGGCGCTATGGACAACGAACTCACCGCCCAGCTTACCGCCTTCAATCAGATTTACAAAGAAATTGATGACGCCTATCATGGTTACGCAAAACTGCATGAACTGTCGGACACCGCCTTTTGGGTACTGTATTCCCTGGCACGGCTGAAACCTGGAAGTGTCTATACACAACGGGAACTTTGTGCAGACTGGTCTTATAGCCCGCAAACGGTAAACTCTGCACTGAAGCAGCTAGAAAAGCAGGGGCTGATCCGATTAAGCCTTGCACCGGGAAGCCGCAAGCACAAGCAGCTCCTCCTGACGGAACGGGGAGCTGCCTATACGAAGGAACATATCGAACCGCTGATGGAAGCGGAACGAAATGCGTTTGCAGGACTCTGTCCGCAGGAGCGCTGCGAACTGCTGTCCGCCCTGCGCAAGCATTCAGAACTGCTGAAAAGCAGAATCAATGAAATATTGAATACGTCATCGGAGGACTGGTCACCGCAGTGATACGGCAGGATGTTTCGCTTTGCCACAGTCGAGGAAGATGTCGGGTGCGCCCGGTTATTGTAAGGATAACCGGGCGCATTTTTTGCCCCGCAGAGGAGGGACATCCGCTTATGAAATCATCCCGGCAGAAAAACCCGATGAAAAACAAAAAATACCGTCTGCAAATCCTTTATGAAGATCATCATATCCTGCTTGCAGACAAGCCGCCGGGATTGATCGTACATCCAAAAGACAGCGAGCATTCCGCAACCCTTTTGAACCTTGTCCGAGATCATCTGCGCCGGACTGGCGCATGGGATGCCGAAGACCCAAACGCATTCCGTCCCATCCCCTGCAATCGTCTTGACCGGTTCACAAGTGGGATCGTTATTTTTGCGAAGACTCGGGAAGCCATGCGCATCATGAACCGTAAATTACAGCAGCGTGAGGTTATGAAACGGTACCGATGCATCGTACTGGGCAAACCGAAGCCTGCATCCGGAAAGCTGGAACATTATTTGCTGAAAAACAGGGATGGGACGCATGTAACCGTACAAAAGCACCCTGTTCGCGGTTCGCAGTATGCCTGTATGGAATACCGGACGATATCTGTGCAGGGAGGCCGGTCCCTGCTGGAATGCCGTCTGATCACCGGACGCACGCATCAGCTCCGGGCGCAGCTTGCCGCAATCGGTAATCCCATTTTGGGGGATATGCGGTACGGGAACTTGCAGCAAAACCAGCGATATGGAAAGCATCATCAAATGCTCTGCGCCTGCGAAGTGACATTTTCCTTCCAGACAGATACGGGTGTTCTTGAATCTTTACGCGGTAAAACTTTCCGGACGCACTGGCGTTTGGATCTATCATTCTGATTGGGACAGGAGGAACCCAAAATGTCAAATACAAGAGTAAAAAACCTGATCAAATATGTCATCCCAACCATGCTGAGCAGCGTCAGTTTTTTCCTGTTCACCATCGTGGACGGTATTTTTATCGGTCATGGTGTCGGGACAAACGGTCTGGGAGCAATCAATCTGGTAATGCCCTTCGTCATGATTGTCAACGCCCTGTTTATGCTGACCACAATCGGCGGAGTGACCATCGTTGCGATCCGTCTGGGGCGCAGCGACACGGAGGGTGCAAATCAGGCATTTATGCACGCCGTTACAATGGGGCTGGCAATTGCCGTCCTGCTAAGCGCGGCAGGCGTGTTCTTTCACGGTCCGATCTGCACACTGCTCGGCGCGAGCGGAACCTTCCTCGAGATGGCGGCTGAATACCTGTTCTGGTATGCCGTATTCATTATCCCATCCGGGCTGTCCACCTTTTTGCAGGGCTTTTGCCGGAACGACGGTTCACCGCTGCTGGTCAGTATCGGGGGCATCGTTGGCACACTTGGCAATATTTTTGGCGACTGGCTGCTGATCTTCCCCATTCCATGGGGACTGAAGGGCGCTGCAATCGCAACCGGCCTTTCCCAGACTGCCACACTGCTGATCGTATTGCCGCACTATCTTCTGAAAAAAGGCAGCCTGCGCCTACACTGTACCAGGCTGCAAAGCAGCCTGGTCAAAAAAATCATCCTGCGCGGCCTTCCGGAAAGCATCTCCCA
This sequence comes from uncultured Eubacteriales bacterium, assembly GCA_910586105.1. Taxonomy (GTDB): domain Bacteria; phylum Bacillota; class Clostridia; order Oscillospirales; family Butyricicoccaceae; genus QXXE01. The sequence continues at coordinate 26,082 of CAJUGU010000010.1, read as the reverse complement.
GCTGGCAACCCCGGTTACAACGCTTTGTATGAACCTTGTTTTGGTTCGGCATATTGGCGATATCGGTGTCAATGCCTTCTCCATCATTTCCTATGTCGCATCGTTCTCCATTGCCGTTTTCCTCGGCACCGGCGAAGGCTTGCAGCCGCTGTTTGGACAAAGCTACGGAGCAAAAAACGGGAAAAACCTGAAATTTTATTTTCATACAGGGCTTCTGATCAATTTTGCAGGCAGCGCAGCAATTAACGCTTTGCTGATGTGTATCGGCGGCAGCGTGTGTGCACTGTTCGGCGCGGATAGGGAAACACTCGATTTCACAGTGCATACCATGTCCAGCTATGCATGGGGCTTTATTGTAATGTCGCTGAATGTTATGATTTCAGCATATTTGTATTCCACAAAACGTTCCCGTCAGGCAATCATCATCAATGTTCTGCGCAGTTTGGTTGTCAATTCGGCCCTGATTTTCCTGCTCCCGGCTATTTTCGGAAGCGGTATTGTCTGGCACACATTTGGCATTTATGAAGCGGCCGTCCTGGTTGTGGCAATCGCGCTGCTCAAACATTCGGAGCGGGATGGCATTATCTATGAATAACTTGAATTTTCAGGAGTAACGGAAGCTATGAGGATCATCACCATCGGACGGGAATTTGGAAGCGGCGGACGCGAACTGGGCAAACGCCTTGCTGACACATTAAACGTCCCCTGCTATGACCAGGAGATTATTGAAGAGGTTGCCCGTCTGCACGGGCTGGAGCCGGAACAGATCGAACATATTTCGAAAGCGGATTTCCGCGCAGTCTATCCAATTACGATTGGCCGGCGCTTTGCTTCGCCACCGCTGGTTACCCGGCAAACGGTCAAAATCCTTGTTTCCCAGCAGGAAGTCATAAAAAAAACTCGCCCGGCAGGGCGACTGTGTCATTGTTGGCCGTTGCGCAGACCTGATCCTGAAAGAAATGGATACACTGAACCTGTTCATTTACGCCGACCAGAAATCCAAGCTGCACCGGTGTCTGGAACGCGCGGCAAAAGGCGAATCGCAGCAGGATATGCTCCGGCGGATGCAGCGCATTGACCGCGACCGCGCGTCCTTCCGGGAACTGCTTTCGGACACCGGCTGGGGACGCAGGGAAGCCTATCATCTGTGTATCAATACCTCCGGCTGTGAGATCAAAACGCTGGTTCCCGCCATTGCGGAATATGCGGACTGCTGGTTTGCCTCACGTGAAAAATAGGTATTCCCGCAATATCGTGAAAAGGATTTTTTATGGGACTTTTATGGAATTTATACACACAGACCGACCGCTTTCATGGTTCAGGAGGAACAGATATGCAGCATTTAGTGATAACGATCAGCCGCCAATACGGCAGCGGCGGGCGGCAAAACAGCTTGGTTTTGCTTTCCACGACCGCAGCTCCATCGACCGCCTTGCACATGAAAGTGGATTGAGCGCCGCCTATATTTCAAACTGGCAAACGGAATGCCCCAGCCTGACTGTTTGGGGGGCAGACGATTCCCGGGCGTTTGTGCAGCACCCTGCACAAGCGCCGTATTATACCGATGAACGGAAAATGTTCCTCATCCAAAGTGGTATCATCCGTGAACTTGCGGACGCTGCGCCAACCATTTTCGTAGGCCGCTGCGCAGACTACGTCCTCCGGGAATACAAATACCATCTGAAGGTGTGGATTCATGCAAATGAGGACAGCCGGGCGCTCCGGCTGTATGATACGTATTTTATCCGGACAGGAAGCCTGTCGCAAAAGCTGAAAGCGGTCGATCAGGGGCGCATGGCTTATTACCGCTGGTTCACCGGAAAGGAGTGGGGGAAGTTTGCGGATCTGTCGCTGGACAGCGGCACACTGGGGATAGAAGGCTGTTCTGCGGCGATTGTAAGGTCTGCGCAGGAGCTGCTTTCCCATAAAGAAACGGAGGAACGGAATGCTGATTGAAATCCGTCACGGCGCGATATCCTATGGCGCGCGAACAGTACTCTCGGATATCAATTTTATGATAAAAAACACCGAAAAAATTGCAGTTGTCGGAAGGAACGGCTGCGGGAAATCAACGCTGCTAAATCTGCAGGCAGGCAATCTGGAGCTGGACCGCCGCGACAAAGGGGCGCACCCATCCCTTTCGCGGCGCAGCGGGCTGACAGCCGGCTATCTGCGGCAGGAAGCCTTTGAAGATGATTCCGTGACACTGGAAGAGGAAGTCAAAAAAGCCTTTCAGCCGATTTTGGACACGAAAGCGCGGCTGGATGCTCTTTTGGTACAGATGGAGACCGACGCCACCACCGATCTTATTCAGGAATACGTTGACCTTTTAGCACGGTTTGAGCACATGGGCGGCTATGAGTACGAAAAGGAGTATGAACTGCTGCTGAAGCATTTCGGATTCAGCGATGCAGATAAGCAAAAACCTCTCCATGCTTTTTCCGGCGGTTAGCGAACCCGGATCGCCTTTGCAAAAATGCTGCTCCGAAAGCCGGATGTGCTTCTTCTGGACGAGCCCACCAACCATCTCGACATTGATACGATCCGCTGGCTCGAGCAGTACCTGAAAGCCTATGACCGCGCAATCGTGGTGGTATCCCACGACCGTGTGTTCCTGGATCGTATTGCAGAGGTTGTCTATGAAATCGAGCGCGGGTGTATGACCATGTACCACGGCAATTATTCCAGCTTTGCCGAACAAAAGCGGAAGAATTGGGACAGGCAGCAACGGGAATATGAAGCCCAGCGGGACGAAATCGAGCGGCTGGAGAAACTGATCGACCATTTTAAAGGGCATCCAACCAAAGCAGCCATGGCACGCGCGAAGCGGAGCCAGCTGGAACGGATGGAGCGGATCGAGCCGCCTATGCGATATGACCTGCGTACTTTCCATCCGGAGTTTGAACCAGGCCGTGAAAGCTATACAGATGTACTGACCGTGAAAAAATTGCAGATTGGATATCGGGATGTCCTCGCCGAGGTCAGTTTTGACCTGAAGAAGGGGCAAAAGCTGGGGATCATTGGCGGAAACGGCTGCGGAAAATCGACCTTGCTGCGAACCCTGATGGGACAGGCTGAACCGCTCGGCGGTTCGTATGCTTTCGGCGGGAATACCGATATCGGCTATTTTGAACAGCAGCTGGCGCAGTTTGACAGCCCTTCCGATGTACTCGGCAAATTTCGCGCGGCTTTCCCGGACTTTACAGTCAATGAAGCCCGAAACCGTCTTGGCGCGTTCCTGTTTAGCGGAGACGAAGTTTACAAAAGCATCCACATCCTTTCCGGCGGCGAGAAGGTTCGGCTTGCGCTATGCAGCATCCTGTCAGAAAGGCCAAATTTCTTGATTCTTGATGAGCCGACAAACCACATGGACATCCTAAGCCGGGAGGCTCTGGGAGCCATGCTGCGGGGATTTTCCGGAACCGTACTGTTTGTATCGCATGACCGCAGATTCATTGAGCAGGTTGCCGACTCTTTGCTGGCTTTTGAACGCGGCGCCGCCAGATGGCTTTCCGATGGATGGGAGCAATATCTACAGGCTTCCAACAGCATCTCCTAACAACCGGTATAATCCACACCAAATAACCCTATGTTTCATCCCGGCTAATTTCGTTCAGATGTTGTTGTCGATAATTGGAATCGTGTTAGAGAATGAGAAAACGTCAAAGCAATGTACTTTGACGTTTTCTCATTCTATCGTTTCCATACCAGGCAAAACAAATTTGTGCCCAACTCCCCATACTTTCCGAATGCAGCCCAAGCCTGCGTCTAACAGCTTATTTCCAAGCGTTCCTATATGCGTTTTTATAATACCTGGCTTATTTCTTTAAAAAACTCTTATAAAAACGAAAGTGCCAAGGCATTTAAAATGACCTGGCACTTTTATAGTTTTATCCAATATTGAACCGGAGATTGCAGAAGATTTAATCACATTTCAGAAGCGCAACTGCTATATCATTTACGTTTGTGCCTGTTGGCCCAGTCATGACCAATCCGTCTACCGATTTCAAGGCATGATAGGCATCGTTCTGCCGGAGTACGGAAAACACATCCAGCCCGTTTGATGCCAGTGCCTGTGCCGTATCGCCGTCCACATAACCGCCCGCCGCATCACAGGGGCCGTCCGTCCCGTCACTGCCAACCGAGAACACAGCAGCCCCCTGCATCCCGGTGATTCCCGGAGCAGCAGCCAACGCAAGTTCCTGATTCCGTCCGCCTAGACCTTTTCCAGTCAGGTGGACAACTGTTTCACCACCCGCAATGTATGCAAACGATTTTCCATGCCCCTCATGGGTGCGCAGAATGCTCGCAAGAAAACTTCCCGCCTCCCGTGCTTCGCAGCAGAGCCGGTCAGTCAGCAGGATCGGTTCATAGCCCAGCGCGGAACATTCTTTCGCAGCGGCGGCGCACAATTCCCGGACGCTTCCAGTGATATGCGTTTCCACGTTGTTCAGCTGCTTAGGCGTTTCCCTCTCTAACAACGCCTTTGCTTCCGCCGACAGCAGCAAACCATATTTTTGGGCAACCGCTTTTGCCTGCCCACAGGTAGAACTGTCCGGATAGGCGGGACCGCTTGCGATCATATCCAGCGGATCGCCAATGATGTCGCTCAGCACAATGCTGAATACTTTTGCCGGAGCACACGCCTGTGCAAACCTTCCGCCCTTAACCGCGCTGAGCCGCTTGCGGACAGTGTTCATCTCCACAATATCCGCCCCGCTTGCCAACAATTGTCCGGTAATGTCCTGAAGCTCTTTCCCGGAAATCAACGGCTTCTCAAACAGGGCGCTCCCACCGCCGGACAGCAGAAACAGTACCGTATCCTGCGGATTCAGGCCATCCACCAAAGCAAGCGCTTTTTCTGTTGCGCGAAAACCGTTTTCATCCGGTACCGGATGCCCTGCTTCACAGCATTCCACGCCAGGGATTCCCCCTCTCACATGGCCATATTTTGTGATGACAATGCCGCCATCCACTTTTCCAAGCGCCTTTACCGCGGCATTTGCCATCTGCCACGCTGCCTTTCCAGCCGCGACCAGCAGTATCTTCCCATCCTGGGGCGCAAGACGTTCCAACGCTTTTTGCACCGCTTCATCCGGGAGCACCGACTGCAAACTCGCGGAGATGATCTGCCCCGCTTCTTCCCTCAACTGCTTATTCATTTTCCAGACCTCTTTCCGTAAGTTTGCTTTTTCCCACCATCAACGCTTTCCCTGATGCGGGTTTATATCATTATATCATATAGCGGCGCACAGAGCTGTAATCAAAATGAAAGAAGGTGCATTAACAGGAGACTGGATGTGTTCTGCGCCGCAATATGAATATAACGCGAAAGTTTCTTCGGCTGTTTATCGAACCATACAAGGTTTCTTATTGTCAAACTTCCAGCCGGGGATCAAGTACTGCATACCAACCGCATCGTCGCGTGCGCCAAGGCAGTTGTCCAGATACAGCCTGTTCGCTTTCATCACCTGCTCGCGGTCTACCTCAATGCCGAGTCCGCCTTTCTTCGGCAGGTCAATGCAGCCGTCTACGATCTGCATCGGTTCTACTGTCAGTCGCTCACGACCCTCCTGCCAGATCCAATGCGTATCAATGCCATTCATCTTGCCGGGAATTGCCGCCGCGCACTGCACAACCATTGCAAGGCTGATATCAAAATGGTTGTTGGAGTGGCAGCCCCACATCATGCCGAAATCGTTACACAGCTGCCCGACACGGACGGAGCCGTTCATCGTCCAAAAATGCGGATCGGCCAGCGGGATATCCACGCTGTTCAGCGCGATACAGTGGCACATCTGCCGCCAGTCGGTGTTGATCATATTGGTTGCGGTCGGCATACCGGAAGCCTTTTTGAATTCCGCCATTACCTCACGCCCGGAGAAGCCGTTTTCTGCACCGCAGGGATCTTCGCAGTAGGCGAGGACTTCCTTGAGCTGGGGCGCGATTTCAAGCGCTTCCGCAAGGCTCCAGCAGCCGTTCGGGTCGAGGTCGACCCGCGCGTCCGGGAACGCGGCCTTGATTGCCTGCACCGCCTTGAGTTCTTCCTTTGGGGCAAGCACGCCGCCTTTCAGCTTGAAATCCACAAAACCATACTTTTCATGGGTTGCCTTCGCAAGCGCGACAATCGCTTCGGGGGTCATCGCTTCCTCGTGGCGCAGGCGGTACCAATCGCAGTCGGAATCTTCTTCGGACTCATACGGCAGATCGGTCTTTTTGCGGTCGCCAACATAAAACAGGTAGGACAGGAACTGTACCCGCTCCCGCTGGATGCCGTCGCCCATCAGCGCGGCGGCGGGGACTTCGAGGAACTTGCCGAGCAGGTCAAGCAGCGGCGCTTCGATTGCGGTCACAACATGCACGCCGGTACGCAGGTCAAAGGTCTGCAAGCCACGGACATCGTCTTTGACGTTCGCATCCAGCCATGCACGCACCTTGTTCAGCGTCTGTTTGTAGTCGGCAATGCTGCTGCCAATGACAAGATCCTTTACGGATTCCAGGGCATTCGTAATCTTCTGCCCGCCGGGCACCTCACCGACGCCCTCAACGCCGTTGGAATCGGTCAGGATCACGATATTCCGGGTAAAATACGGCGCGTGTGCACCGGAAAGGTTCAGCTCCATGCAGTCATGACCGGCAACCGGAAAAACCTCCATTTTGGTAACAACAGGAATAGACATTACAGGGTCCCTCTCTTTCTGTCAATTTCAAATCAGTTCCATATCAACCAGAACCTGATGCAGTTTTGCTTTTTCGCCTTCGGTCAGCTCCGCAATCGGGTCGAGGCATTTGCCGACCGGGATGCCCTGCATCACCAGCCCTTCCTTGATGACCTCCGGGAACGTGCCCATGCCGCAGGCAATGCGCAGCGGCGCAAGACGGTACTGCGCTTCCAATGCGCCTTTATAATCGCCGTCCATGAATTTATCATAGATATCGGCAACCACACGCGGGGCCACGTTTGCACAGCTTGCGACTGCGCCGGAACAGCCATAGTGGAGCGCAGCGTAAATCATGGTATCCCTGCCCATAATGACGTTGAATTTTTCACGGACATCCATCGTCAGGCGGAGATATTCTTCACAGTTGGTCATGTCGCCGGTCGAATCCTTTACGCCGATGATGTTCGGGCAGTCCCTGGCGAGCCGGGCAACCGTTTCCGGCGCGATTGTGACGTTGGTCTTTGGCTTGTTGTTATACATCAGGACCGGCAGGCTGCTGTTTTCCGCAATCGTCTTATAATAAGTATACAGCTCCTCCTGCGTCTGGCTGACGAACATCGGGGTGAGCACGCTGACCGCGTCATAGCCGCCAACCTGCTCCGCCAGCTTGATCAGACGGATAACTTCGCGGGTCGTGATGTGGCTGCATCCGGCAATCAGCTGGATCGGCTTGCCGTAGCGGTCGGTCTTGCCCTTAACCGCGTCGCGCACCGTTTCCAGCCCTTTGACGAATTCTTCGTCGCTGACCGCGTAAAATTCACCGGTCGTTCCAAACGGGAACAGGCCATGCACGCCGTGGTCTACCAGATGGACGGACATCAGGGCCAGCGCGGTATAATCGACGCGCCCGTCTGCCGTGAATGGCGTGATAATCGGTGGGATGACTCCATAGGGATGGTACATAATTGATTCCTCCGTTTTGAAGCGGTTTCTTGATTGTTGAGTGTCTGTATCTCTTGAAGCTGCACTCAGTTTAACCCGGAAATCCTTTTCCGGCAACTGGCAAACATCATAAATCCCACTCGCGAAAATTGTCAAAACAGCAAAGCGTTCAAAACCTGAAACGCTGTGTGCAATCCCTGTCACAGAGATTGCAGGATGGCAGGGCGGAACAGGATGAAACCCATTGTTGCAAATTCTGGAATCTTGTCGCTTTTGCAAGAAAAACTGCCCGGAAGTTGATAAAACCTGTATATTGCCCGTTCCGCGCGGTTCTGCTATGCTGAAAGCAGAGAAGCAATCCCCCCCTTTTCCCTGTGTTTGAACTCTTGAAGCCATTTGTTCAGCCGGCTGTACCGTACAGCCGCCATTCAGAGAATTGAAGGAGGAAGATTCCTATGGCAGAATCTACCCGCATGTTATTAGGGCTTGGCGCCGGTATCATCTTAATGATCGTGCTGGTCAGTAAAACCAAGGTCCACACCTTTATCGCCCTGCTGCTCGCCGCAATCGTGACCGGCTTGATTGGAGGGATGTCCCCGGCCGATGTCAAGGTAATGGTCGATGGCGCCAGCGTCACAAAGACCGGTATCATGACCGCCCTCAAAGACGGCTTTGGCAATACGCTGAAAAGCACAGGTATTATTATCGGTCTGGGTGTCATGATGGGCGGCATATTGGAGGAATCCGGCGCTGCGGAACAGATGGCGTATTCCTTTATCAAAGCCGTCGGTAAAAAGCGCGAAGAGTGGGCGCTGGCGATCACCGGCTGGTTTATCTCCATCCCGGTTTTTGCAGACTCCGCAATCGTGATTTTTGCCCCGCTTTGCAAGGCAATGTCCCGCGTAACCGGAAAATCAGTGGTCGGGCTGGCGCTGGCGCTCGGCTGCGGGCTTCAGCTGACCCACTGCCTTGTCCCGCCGACCCCCGGACCGCTGACCGCTGCCGGAATGCTGAATGTTGACGTCGGCGCGATGATCCTGGCAGGCGCGCTGGTGACGATCCCAATGATCATCGTCATTGTCCCCTACTGCAAATGGATCGGCAGAAAAATCTATCAAATCCCGCGGGAAGACGGTTCTTTTGACCGCAAAGAATTCCGGGAAGAATATATCCGCTCTATGGAGCAGCTTGACAGTATGCTCGGCGCGAAGAAGCTGCCGAACGTTGGGATTTCGGTCGCACCGATTGTAATCCCGCTCATCCTGATTCTTGGGAAAACGGTCCTGACCTTTGCCGGGCTGAGCGAAGGCGTATTTTTCCAGCTGATCTCCCTGCTTGGCGACCCGATTGCCGCGCTCGGGATTGGAACGCTGATTGCAATCTATGGACTTGCAGGCAGCGAACCCAAAGACAAAGTCCTGAAAATCATGGACAGCTCCATCAAGAGTACCGGTATCATCATGCTGATTACCGGCGCAGGCGGTTCCCTTGGCAACATTATCAAGGTTTCCGGCATTGGCGACGCGCTTGGCGAGCTGATTACAAAGACGCCGCTGCCTGCCGTCCTGATCCCCTTTGTCATTGCCGCGCTGATGCGCATTGCGCTCGGCTCCGCTACCGTGGCGATCACGACTGCCGCATCCCTGTCCGCACCCCTGATGAGCGTCCTGAGCGTCAGCCCGCTCCTGATGGCGCTGTCTTGCTGCGTTGGCGCGATTTCGTTCTCTTATTTCAACGACAGCGGCTTCTGGGTATTCAACGGAATGTTTGGCCTGACCGAATTGAAAGACCAGCTCCGCTGTAAAACCGCCGTATCCCTGATTATGGCAGGTGTCGGAATTGTAGAGCTGCTGATTGCAAGCCTGATCCTGTAAACCAATTTTTGTACGAAACAAAATTTACCATACCGAAAAACGGGTGCGGATGTTTCAACGCCGCGCCCGTTTTCCATTTCGCGTATTCACAAGCAATTAGTAAGAGTAATCCTGACCGATGCCGTATTTTTTCATATTCCGCCACAAGGTTGTTTTGCTGATGCCAAGCTCATCCGCCACCCTTTGGCGGTTACCGTGATATTTTTGCAGAAGCTCGGAAATCTGGATTGCCTTTTTATCCTTGAACAATACGACCTGTTCCGTATCCTGAAGCACGGTCGGCGCGGACTGCTCCAGCAGCTGGCGGAGAAAGCCTTCGTCTACGTTCCGCCTTTCCGTCAGCAGAACGATGCTGGCACAGATGCTGGCAACCTGGTCGAGATTGCCGGGCCAGTCATAGCTTTCCAGAAAATCCCTTGACCCCTGCGTCAGCGTCACATACCGTTTACAGCGCTCCTGCCAGATTTTCATATAAAAATCAACCCAGCCCAGAATGTCCTCCCGGCGGCGGCGCAGCGGCAAAAATTCCAGGCGCAGCATTCCAAGCGCGTAATACAGGTCGCCGCGGAATTCCCTTTGCTGGACACGTGCCATCAGGTTTGCATTGCTGGACGCGATCACACGGACATTTGCAACGCTTGGGATGCTTGCGCCATTGTGCAGGAACCTTCCATGGATCAGGTCAAGCACCTTGTATTGCAGCTCCGGTGAAAGCATTTCGATATGGGATAGATAAAGCGTCCCATCCTGTGCGGTTTCCGCTGCGCAGGCCGCCGTATCCTTGCGCGTGGTGTAATTCCCAAACAGGATGGTATCCAGCGTGTCCGGCTGATAGGCGCTGCAATCGAGCGCGACAAAGGCATTCCCCCGGCAAACACTCTCGTTGTGGATGCATTGGGCAATCAGCGCCTTTCCGCAGCCTGCTTCCCCGGTCAGCAGGACGGGGGCGTTATACTTTGCAATCTGTTTGGCAAGCGCCGTCAGCTGCTGGCTTTCCCTGCTGCGGCTGGGAATCCGGTCAAATGTACACTTTGCAATATAGCCGCGCTGATACAGCTCCCGCCGCAGTTCGCCGTCCATTTCAATGATCCGTGCGTCCTCCTGAAAGGTCAGGATACCCCCATGGATCCCTCCGTCGGTCAGGATCGGAGCGATGTTGACCAGGATCGCCTTTTTCCGGATCAGCATCAGGAACGCATACGCTTCCTCGCCTTCTTTCAGCGCTTTGTCCAGCACCTCCTGCGTCAGCTGCGGGATCGCCGCCAGCACATGCTTCCCGATCAGGTCAGCGGGCCGACACTCCAGAAGCTGGAACACGACCCGGTTGGCCCGCAGAACCTTCCCGTCCATATCCACCTGCACAATGCCGCTGAACGTGAAATTGAGCATGGTATTGATTTCCGCTGTATTGTTCTTTTCCAGGTCGATGGCATAGCAGACCCGCTCAGCCATTGCAAACGCGTTCCCAAGGCTCTCCGGCTCGGAGGGGATAAAGCGGTGCGGCAGTCCAAGCGCTTCCGCCCGTTCACAAACTACGTCGCCGCCGATGACGGCCTGACAGCCGGAACGCAGCGCATGGTCGACCAACGCGGGCAGTTCCTCCGGCGTATCTGCCATGCAGCGGGTCAGCCGGATGCCAAACAGCTCGTCAAACCGGGAGGTATCACACAGCATATTGTCAAAGCCGATCAGCCCGATTTCGGGCGCCCCGCCAAGTTCCTGCCGGATATCCAGCACCAGCATTCCAAGCTCCTGTGCCGTGACGCAGATTTCTACGACCGGGATCCGGACGCACCGCTTCACCAGCCGCGCCTGAAGCCCCCGTGCAACAATCAGTTCACAGCCCTGCTGTTCCAGCGTTTTCGCACGTTCTTCGATTTCCTCCGTCCGGGTATATTCCACACACATCGGAGAAATGTGCGCATACTGCGGCAGCAGCGGCTCTGCCATGCCGCACATTTCAGGATAAGGTACTAAAACTGCAACTTTTGCCATATCTGGCTCCTTTCATACAGAAACGGGCTGAACGACTCATATTTTAACAGCAGAAACCAGAACCGCAATCGCGGCTCTGGCTTCCAGTAAATAGGAGGTGTGAGTTAGGCTGTCAAAAAAGATATTTCAGCGTCCGATTTCAATGCCGGTCAGCGCCTGATAATATTTTGCGATTGCGCTGTGGTCGTTCTGCCCGCAGCCGTTGTTATGCAGCCACTGGAGGATCTCCTGCACCGCCGCAGTCATCGGGACGGGCGCGCCGAAGCTGTGTGCGCAGTCCAGCGCGTTATTGAGGTCTTTAATATGGAGGTCAATTTTGAAACCGGGCTTGTCGTTGCCCTCCATCATCATCGGCGCTTTTGCTTCCATCACGGTGCTGCCAGCCAAGCCGCCGCGAATCGCTTCAAATACCAGCTGCGGCTCTACCCCGGCCTTCTGCGCCATGGTGAGCGCTTCCGCAACTGCCTGGATATTGCACGCGACAATGATCTGGTTCGCCAGCTTGGTGGTGTTGCCCGCGCCGACTTCGCCGCAGCGGACAACCGACGCGCCCATCGAATCCAGCAAGGGCTTGAACTTGTCGAATACCTCCTGCTTGCCGCCGACCATAAAGCTCAGCGTGCCGTCAATCGCCTTCGGCTCGCCGCCGGAAACGGGTGCGTCCAGCATTTCAATGCCCTTCTCCGCAAGCGCCGCCGCGATTTCCTTGCTGGCAACCGGATTGATCGAACTCATATCAATGAAGCAGGAACCCGGCTTCATATAGCCTACAACCCCGCTCTCGCCCAGCATAACGGCCTTGACATGCGGGCTGTTGGGCAGCATGGTCATCACAACATCACAGGTTTCGCCAATCGTTTTATTGTCAGAGGCAACCGCACCGGCTGCAACGACCTCTGCAACCGCGTCTTTGTTCAGGTCGCTGACCTGCAGGTCGGTAAAGCCTGCCTTCAGGATGTTTTTCGCCATCGGCTTCCCCATGATTCCTAAACCAATCATGCCAATTTTCATATTGAATTCCTCCGTTTTCAAAGTTTTTTTGCTGTTTGAGGATATTATAATCGCTGTTTCCGAATTACACAACCTGCAAACTCAACAAACTGTCCCGCTGATTTTCTACCCATTTTCCAAACGTTCAGGATATGGATTTTTATTGCAAAATCCTGAAATCTTTGTTCCACTTTCACAGCCTTCCCTGACGCCTGCCGTTTGCTTTCCGGGCCGGGAACGTGTAAAATAAAGGTACCAAAACAGAAAAGGAGAACGCCATGGAATTTTTAACACAATCCGGTATGCCGGTTGGCAGAATCGGGCAGGGGACCTGGTACCTGGGGGAAAAGCCCTCCGCATTTGCAAGGGAATGCAGGGCGCTCCGTGCCGGAATAGACGCCGGGATGAATCTCATCGACACTGCGGAAATGTATGGGGAAGGCGCGGCGGAACGCCTTGTCGGGGATGCCATCCAGGGCGTGGAGCGCGGAGAACTCTATCTGGTATCAAAGGTCTATCCCTTCCATGCCGGACGCCGTGATATTTTCCGGTGCTGTGAAAACTCTCTCCGGCGAATGAAAACTGATTACCTCGACCTGTATCTGCTTCATTGGCGCGGCTCCGTACCCTTTGCTGAAACGGCAGAGTGTATGGAGCAGCTTAAGGAACGCGGCCTGATCCGTGCCTGGGGTGTATCCAACCTCGACCTGGAGGATATGGAAGAGCTGTTCTCGGTGGATAGCGGCCAAAACTGCCAGACCGATCAGGTATTGTACCATCTGGGCAGCCGCGGCATTGAATACGATCTGCTTCCATGGCTGCGGGAACATGGATTACCAATTATGGCATATTGCCCGCTCGCGCAGGCGGGACAGCTGCGGAATGGACTGCTGCGCTCGTCCGCCGTCCGGAACGTTGCGGAGCAGCACGGCGCATCCGCTTGCCAGATCCTGCTGGCGTTCCTGCTGGCACAGGAAGGGATCGTCCCCATCCCGCGCTCCTCCCGTCCGGAGCACACGCTGGAAAACGCTGCGGCGGTAAGATTACAACTGTCCGCAGAAGAACTGCAAACATTGAATCACGCATTTCCTGCGCCGAACCATAAAACCATGCTGGATATCGTCTGAGTGCAATCCAAACGCCCCGCGGCTGCGGGGCGTTTTTTCAGAAATCGTATTCGCTTCTTCTCCTTCTGTGCGAACCGATCATGCTTTCGTTACCCATATCTCATAAGGCGCAAGCGTAAGCTGTGACGGCAGCTTCCCCGCATCATTGCCCTCCAGGAATATGGTCTGCGCCCATTCGCTGAAATTAAACACCGCAGTCAATGACTGCCCATCCAAGCGTCGGTGAACCGCCAATACAGCGGGATTTCCCGTATTCAGTGTGAACACATCTGCACCCGGAGCAAAACATGGATTTTTTCGCATTTCCCGCGTCATTTTTAGCCCATCCCAGATTGCAGACTGCAACGTATCTTCCATCTTCCGCTTTTCTGCGTTCTTCCAGTTAAATGCCGTGCGATGGAGGTTCCTGCTGTCATGCGCACGGTCGGGGTCTCCCCGGTACTCCCAGCCATTGAGCTGACCAATTTCATCGCCGCAGTTCAGCATTGGAAAGCCTTTCAGGAATGCCATCGCATGATGCAGGAACAGATCCCTGCTGACCGCAGCCCGATAAGCTTCGCTATCCTTTTCGGCAAGCGCCTTTTCGATACCGCACAGGCTGGCGGTTGTCCCACAGCTGCGGGCATCCCCGGTAGCAGGGTCATAATTGTACAGCTCGCCACACGCCCAGCTTCCAGGGAACTCCCCGTCATAGAACCGGTAAAGATATTCTTTGTGCTTTTGCGGGTCAATACCTAACCGCTTTTCCTCATCCTCGTCCAACCCCCAGCCGATATCATCGTGGCAGCGCAGATAATTTACAAACCAACAGTGCTCCGGCAAAGCATTCAGCGCATCGAGCTGCGCCTTCAGCAGCCGGGTATCCCGCGCGGCCAGCGCACTCCAAAGATTAACCATTGTGGAAACGTTATAAAGCATATGACATTCCGGTTTTTCCGGAGTGCCAAAATAAGCAGCCAGCTCCTTGGGGGCCATGACAACCTCACCCTTTAGAATTACCGCCGGGCAGACACATTCCAATACCATTCGAATCATCCGAACAATGGTATGCACCTGCGGCAGGTTCCGGCAATTGGTACTGAGCTGTTTCCAGATATACGGTACCGCATCAATACGCAGCACCTCCACACCAAGATTGGCAAGCAGCAGCATACTTTTGACCATTTCAATCAGGACAGACGGATTCCCATAGTTCAAATCCCATTGGTACGGATGGAAGGTTGTCAGCACCCACTGGTGCATTTCCTCGCACCATGTAAAATTACCGAGGGCTGTATTGGGGAAAACCTGCGGCATGGTCTGCTCATACCGATCTGGTATTTCACGGGTGGAAAAGCAATGGTAATACTTCTGATACTTCGGCTCTCCGGACTTTGCACGGCGCGCCCATTCATGGGTATCCGCGGTATGGTTCATGACAAAGTCCAAACATAAGCTGATCCCCGCTTTCCGCAGCAGTTTTGTCAATGCGGCCAAGTCTTCGTTGCTGCCCAGCAGTGGGTCTACCATATTAAAATCCTCGACTGCATAGCCGCCATCGTTGTTCGGATGCGGCATTTTCAGCAGCGGCATCAGATGAAGGTATGTGATTTCCTGTTCTTTCAAGTAAGGCAGACGTTTTATCATGCCCTGCAAATTGCCTGCAAACAAATCGGTATACATTGTCATACCGAACATCGTCCCCTGCCGGTACCAGTCCGGGTTTTCCTCCCTCTGGGCATCCAGTTCCCGCAAATCCTGCGGCCGGGCAGCCGAAGCTTCCTCCATCGCAGTTTCCAGCGCATGAAGTGCCTGACGGTCCTGATACAACTCCATAAACAGCTATTCCAGTTCATCCTTGTGACGGGCAAACCGGGTGTCAAAATCCTTTTTCATCTTCATGAAACTTTCTCCTTCCAGGAATCAATATACATAAAATAGCAGGAACCCTCTTGACTTTCCCACAGTGGGATAGGTTATAGTAAATTGGTAGAGGGGCAGAAAAGGGAACATCGCAGCTCATAAACCAATTCCTCAAAATCATAGTTTCCGATGAGCAGTACAGATTCCATCACTACTTTCACACCATCAGATGCAAATTGTTCCGGAAAAAACCGTTCCGACTCCCAGATGCTGTCTGCCCTGCGGCACAGGTATTCCCCTTCCGGCAGGCAGAGCACATTAGGGGACGGCTGCGGTTCCGCCGCAGCCACATCGATCTCAATATAATTGTACAGCTTCTTCTGCCCCTTTCCGAACAGGAACAGCTGCCCGCCCATGCCGAAGCTCTTATGCCCGTCCTGCGCTGCCGCATACATTAAACGGGAAAGGGCTGCCGGGTCTTCCTTTACAGAACTGCCCGCCACTGCCGGTTCAATCCATAAGTTCATTGCGCACAAACGGCATTGTACATTGACATCGAGCCGCCGTATCTGTTCGCAGCGGCAAAGCTCCGTTTGCAGATGGTTCAAGAGTGTCAGTCGGTTCAAATGCTCCGTAAGCTTCTCCCGTTCCAGGGCTTCACCACAGGCAAACAATTCTGTATAATTTAACTGATGATTTTCCGCGTCGTAATATTTCTGGAATTCCCGCAGCGGGATGCCAAGTTCGACACAAAGCTGGATGGCTTCCACGATGGGCAGCTGACGCACATTATAATATCGGTAGGCAGTTTCCGGCTCCACATAGGCCGGAGGCAGGATACCGATCCGGCCGTAATAACGCAGGGATTTCGCGTTTACGCCGGTAAATCTGGATAGCTCGCCAATCTGCAGCAAGCCTTCTTTGTTCATAAAACCGTTCCTTTTCATCGTATTCATACGACCGTTTTGCCTTTCGGCACAGCCGGCAAAAGGCTCCCCGTTACAGCCCAAGCCTCCGCATTTCCCGAAGGGTCTGCCGCTCGCTCTTCTGCACCGGCGCTTCCCCTTCCAGGTCTTCCACCGCAGGAAGATATGGCCGGAACTGCGGAAGGAACAGCTTTGCGCACAGCAGCGCGCCCCCGCCAAACCCGACTGTACACCACAGGAACGCAAACAGCGGCAGGTATGCGTCCAGCAGGAAGGTACACGCCATCGGCACGACATTCAGCAGCAGGGCCGCAAGCGTCACGGCTGGCTGGCGGAGCGCAAACGCCATGCTGTTTCGCATCAGCTGCAGCAAGGTGCAGCGGAAAGCCGCCATGACCGGGAACAGATAAGCCGCCGCTGCTGCCGACAATACCGCAAGCGCGTACAGCCCATACCGGAACAACAGCGCCGCCCCGCCAAGCTGCCCGCACCAGAAGACCTCAAGCGTCAGCGCCGCCGCCAGCAGGAGCAACGCCAGTCCGGCCAGCGTCCCCTGCCGGAAGTTTTCTTTCAAACCCGTCCAAAAGGTTTCAAAAGGGTTGAGCTCCCACTTCTCGCGAAGAGCGCGCAGCAGGGTATAATACAGCGCCGCCAGCCCCGCGCCCGCCGTGAAAACAGGCAGGCAGCAAAGGACAAACAGCAGGTTTGCGGCAATCAGGATGCCGGCCCGGTTCATCAGCCGGGTAAAGAAATTGTCTCCGCTGAACATCTTCATGGGGAAACCTCCTCTCAGAGCTTTTTCAGGTACAGCTGCGCGCTGGGGGCGTCGCCAAACAGCTGCGGCAGGGTCAGCCCGGCATACATCAGCGCCGCGCCGGAATATTCCCGCTCGAACAGCCAGGCTGCACGAGGCGTCTGTCCACGGCAGCCATAAATGCGGAAATCCTCAATGCGGTAGCGTGCGTCCGCTTCCAAACCCTTGAGCGCAAAATGGGCCGGTATGGGGTTCGCATGGGGCTGGGGCAGAACCAGGGATACCAACGCTTCCGTATCGTCCTGTGACACAAACTGCCAAATGACAGCATCTTCATCCGGCGCGGCCAGACGGTAATAACTGCCGTTCTGGATCAGTTCATAATGCGTCTTGAAAAAGCGGATCTGTTCCCGCACTTCGTTTTTTTCATCCTCGGTAAGCGTATTCAAATCGAGTTCGTAACCGAAGGTTCCCGCCATCGCAACGACCGCCCGCGTCCCAAGCGGGGCGGAACGTCCGGTCTGCTGGTTGGGGCTTACCGACACATGGCTTCCCATTGCCGAAATCGGGTACCCAAAGGACGTCCCGTGCTGAATGGTCAGACGCTCGGCCGCGTCCGTATCGTCACTGCACCAGATCTGCGGGAAATATGCCAGCATCGCCGCGTCAAAACGTCCGCCGCCGCCCGCACAGCCTTCAAAGAGCACGTCCGGAAACGCGGTGGTCAGCCGTTCCAGCAGCTTGTATACCCCCAGCATATAACGGTGGGAAACCTCCCCCTGCCTGTCGGCCGGCATTGTATGGCTATAAACATCGGACATATTCCGGTTCATGTCCCACTTGATATAAGCAATTTCATGCTCCCGCAGCAGCTTTGAAAACACCTCGGTCAAATAGTCCACCACGTCGTCGCGGCTCAGGTCGAGGATCAGCTGGCAGCGCCCGACCGCAGGCTTTCTCCCCGGAAGCGTCAGCGCCCAATCCGGGTGCGCCCGGTAAAGGTCGCTGTCCTCGCACACCATCTCCGGCTCGATCCAGATACCGAACCGCAACCCCATCCGATGGATTTTTTCAATCAGCGGATTCAGACCGCCGGGCAGCTTCCGTTCGTTGACCTGCCAGTCGCCGAGCCCGCTGAGGTCGTCATCGCGTTTACCAAACCAACCGTCGTCCAGCACCAGCATTTCTACGCCCAGCGCTGCCGCCTGCTCCGCGATCGAGAGGATCTTCTCTGTCGTAAAGTTAAAAAAGGTTGCTTCCCAGTTGTTGATCAGCACCGGACGGCGTGCCAATGTAAACTTGCTCCGACACATATGATACCGTAAAAAATGATGATAGCGCTGGGACAGCGCAGTCAATCCCCGATGGGTAAAGGTCAACAGCACTTCGGGCGCGGTAAAACTTTCGCCCGGATGCAGCTTCCAACGGAACAGCTCATCATGGATACCGGCAGTCAGCCGGGTCAGACCAAGCGAATCCAGTTCCACGTCCATCCGGTAGCTGCCGGAATAAACCAGCATTGCGCCGAAGCAGTCCCCGGCGTCCTCATTTGTTTGCGGAGCGCAGAGGATAAGGAACGGATTGTGATGGTGGCTGGACGCGCCGCGTTTGGACGATACCGTCTGGATACCGTTCATCAGCGGGCGGCGCTCCGGCTGGCGTTCCATTGCATGCCTTCCGTGAAAGTGCAGCAGCTCCCACTTTCCAAAGGGAATGTCCAGGCATATGCTCGCCGCTTTGTCCAGCACCAGATCCCCTACACCGCAGTTTGTCAGCCGTGCCGCACGGGTGATCATGTCCTGCCTTGAAAAAATGCTGTACAGCAGCTCCAGCCGAAGCCCGATCACCGGGTCCTCCAGCGTCAGGATCAGGGTCTCCGCTTCCTGGTCTGCGTCATATGCCGAAGGCAGTCCTTCCAGCGTATATTTTCCCCGGTAAATCCGGTGTGCGGTGTAACGGAAGTCTGCGCCTGCCGCACCATCGGGAGCGGTCACCTCCAGGCAGCCTACCCGGAAATCCCCATTGTTGAACCCGGTGTACTCCTGCGGGCGAATATCCGGGGACGCTGCGCCGCGCTGAAGCGCCGTTTCATAATAATCCGGCGAAAAACCGCCTCTGTCCATAGCGGGATACAATCCATCCATGCAGTCATCGCCGATCCTGCGCCCGTAATACAGATGCAGCAGACGAGCCCATGGATCCACTTGCAGCTGATAAGTGGTCTGCGCGGTTTGCAGGGTGAAGGTTTTTGTTTGGTCGTCATAAAAAATACTCATTCGGGGCCTCCTACCGTGTTATCATTTTGAAAATGGAGGGGCCGGAAAGATACCCAGCCCCTCCAAATATCAGGAGAAATTGAAGAGCGAATTGGTGAAAGAATGAAACAAATTAAAGTTTGCCGCCCGAGGTCGCAATGCCTTCCACAAACTGCTTCTGGAAAATCACATAGAGCACGAGCATCGGCAGACATGCGAGCAGCGCCGCCGCCATAAGGTTTGGATAGTTCGTCGCAAACTGCCCCTGCAATTTTGCAAGCGCCGCGGACAGCGTGGTCGTATTCGAGTCCGGGCAGACCATCATAGGCCACATCAGATCCTTGAACGCAAAGACCGCGGTAAAGATGCCAAGCGAAACCATTGCGCTGCGGGTCAGCGGCGCGAGCACAAGAAGAAACCGCTGGAAGCAGTTGCAGCCATCGATCGCCGCCGCTTCGTCCAGATCTTTTGGCAGGCCCGCGAACGCCGTCTTGAGCAGCATCGTGCCGAACGCCGTGACCATGCCGGGGAACACCAGCGCAAACATCGTATTCAGCATATTCATGTTACTCATCATCAGGTACTGTGGGATAATAAAGATCTGGGTCGGCACCATCATTTGAATGAGCACAAGGCTGAACAGGAACTTCTTGCCGGGAAAATTGAGCCGCCCGAAGGCAAAGCCCGCCATGCTGGCCGTCACGACCGCGCACAGGACGCGGAAGAAGATCATCAGCAGGGTATTCTTGTAAAGGATAAGAAAGTTGTAGTTGTTCCAGACATCGACGAAGCTGTCAAACCGCCAGCTGGAAGGCAGGATCACAAAGGGATTGACGCTTGTCGCCTCGGTCGAGGTCTTGAACGCGGTCAACACCATCCAAAGGAAGGGGACGACCATGATAAAGGCGGCCGCGATCAGCACGATATGGATGACCGCCGCATTGATCTTTTCCTGTTTTTCCATGCGTACAGCACCTCCTTAGCCGTGATAAACCCACATTTTTTCAGTTTTCTGCAAAATGACCGTCAGGATCAGGGTCACGATCAGCAGCAGAATGACGATCGCGCCGCCATAACCCTTGTTGCCGTAGGTGAACGCGTACTCATAAAACAGCGGCACAATGGTCTGTACGCTGTCCATTGCCGGGTTCGATTTATCCATGACCATATAAATGAAGTCGAACTGCTGCAAAGCGCCAATGATACGTGTCTGGATGATGAAGAACAGCGTCGGGCTGAGCAGCGGGACCGTGATCGTAAAGAACTGCCGGATACCGGTCGCGCCGTCGATGGAAGCCGCTTCGTAGTAATCATGCGGGATTTCCTGCAGGCCGCCGATCAGCAGCACCATATTATAGCCGAGGATCGACCACACGCCGATCACACCGATGGAGATCCATGCAATGTTCGGGTCGGAGATCCACGCGGCCTGCTTGCCGAACACATGGTTCAGCAGGCCATACTGCTGGTTATACAGCCAGCGCCAGACCATCGCCACCGCCGCGGGCGCCGCAACCATCGGCATGAAGAAAATCGTGCGGTAAACCGAACGACCGCGCATCTTGCGGTTAAGCAGCACCGCGAGAACCAGCGCGATAGCAACCGAAAACGGCACCTCAATAATCGCATATTTGAATGTATTGACAAGGCTCTGCCAGAACTCGCCGCTGCCGAGTACCTCGCTGTAATTCTTCAGCCCAACAAAAGTGTTGCCGAGGCCGAAGTCACCGGTTTTGCACAGGCTCTGCCAGATCGTGTTGAAAATCGGATAGAAGTTCAGTACAACCAATCCGATGATGGTCGGGGCGACGAACAGCCATCCCCAGAACATTTCGTTTTTCTGCGCCGGGGTCAATTTTTTCTTTTGACTCATAAATATCCTCCCTTTCCTGCGCGGGGGCCGAAGCCCCCGCTGTGATCGTTACATCTTTTGGGAAATTATTCCTGTGCAAGAAGGGTGTTCATTTCGTCCGCAATCTGGAGACACATCTCCTCCATCCGGCTGGTATCGTTCCATGCGGTGACCAGCAGCTCGTTCGTCTTGGTTTCCCACTGGGTGGTGTATTTGCTTGCTGGACGGGGAACCAGCGTCGCTTCCTGCTCGGTCTTGATGTAAGCGCTGATATCCATGCCCGGGAACGCATCCGAGAAGGTGTCAGAAGCGCCGATATATCCCGCCATCGTCACGCCAAGGTCGGACTGCTTGACCTGCATTTCCTTGCTGGAAAGCCACTTGATCAGATCCCATGCGGCATCGGGGTTTTTGGTGCTTGCCGCCGCCGACCAGCCGATACCGGCATAGATGGAAACGCGTTCGCCGTCATCCGCCTGTCCGTTGCCGTTGCGGTCGCAGTACGGCAGGACTTCAAAGGCATAATTGTCTTTATTTTCGTTCACATACAGCGGTCGGACGCCCCAGCTGCCCAGCGGGATCATCGCGGCAACGCCGGAATTGAAGAGCGGGGTCTTCTGTGTCTCGGCAATGACAGACTGCGGGGGCATGCAGTCCTTTGCCAGCCTGCCGACATACTCCATCGCTTCAATACTCTTGGGATCGTCCATACCGGAGGTCTTCTTGTCCTCACTGATCACATAGCCGCCATAGCTGTGGATCACGTCCCAATAAAATTCCTGGTTGGCATCCGGGCCGGCTGCAAAGCCATAAACCTTCCCCTCGCCTGCGTCAGTGATAGCCTTTGCCGCGTCGTACAGGTCTTCCCAGGTCCAGTTTTCGTTGGGATATTCAACGCCGTATTGGTCGAAGATCGCTTTGTTGTAGACCAGCGCGACCGTGTCATGATCCTTTGGCAAGGCATAGTGGACGCCGTCATAGGTGTAGGTATCCACGATGTCGCTGTAGTAATTGCCCAAATCAATGTTGTCCCTTGCGATATAATCGTCGAGGTTCAGGAGCATATTATTCGACATATACAGGTCGGCAACGGTAGAATGCATCCAGAATACGTCGGGCATCTGGCCGCCGGAAGCGCCCGCTTCCAAAAGGGTAAAATATTCCGTCCAGCCCATGACCTGCAGATTGACCTTGATACCGGACTGTGCGGTCCATTCATCACAGATCTGGCGCAGGCCATCCGCCTGTTCGCCATCCCAGATCTTGACTTCCAGCGTATCGGAGCTGCCTGAACCCGAGCCGCCAGAGCTGACAGAGCCGCCGTCCGAGCTTCCGCCCCCCGAATTACCGCCGCAGGCAGTCAGCGAAAATACCATAGCCGCAGCTAAAACCGCCGCGAGAATTTTCTTCATACGCATCATTTTTCCTCCTTTTGTTCGTTCCGTGGGATTTTGGGAGCTGTCTTTCCGGCCGGGATGGACATTTCCTGTTTCAGATGGCGACCCTCAGCAGATTCGCCAAATTCTTGCGCGAGTTTTTGTGTATCGTGAATATACACAATTCCAACCCTTCAAGTTCGGGAATATTATACCGTTTCACCAATCAAATGTAAATGCCGTGAATCCGCTTTCGTTTCGCCGCTTTGCCGCATAATGACTTAAAAATGTAAAGTCATGCGCCACCCCGGCGATTGTGGAAATAACCGGAAAACCCAACATTTTTCATCATTACGACCACCGGAGGTACCCTATGACCATCGAAACCAACCCCAATATGAGATGTTTCCGCACCTTTCAGGATGAACATTTCACCGACCTGAACCTGTATCAGTACGGCTGGGAACAATGTACGCCGCTGAAATCCTTTGGCCCGCATACCCGCAATTGTTTCCTCTTCCATTTCGTGCTCTCCGGACGCGGGACGCTCCTTGCCAATGACCGGGAATATCCGGTGCAGGCTGGTCAGGGCTTCCTGATCTTTCCGGGTCAGATCACGACTTATGTGGCGGATCAGACGAACCCCTGGGAATATGTATGGATGGAATTTGACGGCCTGCGCGTGCGGAAGAGCCTGCTCCTTGCAGGATTGAGCAAAAACGAGCCGATCTGGTATGCTGCAAACCAGGAAGCCTCCGAACAGCTGAAAACAGAGATCCTGCGTATGGCGCACTGCGATCTGGACAACATTTCCCCAACGCAGGGGATCGGATATTGCTGGTTTTTCCTGGAACAGCTTGTGCGGTCCTCCCGCCAGCAGAGGGAAGACCGCAGCAGCAGCCGGCTCCGTGATTTCTACATTCGCGAAGCAATCTCTTTCATTGAGCAGAATTATCAGCAGGCAATTTCAGTGGAGGAAATCGCAGCATTTTGCAGGCTCCACCGAAGCTATCTGGGAAAAATCTTCAAGGAATCGCTCGGGAAATCCCCGCAGCAGTTTTTATTGCATTACCGTATGGCAAAGGCAGAGCAGCTGCTTCGGGAAACCGAATACCCCATCCATGAAATCAGCATAACCGTCGGATATCCAAATCCTCTGCACTTTTCCCGTTCCTTCAAATCCGTTTATGGTATCGCACCGCGTGAATACCGACAAATGAATTTTATCCAGGCTGACCGCCCGTAGGATTGGTCCTGCCCGTGAACAAAAAAAGCGGATTCATTCTGTATTCCTATCGTGTCCGGGGAACGGAATCTACACAACAATTTCCAGCCCATGATATTGGGGATGGAGAATTACGCGCCTGGAAAATACCCATAATGTGTTTTTCCCGACCTTGGCCAAGCTTAAAGATACCGTGGATAGGGCATTCCACGCATGGGATACGCCTAATGCACAATTAAGGTCTCTTTGCAGCTTTGCGTAAAATTAATTTTGCGTTTACTATAAAAGCGTATCGCCTGATTGACCCGAACATACCATAATCCAGGAGCAATCAGAGAATACTTTTCCTCAGTTATATAAACTCTTTTTCTGTTGATTAATTATTGTCTTATAAAGTGTATCCTCTGGATGGGTCTGCCTAAACCCACCCATGGGTCAAGAATCGGACAGGCTGCTCTCCGGGTGGAAGGCAGCCTGCTTTGAAATTATAAAACGTGGTAGAGGTTGGAGGATAGACTGCCGTTTTCACGCCATCGATGTTCTTTGCGGATGAATCCCTCCCGGCACAGCTCGTCAAGCGCGCGTTTGACGGTTGCACGGGAAAGGTGCAGGTCCGCGGCGATGGTGTTGATCGCAAGCCAGCAGCAGCCTTCTGCGTTGGCATGGTCTTGTAGACAGCGGTAGACCACTACCGCACGGTGTCCCAGCCCGGAGTTATGGATCGAATGGAAACCGCTTATAAATCATCACCCGGCCTTTCCCGGAAGATCGGTCGGCGCGGCAGCGGCGCTCGTTCTTCCCGTAACGGCGGTTGTGGACGCTCACTTCTGGTTGGCACGGCTGGTGGGTGCTTTCGCAGGATGGCGGCTTCCAGCTCGTCCTTGTTGGCGTAGGCGACCTTGCGCTGCGCCTTCTCCGGAACTTCATATGGCTTTTTGAAGCGGATTCCCCAATCGAGGAACAGGCGCAGCTGAACCTGCATCGGATGTACGCCGGTTTTCATCACGACAAAGCCACCTTTCGGCATGGTTTTTAATTCATCCGGTGTCATCAATGGACGTTCGATCATTTGCAGGGATTGCGTCGGATCGTTCTTCCCCCTGCTAATTGATCCACTCATAACAGTGCGACTACCCAATGCTTTTGATAGTTCAACTGCGGTCTGTGAAGCAGGTGCGAAACCTCCGAAAATATTGACCTGACAATTGTCTGTTATTATCTCTGAGCCTTCTTTCCCATAATTCTTTTGAAGCTGGCCGGTAATGCTCTGTACGATGGGAACAAGCATCAACCCACGCGAGCGAGACGCGGAGAACATCAGCTCAAGCGATTGGATCGGCGGACAGGTGCCAAGCTCGTCAGCAAAGAACACCGCACGGTTTGGAAGTCTTCCGCCGTACTCGTCGGCAACCGTTAATATTTCGCGGTATAAATTCTGGATTATGAGACTTACCATAAAGTATTTCGTTTGATCCTCTTCGGGGAGAACTATAAACAGGGCAGATTTCTCTTTACAGAACTTTTCTGCATCAATAGCGGTATCAAAACACAAAATTTGCTCCATTTCACTGTCTAAAAACGCATTTAAACGCGATAATACAGTCGAAATTACAGAAGCCATTGCCTGCTCTGCGGTGTTCAATGCCGAGCCTGCAAACCACTTCGCTTTGTGGTCGGTGGGCAATTTTTCAAGCAGCAGCTGGAACTGATTTTTGCCCTTCACCTGCGACGGTGCAAGAAGCTCCTGCACCAGTTTGAACACCGACACAATATGCCGCTGCTCAATTGGGTTCCCGTCTTCATCTTCGGTCGGAAGATATTCTGCCACCAACAACAGCATCGCCGTCAAAAGCCCCTCGGCAGAATCATAAAAATAGGCGTTCTGCCCATATTGTGCAGAGTCCCCGCCGCTTGTGTTAATCAATGTTTTCGAGAGTATCTTTGCATATTTTTCTGCCTTTGCTTTTGCAGGGAGGTTATCCGGTTCCGCCTTATATACATCCATGTATCGGTTGACCAGATTCAGCAGATTGATACCGTCTGAGCGAGTCGGGTTTCGGAGATCAAGCACCGCGATCTGGTACCCATAGCAGTCTTTCGCAATGCCTGCATAGTTTCGGAACAAGTCGCCCTTGGTATCGGTACAGAGAAATGACATTCCCGACGCAAGCGCATATTCGATGTTCGGGTACAGGAAAAATGCTGTTTTTCCGGCACCGCTGGCGGCGGTCACCATTGCGTGGATATCATCCGTATCGACCA
>CAJUGU010000009.1 GCA_910586105.1 uncultured Eubacteriales bacterium | reverse complement strand
CGTCCCTTTGGAATCCCTTTCTCGCCTGCGGGCGGGATCGGCGCGGTCAAAGCCGTTTCTGTATGCGCCTTCGTCCCGCCGCAAAGACGGCGGGACGAAGTGGCATGACCGGCAAAATTGCGGGAACGCGAGTATGAAGCCGTACCGTTCAGCCGATCCCCTGATAAACGATCCCGAGACAAAATACGATCAGCGCCAGCGGCACGTACACATACCGCGCCAGCGGGAAGAACCAACCGGGTAGCCGGCTGGTACGGCCGGATCCCAGCTCGTCCCCGATCTCCTTGGGGCCAAGGATGAAATAAATCGAGATTGCGCCCAGCAGCGCGCCGAAGGGGATGACGTAAATGCTGACGGTGTCCATCCACGCGCCCATTTTAGCTTCCTCTTCGATGAACAGGCCGACCAGCAGCGTGATCGCCGCACAGATCGCGACGGCGGGCTTCCGCTTCAGCCCGAAGCGGGTCTGCCAGGATTCGCACACGGCTTCAAACATATTGATAAGGCTGGTAATGCCTGCGAAGGCGACCGAAAGGAAGAAGAACGCGGCAAAAACGCGTCCAAGCGGGATTTGCCGGAACACATTCGGCAGGGTGATGAACAGCAGCGGGGGGCCGGAGCTGGGCGCAATGCCGAACGCGAACACCGCAGGCATGATCGCGAACGCCGCCAGCAGCGCGGCGATGGTGTCGAAGACCGCCGTCTGAACGGACGCATGCAGGATGTCTTCCTGTTTGGAAAGATAGGTGCCGTAAACGATCATACCGGAGCCGGTGATCGACAGCGAGAAAAAGGCCTGCCCCATCGCCATGACCCAGGTATCGACCTGCAACAGGTATTCCCATTTCGGGATCAGCAGGAAGCGGTAGCCTTCGGCTGCGCCGGGCAGGAAGGCGACCCGTACCGCAAGCAGCGCGAAGAGGATGAAAAACAGGGGCATCAACACTTTGTTGACCTTTTCAATGCCCTTGGTCGCGCCAAACATCAGCAGCAGCGCGGCGATCGCGATCACCAGCGTATGCCAGGGCACGCTGCCCAGGGGGCCGGTCGCGGCGGAGAAAAACGCGGACGCGTCTTCGGTGAGGATCCGTCCGGTAGCCGAGCCCCACAGGGCGCGCAGGATCCAGCCGACGATGATCGAGTACCCGATGGCGATGCCGAGCGAGCCGAGCAGCGGGATCCAGCCCAGCGCAGCGCCAAAGCCGCCCTTCCCGCGGGAGGCCCAGCAATACCGGTAGGCCCCGAGGGTACCGGTACCGGCGCGCCGTCCGACTGCAAATTCCGCAGACAGGCCGACCGACCCAAAAATGCAGATGAACAGGAAATAGGGGATCAGGAAGGCTGCGCCGCCATATTGCCCGACGCGATAGGGGAACAGCCAGATGTTGCCCATGCCGACCGCAGAGCCGACGCAGGCCAGCACGAAGCCGAACCGCGACCCAAAGCCGCCGTTCTTGTGTGGATTCTTCATTTTACGGGATACCTTTGACACGGATAGCGCGCTGGGGATGCAGGCGGGAGCCCTCGGCGGAGGCTTTCCGCGTTTCCGCGAAACCGCCGGAGTGGAAGCGCGTCGCCGCTGCGGCTGGGGGTACAGGGGGCGAGGGGGAGGAGCGCCGGCAAGGCATGTCCGTTTTGCTGCGCGCCCCGGCATCGTTCGACCGTGCCCTTTCTTATTTCTTATCCACTATAGTACCATGATTTATGATATTTGTCACGCGTTTTCGCCGAAATTCCCGCGCATCTTTTCCGGAGGTCATTCCGGGCCGTGCCAGCCGCCCGCCGGGGCGCGATTGGCGGTCAGGCCCGGTCGGCCTTTGCCGTCCGCTTGCCATGGAACGCGCCCCCTGCTTCTCCCTGCGGGAGAGGCAAAGGAAAGCGATCCCCGCAGCGCCTGATCCGCGCCGGGGGACCGCCTTTCCTTACTTTTTTACACGGCTTGCTGCGTCAGCTGCGCGTTGGCCTGTTCGACCCGCAGGCGCGACAGCAGGAACGTGATCGCCAGATTCATCAGCATGGGGAGCCAAAGGTACATAAAGTACAGCATCTGGATGCAGGAATCAGGCTGTACGGCCTGATTCGCAACGTATCCGCTCAGGCCGAGCATCCAGCCCGCCAACGCGACGCCGATCCCGCCGCCCAGCTTCACGCCCAGCGAGGTGCAGGAATACATCGTGCCGTCCAGCCGTTTGCCCTGCGTCAGGAAGGTGTATTCCGAACAGGTCGCGATCAGCGCGTTCAGGTCGCCTTGCAGCGGGCTCATGCCGATCGCCGCGACGCCCGAGAAGACCAGCATCAGCGGGATACTGCCCAGATACCCGCCGACGATCACCATCGCGCGCGCCGCCGTTGCGACGGCATAGCCGGTCAGGTTCAGCCGGTACATCCCTCCCAGCCGCTTCACGAGGATCGGCGTGAGCATCAGGCCGCAGATCACCGGGACGTTGATCGCCAGCGAGAAGGTCGCGAGCAGCGAGGCGTTGCCGAGGATGTAGGTCATGAAATAAATGCCCATGTTGAGGGTCGCGGTATACAGCTGCGTCAGGATATATACCGCGCAAATGATGATGTAATATTGGTTCGCCGCGAGGATACGCACCGCGTCGCTGAACCGGTAGGCCTCTTCGGCAGCGACGGCGGGCGCCGTTTCCGTCCGGATTTCCGCCGGGTCCTCCTGCAAAAGCCCCGCCGCGTCTGCTGCGTCTTCGGTGGGCAGCTCGCGCACCGAGAACACAGACAGCGAATTGACGGCCAGCCCGATCAATGCATAAACGATCGCGACCGTGCGCCAGGCGAAAACGCCGCTGCCCAGCATTTTGACAAAATCGACTGTGACCGTCTGGATCAGCAGGCTCGTGCCAAACGCGAAGATGAACCGGATCGATCCCATCTGCACCCGCTCGCCGCCGTTGCGGGTGACGAGCGCGGTCAGCGCCGAATACGCGATGTTGTTCGCGGTGTAAAATACGGCGTTCAGCAGGGTATACGCGATGAAGAACCACGCGTACTTTGCGCCTTCGCCGAGCCTTGCGGGGATGGCGAAGACGCCGATCAGCGTTGCGGCGCAGCCAAAGTAGCCCCAGAACATCCACGGGCGCGCCTTGCCCATGCGGGTGTTCGTCTTATCGATCATGGAGCCGAAGAAAATGTCGGTCACGCCGTCAAACAGCTTGGACAGCAGCATCAGGGTACCGACGACGCCTGCGTTCAGTCCGACGGTGTCGGTCAGGTAGATCATGACGAAGGAGGACAGGAAAGCATATACCACGTTGCCCGCGATATCTCCGGAACCGTATCCAACCTTGTTATACCACTTCAAATAGGTTTTCTCCTGCATAACAGTTCTCCTTATCAAATTGTCGTGTGTCCCTTCCGGGGGGATCGCCGGAAGGCTGTATCCAAACGGCTCCGCCGTGCCCGCTATCCGGAAGCGCATATGCTTTACGGACAGGGCGGCGCCATTTCAGATCTGGGGATGGGTGCGATGGGGATGCGATGGAACGCGACGGGATACAATGGCGGGGCGCGCCGTGATTCAGCGTCCGCCGGTCTGGAACGGCTTCAGCCGCAGCCGGAAGCCGAATTCGCGTTCCGTGAACCGGTACCGGTTTTGCAGGCGCGGCCCGCAGCTGTTCGAGCCGATGCCGTTTTGTGCGTAGTCGAGGCAAAGCACGGTGCTGCCGCAGGGGGTCAGCTCATAATGATGCCGTTTTTCGGTCAATTCCTCCTGTGTATAGCGCGACGCGTTGAAGGAAAACGGTTCGGGGGATACCGCGGCGATCCCGACGCCTTCGCCGGTCAGCTCGACCCAGTCGCAGCCCATGCGGCTGCCGTTTTCCTGCGGGCGGATGTAGTCCTCATGCAGCGCGTCGACCGTGCCGCGGTAATGCCCATAGCAGGCGGAGCGGCGCTTGTCGCGGTAGCTTTCCCGCGGGCCAAGACCGCAGTACGACGCGGTATCCATGCCGGCGGGCAGGAACAGCCGCAGCCCGAACCGGGGCAGCTCGGGGAACGCCGGTTCCCGCCGCACTTGTAGGCGCACGTCGACCGTGCCGTCGCCCCAGAACCGCCAGTCCGCCTCGATATCCATCATTTTCTGCACCGCCGCCGCGGCGATCGACGACGAGACGCGGACGGCGACCGTTGCGCCGTCCGGCTCCCACGCCACGCGGTAGGCGCGCGAGACGGCGCGGTCATACCCTGCGCGCTGCCATGCGGCGCGGATGTTGCGGTCGTTGTCGGTCGGCGCGCGCCAGATGTTATAGCCCATCGGACGGTCGAGCAGCGTCCTGCCGCAAAACTCCATTGCCGACAGCAGCCCTGTCCGCTTGTCCAGACGGCAGCGGAACCGCTCGCCGGTTATGGTCAGCCCGGCGTCGTCCTCGCAGACCGTCGGGAGCGCGCCGCCCGCCTCCGCCAGCAGCCGCGCCGCGCGGCGGTTTTGCCCGTCGTTCAAGGCCACCTCGTCAAACCCGAGTTCGTATCCCGCCGGGACGAGCGGCGAAGCCGCCTTTTGCAGGTAGCTCAGCCGCAGCGTGCAGTTGCCCTCTGCGGGGATTTGCAGCGGCAGCGTCAGCCGCCCATCGCCCTGCGGCGGGATCGGCGGGCAGCCGGCTTCGCCGGTCTGGACGGCCTCCCCATCCTGCCGTACTTCAAACCGCAGCGCGACCTGTTCGCTGAGGTCGGTAAAATCCAGGCCATTCCACAGGCGGAGCTCGCCCGTCTGCCGGTCAAAGCCGACGACCCGAGCGGGTCGGTATACGTTTTTGTATTCCAGCAGGCCGGTATGCGGGCGGCGGTCGGGCGCGACCAGCCCGTCGACGCAGAAGTTGCCGTCATGGATCGTTTCGCCATGGTCGCCGCCGTAAAAATACCGGCGCTTCCCGTTTTCCGCAAGGCCGTGATCGACCGCGTGATCGCACCATTCCCAAACGAAGCCGCCGCACATCTGCGGGTGGCGCCGGAACAGCTGGAAATAGTCTTCCAGGTCGCCGGGGCCGTTGCCCATCGCGTGGCTGTATTCGCAAAGCAGGAACGGCTTGTCGGCCTCCCCATGCAGGTATTCGGCGACCTCCTCGAAGGAAGGGTACATGCGGCTGTACAGATCCAGATCGGAAAAGTCGTAGCGCCGCCGCTCGCTCCGGTAGAGCGCGCTCTCGTAATGGGTCAGGCGGCTGGGGTCGAAGGCCTTGGTCCAGCGGAGCGCTTCCTCGAAGCAGCAGCCGTAGGCGCTTTCGTTGCCCATCGACCAGATCACGACGCAGGGGCGGTTTTTGTCCCGCTGGACGCATTTCTGCACCCGGTCCAGGATCGACGGCAGGAAGGCCGCGTTATCCGCGATCGGTTCGTTCCACCGTTTGCTTTTCGCGTCGAAATCGTCGTTTTCGTAATAAAGCTCCACCGGGCCGTGGGCCTCAATGTCGGCTTCATCGATTACGAAGAAGCCGTAAGCGTCGCACAGCTGGTAAAAATACGGCGCGTTCGGGTAATGGCTGGTTCGGATCGCATTGAAGTTGTGCTGTTTCATCAGCCGCAGGTCGGTCTCGATCTGCTCGATATCGACCGCGCTGCCGGTCACGGGGTCGGAGTCGTGGCGGTTCACTCCATGGAAGCGGATCGGCACGCCGTTGAAGAAGACCCGCCGGTCGCGGATGCAGATCTCCCGCAGCCCGACCCGATCGACGAGGGTCTCGCCCTCCGTCTCGATGCGGAGGGTGTACAGATAGGGGCGTTCCGGGCTCCACCGTTCCGGCGCTTCGACGGCCAGCTTGGCAATGCGCCGGGTCCCCGCCCCGCCGTCCAGCACCTGCCGGGAAACGGCCGCGCCGCCGGCGTCCAGCAGCGTCAGCGTTGTCGGGACGGCCTGCCCAAGGTAATCCAGCCGCACGCGCAGCTTGGCCTGCGACGCGTCCAGCTCGGTCTGTACGAAAGGATCCCAGACGCAGGCTTCGGGACGCTTGAGAAGGTAGACGTCGCGGAAAATGCCGCTCATGCGGAATTTGTCCTGATCCTCCAAATAACTGCCGTCGCACCATTTGAGCACCAGCACGGCGAGCCGGTTGCCGCCTTCGTGCAGGAACGCGGTGGCCTCGAACTCCGCGGTCGCGTGGGATACCTGGCTGTAGCCGGCGTAGCGGCCGTTGATCCAGACGTAAAAGCAGGCGTCCACGCCCTCGAAATTCAGGAAGGCGCGGGGCGCGGCGGCGTCCTTCCGGTAATCGAAATCATAGAGATAGGCCCCGCAGGGGTTGTCCTGCGGCACATACGGCGGGTCGAACGGGAACGGATACCGGATGTTGGTATACTGGTGGCGGTCGAAGCCCGCATTCTGCCAGACGCCGGGGACGGGCGCCGGGACGAAGCCCTGCGCGTCGAAGCCCGGTTCATAGAACGGCTCGCACAGGTCGTAGACGCTGTCGTAGTAGCGGAATTTCCAGATCCCGCTCAGCAGCTGGAAACGGTCGGATGCCTGCCGGTCGTGCACCAGCGGCCCGAGATCGCGGGAAGCCGGGATATAATACGCCCGGTCGGGCATGGTGTTTTCGTGCAGCAGATGCAGGTCTTCATAATAACGTGGAACGATCATGGTCAACGCCCTCCTGAAATCGTGTTGTCTGCCGGTTGGCTTTGTACCCTTATTATAACGGCTCCGGCGTCGCCCGTCCATAAATTCCATTGGACAAAACATGCACAAAATGATACAATAGTGCCAAATCCAGGGCCTCCGCGGCCCGGCTTTTCGTGGATGTTGACGATTTGCACGAAACGTCAACGGCAAGTTTGTACAAATCCACCAAGAAAGGAATGCCCATGTATGTAAACAGCGCCTATTGGAAAGGCAAACGACTGGACTTTAAAGACCGTACCCACCCGCTGTTCGTCGGCAGCTGCGGGACCTACCGGCTCCTGACGCGCCCGGTTTTGCCGACCCACCGGCCGCGCGGGCGGCTGGATTTCCAGCTGCTGTATATCGCCTCCGGGAAGGCGCAGTTTTATTTTGATGGCAGGGAGCAGACCGTGGCTGCGGGGCACATGGTGGTTTACCGCCCCAAGGAGGAACAAAAATACCGGTATTATGGCCCGGACCAGCCCGAGGTCTACTGGGTGCACTTCACAGGCAACAACGTGACCAACATCCTGCGGCAATATGGCATTGCCGACTCGATGCGGGTGCTTTACACCGGGGTTTCGATGGAATACAGGCATATTTTCACGCAGATGATCCAGGAGCTCCAGCTCTGCCGCGAGAATTATGAGGAATTGCTCGTGCTGCTGCTCCGGCAGCTTTTCATCCTGATCCAGCGGCAGATCGGCGCGCCTGCCAGGGCGCGCAGCCGTTTCGCAGCCGCCGAGTTCGAGGCTGCCGCGCAGTATTTTGATGAGCACTCCCAGTCGGCGCTGTGCGTGGAGGACTACGCCGCTTCGCACGGCATGAGCACAAGCTGGTTCATCCGCGGATTTAAGGAGCTGACGGGGGTCACCCCCATGCAGTATATTTTATCGCTGCGGATCGCCAACGCGCAAAACCTTCTGGAAACGACCGATTACAACGTTTCCGAGATCAGCCGGATCGTCGGCTATGAAAACCCGCTGTATTTCAGCCGGATCTTCCGGAAGCAGTGCGGCGTGTCCCCGACCGATTTCCGCAGGCAGCTGCGCGTCCGGGAGGGACGGTAAACGGGCGCCGCGGCCGGTCCGCATGGCGCGTGCCGGAGGGCTTGCCGGCTTTTGTGCAAAAAGCCAAGCGGCGACCGAAAAAATACTTGTACTTTTGGTGAAAACCGATTATAATGATTTTATGGGAGCATGCCTGCGGCCCTTCCGTCCGGATCGGCCGCGCCTGTAATTTAATCATGAGAGGGAGTTTGAACCATGAGTGCGGTAAACGGGAAGACAGGTGGCCACAACGTGCGGTGGCGGCACAGCATCTCCGGCAAACTGGTGCTTGCGATCGTCGCCTGCGTGCTGGTCGCGGTAGCGGCGCTGCTGGCGGTGGTCTACGTGCAGATGTCGCGCGCGCTGCTGGCCAAAAGCGAAGCGCTGCTGGAAACGACCACCGGGCGGACGCTTCAGGAGACCAGCGCCTGGATGAACAAAACGCTGACCACGCTGGAAATGCAGCGGGACGCCATCCAGTACGGGAACATGGACGAGGACGAAATGAAACGGTATGTCCAGCACACCGTGGGGCAGAACGAAGCCTGCCCTGCGGGGCTGTACGTCGGCCTGCTGAACGGCGAGCTGATCCATGCGACTTTTGTCGCGGGGCCGGATTACAGCCCGCTGTCCAAGGCCTGGTATCAGGACGGCCTCGCGTCCGAGGACTTCATCCTCGGCGACGTGTACCTCGATGAAGCCAGCAATTCCTACGTGGTCGGCGCGTCCGGCGTGTTGAAAAGCGCTTCCGGCAGGATACTCGGCGTCGCGGCGGGG
Organism: uncultured Eubacteriales bacterium; assembly: GCA_910586105.1. Taxonomy (GTDB): domain Bacteria; phylum Bacillota; class Clostridia; order Oscillospirales; family Butyricicoccaceae; genus QXXE01. The sequence goes on along the minus strand of CAJUGU010000009.1, from coordinate 40,352 downwards.
GACGTGATGCTCGATTCGGTGTCCTCCATCGTCAGCGGGGTGACGCTCGAAGAAACGGGCGGCATTTTCCTCGTGGATACGCGCACCGGCACGATCATTGGACACCGGGACCGTTCCATGACCGGCAAGCTGCTGAGCAACATCCCTGACGGGATCTATTCCTACGCCGCCCAGCAGATCGGGGCCGGGCGGAACGGGCTGACGGTCTACCAGAATACTTATGTACAGGTCGAGGACGTGCCGGGCTGCGACTGGGCGGCGGTTGCCTACGTCTCGCGCGGGGAAGTGCTGAGCGACCTGCGCAGGCTCGCCGGGATCATGGCGGGGATGGCGCTGCTGGCCGTGGCGGCGATCTTCCTGCTGGTCGTCATCCAGGTGCGCCGCATTATCGGCCGGCCCGTTCTGGAGCTCAGCCGCGTGGCGACCAGCATCGCGGAAGGCGACCTTGACCAGCAGATCCAATACCACTCCAAGGACGAGCTGGGCGTGCTGGCGGACGACTTCAATCAAGTCACCGTCCGGCTGCGGGATTATGTGGCGTACATCGACGAGATCGCCAAAACGCTGCGCGAGATCGCCGCGGGCAACCTGACCTTTACGCTGAAGAACGATTACGCGGGCGAATTTTCCAAGATCAAGGTTTCGTTGGAGGAGATCTCCCGCGCGCTCAACGGCGCGATGGGGCAGCTGAGGGCGTCGTCGCATGACGTGGCGATCGGCGCGGAACAGGTGTCCAACGGCGCGATGACGCTGTCGCAGGGCTCGACCGAGCAGGCGGCTTCGGTCGATACGCTTGCGGATCATATCGGGTCGATCACGGGCAGCGTACATAAAGTCGCGCAGCGCACGCGGGAAGCCGACCGCATTTCCCAGGAGGTGCGTTCCGGCCTGCTTGAGAGCGACGGCAAGATGCGCAACCTGACCGACGTGCTCCGGAAGACCAGCGCCAAGTCGGCGGAGATCGACCAGATCGTGAAGGCGATCGAAGATATCGCGTTCCAGACCAATATCCTTGCGCTGAACGCAGCGGTCGAGGCCGCCCGCGCCGGGGAGGCCGGGAAGGGCTTCGCCGTCGTTGCGGACGAGGTGCGCAACCTTGCGCGGAAGTCGTCCGAAGCGGCGCAGGAGACCTCCGAGCTGCTGAGCCAGACCGTCGACCTGATGTCGGACGGCGTAGAAGCGGCGCAGGAGACGGCGCGCTCGATCCTGACGGTCGTCGGGCAGGCGGACGAAGTCAGCAGCCTGATCAGCGATATCGCCGGGGACGCGGCGCGGCAGGCGGCGAACGCCGAGGAGATTTCACAGAATATCGAACAGATCTCCATCGTGGTGCAAAGCAACGTGACGACCGCCGAAGCCAGCGCCGCCGCCAGCGAAGAACTGTCGGGCCAGGCGTCGATGCTCAAGGATCTGGTCGCGCGGTTCCGGTTGAGAGAAGGATAAAAGTTCCTGGCAGGGGGCGCGGCAAAAATCCGCTGAATTTGCAGTCAGCGGGTTTTTTGCCGTCTGGGGGCCGTTTGTCCGGACAGGGCTGCGTGGAACGGTGCTGCGGAAAGCGTACTGCCAAAGGGCTTGCATGGAACCGTGCGGCTCAGGCGTACCGTGCAAACGTCCGCGCTGCCTTACGCAGCGTGGTCATGCCCCGGATTTATCCGCCGGACGGGATAACAACGCGAACAGGCACCCGAATACGATCGCCGCCGCGATACCGCCCGCCGCGCCGCTTACGCCGCCGGTGAATGCGCCAAGCAGGCCCTTTTCGGCGACGCCTTTTGCAGCGCCCTTCGCCAGCGAATAACCGAAGCCCAACAAAGGCACGGTCGCGCCTGCGCCGCCGAAGTCGACCAGCCGCTGATAAAGCCCCAGCCCTTGCAGGATCACGCCCAACACGACATAGGACACAAGGATCCGCGCGGGGGTCAATTTGGTTTTGTCGATTAGGATCTGGGATAGCGCGCAAATAATACCACCGGTTATAAATGCGTTAAAATATTGCATTTTGTAATCACCCTTTCCCATAAAGCGCGACCGAAACGCGCCTTGGATTTATGATGTGTTATATTCGGAATAGATATTGCAATTTGTCATCACTTCCGTTCGATCACCACAGCATGGCAAATGCCTGCGATCGACTGCCCCTGCTGGATCGAAGTTGGGCTCATCAGCGCGCCTGTGCCCGCGAAAATGACCTTTTTCAGCCGCCCTTCCTCCATTTCGCGAAGGATATGGCCGCAGATCACCGCTGCGGAGCAGCCGCAGCCGGAACCGCCCGCGTGGGCGTCCTGATCCTCGCCGTAGAGCATGGAACCGCAATCGGAATAGACCGGCGTAATGTCGATGCCGTCGTCGCGCAGCAGCGTCACCAGCAGATCCGCGCCGACGTTGGCGAGGTCGCCCGTCAGGATGCGGTCGTAATCGGTTGGCTTCGTGCCGGTATCCTCGAACAGATGTTCCAGCGTGTCGCACGCGGAGGGGGCCATCGCCGACCCCATATTATTGGCGTCTTTTACACCCATATCGACCATTTCACCGAAGACCGCGTGCGTGATCTGCACCTTGGAACCGCTTTCCGCCAGCACCGCCGCGCCGGAAGCGGTCGCCGTCCACTGCGCCGTGGGAGGGCGCTGCCCGCCGTAAGCCAGCGGGAACCGGTATTGCCGTTCCGCCGAGCAGAAATGCGAAGACGCCGCCGCCGCGGCTTTGCGCACGGCCCCGCCGTCGATCAGCGCCGCGCCGACGGCCATCCCCTGCGCCATGGTCGAACAGGCGCCGTATAGGCCCAAAAACGGCACGTGCGCTTCCACGGACGCCATCGACGAGCCGACGCATTGATTCAGCAGGTCGCCCGCAAGGATGCAGTCCAGCCCGGAGAGCTGCACGCCCGCCTTTTCCGCCGCCAGCGCGATCGTCTTTTTCTGCATTTCGCTTTCGGCCAGCTCCCAGCTTTTTTGCCCGAAATGGCTGTCCTGCGACACTACGTCGAAAAACGTTCCCAACGGGCCTTGCCCTTCCTTTTCGCCGACGATCGCCGCGCTGGCGAGGATCGCGGGCGGTTTATCGAACCGGATCGTCCGTTTCCCGATGCGTTTTGCCATTTTCAGCCTCCCATCCAGAACAGCAGCAGCCCATAGATCACGCTGGCGGAAATGCCGTACACCAGCACCGGCCCCGCGATGACGAACAGCTTGGCGGCAAGCCCTAATACCAGTCCTTCGCTTTTGAACTCCATCGCCGGGGAAACGATCGCGTTGGCAAACCCGGTGATCGGTACGATTGTGCCTGCGCCCGCGTGTTTGGCAACTTTATCGTACAGGTGTACCCCGGTCAGCAGCGCGCCCAGGAAGACCATCGTAATGGCGGTCGCGGCGGCGGTCCCTTCGGTATCGAGCCCGCGTCCCTGATAGAAATTGGAGACCATCTGCCCAATGGTGCAGATCAGCCCGCCGACCGCCCCGGCCCAAAGCATATCCTTCCAAAGCGGGGAATTCGGCGATTTTTTTTGATATAGCCGCTCGTATTCACTTTTTGACAGGTTCATATCGATCCCTCCATCGAATTTTCGGATAGTTTCTGCGGCGGCGGCGCGATTTATTCTGGCCCTGTAAAATATGCGGAAATTGGCACTTTGAAAATGGCCATAAAAGGGGTATGATAATGCCAATCCAAAGAAAACCTGTTAAGGAGGAAATGGAAATGGATACCAAAAAGAAAATTTCGACGTATGATATCGTCGCCGTCGGCATGATGGCAGCCTTCGTCTTCATCGCCTGCCGGTTCCTGGGCGTGAAGATCCCGGCGCCGGGCGGCAGCACGACGGTCAAACTGGGCAACGGCATCTGTGTGCTGTGCGGGCTGCTGCTGGGCGGCTGGCGCGGCGGGCTGGCGGCGGCGATCGGCACGGCGTTTTACGATCTGAGCGACCCGGAATTCGCGCCGGATGCCTGGATCACCTTTATCCGGTATTTTATCATGGCGGGACTGGCCGGGACGATCGCCCACTGGGGCAGCGCGCGCGGCCGGAAGCTCGGGCGGAACGTCGTCGCGGCGATCGTCGGCGCGTACAGCTATTCCGCAATGTATATTGGCAGCAAAATCATGGGTTCAATGCTGTTGGGGTCGGCATTCGTTCCGGCAGTGCTTGCGAACACGACCAAAATCGTCGCCTCGGTGACGAACGCAACGGTTGGCGTTGTGGTCGCGCTGGCGTTGGCGCCGGCGTTGCAGCGCGCGTTCGCGTCGACCAATTTCGGGCGGCAGTTCCAGGCGCAGAACTGAGCGGCGCGATCGGATCGCTTTTCTTCCGAAGGATGGTTCTGGCGGCGGGTGAATGTTTTCACTCGTCGCCGCTTTTATCGAAAACAATGGAGCGCCGCCGGCCGGGGGCTTGCGGCATTGCCGCGCCGTTTGGGCGGTTTTATGTTGCCGCGGCGGGACCGCCTGCCAATGGGCTTAGCTTTCCCGCCGGGATACGATAGAATGAGCGCAAGCACGACCGGAAGGCGCCGGACTGACGGAAAGGCGCGGCGGTTTACGATCCGAAGCGGCCAGCAAACCGCTGCGGGCTTTGGGCTGCGCCGCGAAAGGACTGATTTTCATGTGGCTTGCAATGGCGGTATGCTCCGCGATCTTTGCCGGGTCGACGGCGATCCTTGCAAAATGCGGGATCCGGCATACCGACTCCGACCTGGCGACGGCGCTTCGGACAACGGTCGTGCTGATTTTCTCCTGGCTGATGGTTTTCCTTTCCGGCTCTGCTGGGGGGATCGCCCAAATCGGAAGCCGTTCGCTGCTCTTCCTGATCCTGTCCGGGGCGGCTACCGGCGCATCCTGGCTTTGTTATTTCAAGGCGTTATCCCTGGGGGATGTCAACAAGGTCGCGCCGGTCGACAAATCCAGCACGGTCATATCCGTGCTGCTGGCGATCCTTTTGTTTGGGGAAACGGCGCATTTAGCGGTCAAATTGACCGCTACCGCGATCCTTGCGGCGGGGATCTATCTGATGATCGAACAAAAGGAGACGGCGGAAACCGTCACCGGCCGAAAATGGATGGTATACGCAATGCTTTCCGCCGTATTCGCGGCGCTGACTTCTATTTTGGCAAAGGTCGGGATCGAAGGCGTGGGATCGAATTTAGGTACTGCGATCCGGACGGGGGTCGTCCTGCTGATGGCGTGGCTGATTGTATTCCTGCGCGGCAAGCAGGCGCAGCTCCGGTCGGTCGGCCGGCGGGAGCTTGGCTTCATCGTGTTGTCCGGATTCGCGACCGGGGCGTCCTGGTTATGTTATTATTATGCGATCCAGAACGGAGCCGTCAGCGTTGTCGTGCCGATCGACAAATTAAGCATTGTGGTAACGGTTGCCGTTTCATACCTCGTGTTCCGGGAACCCCTCGGCAAAAAAGCCTTTGTTGGGCTGATACTGATGGTCGCGGGGACGCTTGCCATGGCGATCTGCGCCTGAACGGGAAGGCGGCAGGATGCCCCTGTTTCATTTTGATCTGCAAAGGCGGCGCTTCCGCGTAAAGGCGGCGCTTCCGCGTTATGAAAAATTTGGACGCCGTGGTTTTTGCAAAAAGGTTGCTTGCTTTGTAAAAAAACGGTATAATAGGGGAAACGTCCTGCGCGGCGCAGGATTCAAAACGATTACGTGACGAAGGGGTGCAGCGATGCGAAAAATCATATCCGGTTTGACCTTGTCGGCGATGCTGCTGCTGACCGGCGTTTCCGCGAATGCAGCGCAGGAGGCCGCCGTGCCTGCGTTCTCCGGTCTGCTGAAAGGGATCCCGGAGGAATACCGGCAGCGGGCGCGGGCGGGGGAAGACCTTACGGTAGAATCGGCGTTATCCGGCGATGGCTTTACTTTGGAATGGGGCGAGAACGAAGGCGCAAACTATATCCTGAAACTTTCCACGGATCCGTCCGCCGCGTCGGGCGAAACGGCGGCGAAATACGGTGTTTACGACTTCACGGCAAACGAATGGCGGATCCCCTGCATTTATGATGCCGTTTATTGGATCCCGGAACACCGGTTTTTCCTGGTCGTAGAAGATGGGGAACGATCGATCTGTTACGAAGCGGAGGCCGACGGGACCGTAAACCCGGAGCCTTTGCCGATCGACGGGAAAGTAGGCGGCGTAGACCGGCAGGGCTATGTGACCCTGTACCGCAGCCGCGAGGTAGAACTTTCGTATTCGTCAGTGAGGGAGGTCGCAACGGCGCGGCATTGCCTGTCAGCGCTGCTCGACGACCAATACCAAATGGTGTTGGACTATGTGTGCGGGAGTGAATCCCCGGGCGCGATCTGCTTCGAGGACGGCGTTGCCCTGATCGAGACAGGCGGGACGTCCTTCGTTGGCACGCATATGGGGTTGGCCTGGTCAGGCAGCACGATTGGATTCATCAACCGCAAGGGGGAATGGGTCGGCAACCATGATTATGAGGACGTATATTGCTTTCGTGATTCCAATGCCCGCGTATGGGCCTATCGCGGCGATAAAATCTACTGGCTGGTCGAAGACGGCGGGGAAGTCGAGCTGAAGCTTTATGATACGCAGGATCCAAGCGAGCTTGAAGACCGGTGCAGCGGTTGGGCAAAGGCGCCGATCGAACAGGCGAGGGCGCGCGGCCTGCTCCCGGAAAACGTACAGGGTTATTACACGCTGGACGCTTACCGCGAGGAGCTTTGCGCCCTGCTCGTCAACCTTTACGGCAAGCTGGGGCGGGAGCTCCCGGCGCTGGATACCGCGCCTGTGTTTACCGACTGCGAGCGGGAACATGTCCGGCTGGCGGCTGCGCTGGGGATCGTTTCCGGCGGGGAAGACGGGACGATCCACCCGCGTTCCCGCATCACCCGGCAGGAGGCCGCGGACGTTCTGTACCGCTTTATCCGGTTATTCCAAGAGGCGGACGGCACGGCGCTGAAGCCGTATCCCGACGACGCAGCGATCGGCGATGCATTCAAAACACCGGTATATGCAATGCAAAACCTTGGTATTATGAGCGGCATGCAGGATGGCGGCTTTGCGCCGCAGGCGTATTACCCGCTTGAGCAGGCGATCGCTACGGTCAACAAGCTGTACGAACTGCTTTCCGCAGGGACTGCCGCCTAAAGGAGCCTGCCGGGAACGGGCAGACCTGCCGCGATGTTCAAAACGATCAACCAACGAGAAGACGGCAGCAAAATAAGGCTGTACTTGCGCGCATAACGCCGCGGGTACAGCCTTTGGTTTTGTCCGAACGGCGCTGCAAGGGAAACGGGGCGCAGCGCATACAAGGCCGCTGCAAAAGGATAAAAACAGCAGCCGAAGGGTCTGCCCCTCCGGCTGCTGAAATCATACGGATCTTACATCATACTGCGGCTGCATGCCGTATACCCGCCAGCTTTAGGGAGTCGCCGGAGATTCCGGGTGCGGAACGCAGGAGCCCGGCGGGCCTGACGGCTCGGATCAGCGCTCGGCGACTGGCCGCGAAGACGGTACAGCCGTCCAATAAAGCCGCTGCACGAGGGGCAGGACGACCAGCAGCAGCAGGTACTGCACGGGGAAATAAAGCATCTGCGCGGGCAGGCGCGTGAGGGCCAGCGGGAGCCAGAGGGTACCGTCGCCGGTTATCGAGAGCCACAGGGTATTCAGGCCGACGTTGCAGATCACGGTGATCAGCAGCCGCGCCGCGAACGTCCGCAGCGGGAAGCGCAGCCGGGCGCGTAGGGAGCCGTCCGAGGGGCGCGCGTCCGGGCGGTACAGGAGCACGCCCCAGATCGCTCCGGCGACTATCGCCGTCAGCGTATAGCCCGGGAAATAACCGCCGCCGCCGGCGCCGGGATTCATCAGGAACCCGAGCACGTCGGTGCAGAAGCCCATCATCATGCAGACGGTGGGGCCGTACAGCATGCCGATCGAAGCATTGGTCAGGAAGCCGACGCCGATCCGCATACCCGGCAGGTCGATCCGGAGCTTGAGCAGGTCGAGGGTGATATTCATGGCGATGAACAGCGCGGTGATCACCAGGCACCGGAGGCTGCGCAGTTCCTGAAAGGAACGGGCGAAAAGGTTTTTGTTTTTGGGCATAAAAAGGCCACCTCCATAAAATGTTGTTGCACTCATACGCTGTTGCACTCATTTTAAAAGAAGTGGGGCTCGGTTAAAACGGGTGCAGCGGGATGCGGCGACCGCACCGCAAGGCCTTGAGACCCTTTCGTCCGTCGGACAACTCCCCGTTCCGGCGGCACTTTACGCGCGGCAGCCTACTCTGCATTGAGTAAGGCCAGTATACCGGATTTCCCGGCGGTTGTCAATCCTTATTTTACGGCGAGCCGCAAGTCGGTACGCTGCCCGCTGCAAATCTGGACGCGGCGCGGCTCCGGGCAGGCCAAAGGCGCGGCTCCGCATTGGGGCCGCGCCTGCTTGGGGATGGATCACTTGACATAATAGTCCGGCAGCGACTGTGCGAGCTGACCCATCAGCAGCAGCGCCCGCGCCCGCACGGTCTCGTTGGCATAGACCCCGGCGTCTGCGAGTTCGAGCGAACGGCCGACCAGTTCGACCGCGCGCGGCAGCTCTCCGGCCTGGGCGCATTGTTCCCCGAGACGCAGGTTGGCCTGTGCCAGCAGCGCGGCGCGCTCGTCCGACAGGGCTTCCGGGAGGGCGGGCGCTTTTTCCGCGACTTTTTCATAATCGCCTGTGCGGATCGCCTGTTTCAGCTCCAGCAGCAGCGACAGGTCGCCCGACTCCTCGGCGCCGATCAGCTGCTCGACGGGCAGATCCAACACCTCGGCCAGATAGGTCAGCGTTTTGATCGAGGGCGTAGCCGTGCCGCTTTCAATCTGGCTGAGCATGTTCCGCGTGATGAAATTGCCGACTACTTCCGATTGTGTCAGCTTCTTCGCGAGCCGCGCTTCTTTGATACGGCTTCCGAGCGCTGCTCTGTCCATATGTTTTGCACCCCCGTCCGGAACGTAAATTTGATTTACGTCCATTCTAGCAAATTCCCCAGAAGATTGCAATAGAGAGCTTTCACAAATTGTGCGACTTGCTTTTGTGGGAAATTTTTCGGGGAATGCGATTGACAAGATTTTGCGGGCGTCGTATAATAGAGGTAAATTAAATTTACATTTTGCGCCCTGGGGGCGCGCCGGTTAGATTGAGGCCGGCCTGCTGCCGGAGGGGCGCCGGGGCGACGTTCCGGAAGGGGCGGACGGCCGTTGAGGGGAGGGATCTGAATTATGGTAGAATGGTGGAGCTCGCTCGACCTGACGCTCCGGATCTTATATTGTATCGCATTGCCATCGACGCTGATCCTTGCGATCCAGACGCTGCTGTCGCTGCTTGGCGGTCTGGATGGCGGGGGCGGCAGCAACTACAGCGATACCTCGGGGCTGGATCTGGACGCGCCGGAGCTGGACTTGGACATTGACGCGCCGGACGCAGGCGATCTGGACGCGGACGCATACACGGACGGCAGCGGCAGCGGGGACGGCGCGCTGCTGCGGGTTTTCACGCTTCAGGGGATCGTGGCGTTCCTGACGGTTTTCAGCTGGTCGACGATCGGCGCGATTGTGAGCGGCGCGCCTGCGTTTGGCAGCATCCTGACGGGGATCGCGCTGGGGGCTGCGGCGATGCTGGCGATCGCCAAGCTGGTGCAGATGACGGCGAAGCTGGCGGAAAGCGGCACGATCGACCTGAAGAACGGGATCGGCGAACGCGGGCAGGTATATATCGTGATCCCGGCGAACGGCGGCGGGATGGGAAAGGTCATGCTCAAGGTACAAAGCAGCCTGATCGAATGCTCGGCGATCACGCATGAACCTGCGCCGCTTGAGACGGGCGCGCCTGTCCGGGTGATCGACGTGATCGGCGACACGCTGGTCGTGGAGCGATCGGAGTAGGCGGTCCTACGCGGACAGCGGTCCTACGCGGACGGCGCCAAAGGGACTCGTCCCTTTGGAATCCCCTTTCCGCTGCGGCGGGGATGGGCGCGGCGGCGGTCGTTCCCGCGCGCTGCTTCGCCCCGCCACAACGACGGCGGGGCGAAGGGGCGGCTGCGGCAGGTTTTGGGGGACGGAAGGATAGAAAGGGCTCGCCTGCTGCGGGCCGGTTCTAATATGGGAGAAATCGTGATATCATAATGGAGGTAAGGAGCATGTTCAACATTCAAATTTTGATCGGTATTTGCGTGGGGGCGGTCGTACTGCTTGCCGCGCTCATGACCATCCTGTCGCGTTATCGCAAATGCCCGGCCGACAAGGTGCTGGTCATTTACGGTAAGGTCGGCTCGGATTCCGACGGCAAGGCGCGCAGCGCCAAGTGCATCCACGGCGGCGCGGCATTCATCGTCCCGGTGCTGCAATCGTATCAGTACATGGATTTGACGCCCATTTCGATTAGTGTTGACCTGAAAAACGCGCTTTCCAAGCAGAATATCCGTATCGACGTGCCGTCACGCTTCACCGTCGGTATTTCCACCGAACCTGGCGTGATGCAGAACGCCGCCGAACGCCTGCTCGGGCTCAAGCTGTCGGAGATCCAGGAGCTTGCGAAGGATATCATTTTCGGGCAGCTCCGTCTGGTCATTGCGACAATGGATATTGAGGAGATTAACACCGATCGCGACAAGTTTCTGGTTGCGGTGTCGAACAACGTCGAGATCGAGCTGAAAAAGATCGGCCTGCGCCTGATTAACGTCAACGTGACCGATATCAACGATGAATCGGGCTATATCGACGCGCTGGGCAAGGAAGCTGCCGCGAAGGCGATCAACGACGCAAAGAAGAGCGTCGCCGAGAAGAACCGCGACGGCGAGATCGGGCAGGCGAACGCGCACCGCGACCAGCGTATCAACGTTGCGGCGGCGGATGCAAGCGCAATCAACGGCGAGAACACCGCGAAAATCGAGATCGCGCAGTCGGAGGCGGTACGCCGTGAGAAGCAGGCGGAATCGCTCCGTATCGCGACCGCTGCCGAGGCGGTGCAGGCGGCGAAGGCCAAGCAGGAAGCCTACATTGCCCAACAGGAGGCGGAAGAGACCCGCGCTCAGCTGGAGACGGCGACGCAGAAGGCGGATATCATCGTAAAAGCGGAGATTGCCAAGCAGCAGGCAGAGATCCAGGCGGAAGCCGACGCCGAAGTGCTGCGCCGCCGGGCCCGGGGCGAGGCGGACGCGATCTTTGCCAAGATGGAAGCGGAAGCGCGCGGCGCCCGCGAGCTGCTCGAACAGCAGGCGCAGGGTATCCGCAGCCTGGTCGCTGCGGCGGGCAACAACCCGGACGCAGCCGTCCGGCTGATGATCGCCGACAAGCTGGAGGAACTGACCCGCATTCAGGTCGAGGCGATCAAAAATATCAAGATCGACAAGGTCACGGTGTGGGATTCGGGCAAAAACAGCGACGGCAAGACCGGGACAGCCGATTTTATTTCCGGCATGATGAAGGCCGTGCCGCCGATGGGCGAATTGTTTGAGCAGGCGGGTATGGAATTGCCGGCGCTGCTTGGCAAAAAGCGGGAGACTGACGTGTTCGTACCGGACGGGGCGGCATCGGAAGCTGCGCCGGAAACGGTCGAAGGATAAAACGCCGCCGGGGGAAAACCCCGGCAGCATTCACAGGAAGTTTTGAAGGATAAGGGAGGAGCTTGGTTATGAGGAAGATTTATTCAGCGGTGAAGCTGTTTTTCATCGCGATCTCGCTGGCGGCGATCGGCTCGGTCGTCTCGAACATTGATTCGCTGTCGGCCATTGGCGGCTTGATGTCGCTGGCAGGCGGCGTGATGACCATTGTCAGCCTGTACCAGCTGCGGTATGAAAACCAACGGTTTGCCAAAGCGGTCCGTGCGGTCTGGCTTTATATCGGAACTGCGGTCGTGGTAGTGGTCGCGCTGGTGGCCATGCTCGTCCAGATCGCGACGGGGGATGTCGGTATCCTGATGATGGTGATCGTGGCAGCGCTTTGCATCCTGATGCTGGTGATGGTTCTGCGCCTGCAATATTTCACCTATTCCGGTTTTGAAGAAATGCGCGAAACACGCGGGATTGATTATCCGCCGCGCCGTATCATGTGGTGCTTTTACCTGACCATCCTCAGTATGGTGATCACTTTCGTGTCGGTGACCGGTATTGTCGCGATGCTGGTCGGCGGGGCGTTGAACGGCGGCGAAGCGGCGATTTATGAGATGCTGGCGACCTTGGAACTGGTGTCGGACGTAATGTTGGTGGTCGGCGTTGTGATCGAGGCGATCCACCTGTGGCTGATGTTCACGTATATGCAGGCCGTCCGTGCCGCTGAGGAAAATGAGGCACGGGAGCGTTGGGACTCCATGCAGTAAAACGGGCCGTGCCAAAAGGTGAAAGATCCACGCCTGCCGGTTATGAATGGGCCTTTATTTTGTTCTTTGGAAAAGGCCGGGGGCGCGGGGGCAGAGTCCCCGCAAACGGGAACGGCAGCCGCGGCGCCAGTGTAGACGGTTTTGCCGATAGAATGAAGCGGACGAAAGCGGGGAACAGGATTGTAAAATCCTGTTCCCCGTTTTCGTCCTCGAAATGGCAGCGGCAAAAATCCAGACGGTCAAGGGGTTCAGAGTGGAGATTTTTTCGCGCTCCGCGTGAAAAAATACGACTCGCCCTTGACGGTCTGGATAGTCGGAACGGACATGGGAAGGTGATTGTTTCCGGCGGGGAGACGCGCTGTATTTAGGGCTGATAAGCGAACCGAAAAATCGGGATTGTTGGAGGATGTTTGATTTATGAATAAGGTATGGTCCGGAACTGAATAAAACCATGCAAACGCAAATCAAAAAGAAAGATACCTATCAAGCCGGGATTGCTGCGTTATTTGATTTGCGAAATCAGCTGATGGCCGTTTTAACAGGATTTAAGGAGGAATCAAGCAGGGAAGATTTTGATGCAATTCCATTTATAAATGCAAACGGTTATCATTGTAAAACGATAGCATATTCGATCTGGCATATTTTTCGGATCGAAAATATCGTTGCACACACATTGATAAAGGAAGACGAGCAGGTGTTTTTTTCGGGCAATTATCCGGAACGTATCCATTCGCCTATCATTACAACCGGAAATGAACTTGTAAAAGAGCAGATCGCAGATTTTTCAAAACAACTGAACCTGAAAGAGCTTTACGCATATATTTCTGAGGTAAAGGACATAATCCGGGAACTAAGATTATGTCCCCTATGCAGGCACTGTCACGCCTTTGTTGTTGTTCGCGTCCCCTGCGCAAGAAAAAAGCGCTGCCGGTCATTCGGCAACGCTCTTAGCCTTGGGCGCTGACGCGCACCCCGGTTCCAACGCAAACTCACATCCGCGCTTCGATTTCGCCTTTCCGCTCCGCTGCAAGCACGCGGGCCGAACGTCAATCGGCAGGCGCCGACACTTCTTTTGGGGCAGCGGCAGGACGCTCCACGCGGGAAGGCACGACGGAAAGGTACTGCTCCATCACGACCGGCAGCACCCGCTCTAAACGGTACTGCAAAACCTCTGCCTTCGCAGCCTGCGCAAGCTGCTTCCGCAGCGCTTCCGACCCCAGCAGGCGGCGCACCTGTTCCGCGCCCGCGGCGCTGTCCCCATACGGATACAACAACCCGCTTTCGCCGTCGCGGATCAGGTCGGTATGCCCTTTCACACGGCTGGCGACCACCGGCAAACCGGCATACATCGCTTCCATAATATGAAACGGCAGGCCTTCGCTGCGGCTGGCAGACGCGACGGCATCCGCCAGCGCATACCATGCCGCCATATCGGACTGCTGCCCCGGGAAGCATACCCGCTGCTGCACGCCAAGCTCCTGCGCGAGCGCTTCGCACGCCTGCCGTTCCGTCCCGTCGCCTGGCAAGGCCAAAAAGACCGTCTCCGGCAGCAGCCGCAGCATCCGCAACAGCACCGGCTGGCTTTTCCGCCGCGAAAACTCCGCCGCATAAAGCAGCACGAACGCATCCTGCGGGATCGACCGTTCCTCCCGCAGCTGCGCAGCCGGTCGCGTCTCCACGTCCAAACGGGAAAAATCCACGCCGGCCCCCGGCGTCTGCGCGCATCGAGCCCCCAACCGGTACCGTTCCGCCGCCTGCCCGTCCCATTCGTTCATCGTCAGCAGCAGGTCGGTCTGCCGCGCCGTCCAGCGCTCCGCCGCAAGCAGGACCGCCCGCTTTACCGGCGGCGTTTCATCGTCGAACAAATACCCATGCACCATATTGACGAGCGGCGGGCGCCCCCGCAGCCCCTGCACGGCAAGGCGCGTGAAAAACGCCGCAAGCGACGTATGCGTCAAGATCAGGTCGTACCCTTCCGCGCGTATCCGCGCCCGCAGCATCGCCGCCGCCCGGAAATTCCCCGGCGCGCCCATCGACTTCTCAAACGGCAGATGCAGCGTCTGCGCCGCCTCCGGGATCGGCATGGGGACGCCGCCCGCGGCAACGTCAGCCGTCCATCCCAGCTCCCGGAACCGGCGCAGGTACGGCAAATGAAAATTCCGGATGTGGGAATATGTAGACGCTGTCAGCAACAGCTTTGGCATGTCAACCCTCCCCTGTGGTCAGATCAGCTTTTCGCTGTTCAGGAATTTACCCTTGAACACGGTCAGCAGCAGGATCTTGATATCGAACAACAGGCTCCAATGCTCAATATAATAAATATCGTGCTCCACCCGCTCCTGGATAGAGGTATCCCCGCGCAGCCCGTTCACCTGCGCCCAGCCCGTGATCCCAGGGCGCACCTGATGCTTCACCATATACAGCGGGATCTCCTCCTTGAACTGCCCCACATAATAGGGCACCTCCGGGCGGGGGCCGACAAGGCTCATATCGCCTTTCAGGACGTTGAAAAACTGCGGGAATTCATCCATCGAACACTTGCGCAGGAACGCGCCGAACCGGGTCTTCCGGGCGTCCTGCTCGCAGCTCCACCCGGTATCCTGCCTGCCGTTCACCCGCATGGAACGGAACTTGTACATGTAGAACACCGTTTTATTGCGTCCGACCCGCTTCTGCTTGAAAATCACCGGCCCGGGCGACGACAGTTTGACCCCGACCGCGCACGCCAGCATGATCGGCGAGGTGACGGCCAGCAGCAGCAGCGAGCCGACGATATCCATCAGCCGCTTGCAAAAGGCGTTCACCCAGTTATCCAGCGGGACGCGCCGGATATTCAGCATGGGGATGCCGCCCAGCTCGTCAAACTGCGGCGTGGACGAGATATAGCGCGCATAGGTCGGGATGATCGACAGCTTGACCCCCGCCTTTTCGCAGCCGTTGATGATCTGGGGCATCCACCGTTCTTCTTCCAGCTCGAGCGCCGCGACGACCTCGTCCGGGACGATCTTTTCGAGCAGCGCGTCCAGCTTTTCAAACCCGCCGTAATAGTGCGGGTCGCCGGGCAGCTGCGCCGTCCGCGCGGAAAGGTAGCCGAGCGCATGATACCCAAGCTCCCGTTCGGCCCGGATCGTATTTAAGTAATCCCGCGCCGACTGCCCGCTCCCGAGCACCAGCACGTGCTTGAGGTTATACCCATGCTGCCGGAAATACCGCAGCGCCGTGCGCAGGAAGATGCGCTTGCAGCTCAGCAGCCCGGAGCTCAGCACGAAATAAATGCCGAACGTCATACGCGAGAAATGGACGCCGTGCCAGATGAACAGCACGCTCAGTAGCACGGCCATATCCAGCGCGCCTGCGAGCCAGAGCCGCGGCAGTTCCTTGCGCAGCCGGATCTTGCGGAACGACTGGTACAGCCCGAACCAGGCGTAAGTGAACAGCTGCGCCACCGTCAGCAGGCAGTCCAGCCGCAGGTACCAGTCCAACGTGATCGTGATCACGCCGCCCTGGATTACATAAAACCGGATCCAAAATGCAACGGGGAGCGACAGGAGCAGCAAAATGCCGTCGCTGAGCACATGGAGCTGATTGAACAGCCGTTGGTTCTCTTTGATCATAGCCGCCTCCGTCAGTCTGACATGCTTGCGATGAACGCCAGATTCTTTTCCGTCAGCGTCAGGTCCCCAAGGTGTTCCGCGTTCCAATCGTCCAGCATCCCGGCGATCTCCAGGACGCCCGCGCGGTATTCCGGCGTATCCCATGCATACTGCTCGAGCAGGTCGAACGCGATCTGCCACGCGGTATCATAGGCGGACAAATAATTCACATATTGTTTTGCCATTTCCAGCGCCTGCTCCGGGCGGCCGGTCCGGAGATAATATTCGGTCAGGCACATCGGGATGATGTTGGAATCCAGCTTTGCCAGCCGCAGCGCATAGCCGTCCGCCTTTTGCCGGACTTCTTCGTCCGCCCCCGGCTCCAGCGAGCCCATCACATAGGCGAGCAGATGGTCGGCCCATTCAAACCGGTCCAGCATCGCGGCTTCCTCGTATTTGGACAGGCCGCCTTCCCCGTTCGCGATCTGCAGCGCGGCGATGTTACCGCCCAGCAGCACCATGAACACGCCGATCAATCCCGAGCAGCCCAGCAGCAGCCCGGCGCGTACCTTCTGCCGGTCCAGCGGGCTGGGGATGGCGCTGCCGCAGCTCAGGCTGATCAGCCCGAACACGCCGAAGGCGATCGGCAGGTAGCAATAAATGGAAAACACGACCTCTACGGCGGCATGCCCCGCCATGAACACCAGCGCCGCGCCCAGCGCAGGCGCAAGCTCGTTTTGCCGCCGCGAACGCCAGACGGCAAGGGCGGCGATCACAAACATCCCCACGAACAGCGCCAGCCCAATGATACCCGTCTCATCCAGCGTCTGAATGTAATGGTTATGCACGTACAGCGTCCCGTAATTGAAGGACTGCACGCTGTACCGGCCATTGGAAAACGCGCCCAGCCCCTGCCCAATCAGCGGGCTGCGCCAAAACAGCTTCATCGCATCCTCGAAGAAGGCCAGCCGCTGGATCGCGTTTTCATTCGCGCGCAGGCCCTGGAGCCGGTTCGCGATGAAGCCCGGCAGCAGGCGGTACCGCAGCGGGATACTGCCCGAGCCGTTCGCGCCCTGATAACCCGCCCGTTCCAGACGCGCGTCCGTCCCGGCGGTGAAGGTAAAATAAACGACTTCGCTGCCCTCGGGGACGGTGAACGCCGCCCCGTTCAGCGGGCCGTTGTAAAGCTCCGTGCTGGTATGCATCTGGGTCTCCGCGCGGTTCTGGCTTTCGATGTAAATCGAAAGCTCCCCTTCGCTCCCGGCCTCGACCGTATAGGCGCCGGGCTCCGGATACGCCGCCCGCCGCAGGGTCTCCCCCGCTTCAAGGCTCGCTCCGCCGGTCAGCCGGAACGCCGCCGCGATGAACAGCGCCAGCGCCGCCAGCGTCCCCAGCATGACGGCGAGCACGGCCTTTTCCTGCCCGCGCAGCAGGGCGGCGACCCGCCGGCCAACGAAGGCGTCGAGCACACACAGCAGCGTCGCCCCGGCGATCAGGCACAGCAACGGCGCCGGCTGGACGCCCGTCCATGCGGAAAAGGAGGTCTGCGAGATCGGGAAGGCCGCCAGCAGCGTGAGCGCCAGCGTTTCCACCATCAGCAGCAGGCGGTCGATGCGGTCCTCCCGGCGCGCGAGCAGCAGATAGGCCACGAACGCGGCGGCGATCGATCCCGAAGCCCCCATACTGAAGACCAGCACGAACGACAGCGCGTTCACGAACAGGCACGCCAGTTGGGCGGGCCGCTCAACCTTGCCCCTGGCGGTAGCGGCGAGGCCCAGACTGAGCAGTACGCCGATCCCGGCGCAGCCCGCGAACACGTTCGGCGTGACGAAGATGCCGATCATGCGGACGCCTTCCTCGACCCAATCGGAACCGTCGATCCCGCAGCCGAGCCCGTTCAGGAAGGCCAGCACAGGCGTGCTGATCCAGCGGGTCGAAAGCAGGTCGATGCTGACGACGCCCGCGATCGCCGTACAGCCCGCGAGGATGGACGCGATGCGGCGGTCCGGCTTCCGTTCGCCGGTGAACGCTAATAAAAGCAGCGTCAGGCAAAACGCGCACAGCAGCTTCAAAAACTCGAACAGCGCAAATTTGCCGGACACCGCGTACAGGTTGGACAATCCGCCTGCAATCACCACCAGCCCGAGCGCGAGCAACGGCACGCCGACGCGGTCGCGCAGGCGGGAATAAAACAGGAACGCGGCGGACAGCGTCAGCATGACGAGCAGGACGGAAGTCCGCCGGATGACGGTCCCGGAGCACAGGCAGACCGCCACAAAAAAGAAAGCCGCAGCGAGCGGCGTGGAAATTGCCTGCCAAAGCCTGGTGGCTTTTTGGTTCATAAAAATCTCCTCCTGCGAAAGCCCTTCTCCGAGCCCTCCCCCCGATCGGCGGAGAGCTCGGAGAAGGGCAGGGGCAAAAGCCCCTCCCTTCAAAACTTGGACCTTGTTACAGGCGGCTGCACGCCCGCGGACGCGGGGGCCGCGCAGCCTCCCCAGGAACGGCTGAAAATTAGCCGATGCGGATGGTCGCGTTGCCGGTCAGGGTGACCAGAGCAACACCGTTCGCGATCTCAACGTCTTCCAGAGCGGTCTCGGTGCCGTCCTCGTTGACGATGTAGATAACAGCGCCGGCAGTAGCCGGGATCTCAACGGCGAAACCGTTTTCGATCTCAACAGCCTTGCCGTCCTTCGCAACGACGATCTCGATGGTGTCGCCGACAGCCTTCGCGGTGATGTCGACGGTGGTCGCACCGGAAGCCAGAGCAGCCAGATCAGCGTTTGCGATGGTGATGGTAGCGATGGAGGACTCAACGGTCAGGTCAGCCTTGGACTGACGGGCCAGGTTGGCCAGAGCGCTTGCAGCGATGCTGGCAGTCGCCTCGGTCGCATTGCGGGGGGTCTCGATGCTCAGAACAACGATGTCGCTGTCCTTCGCAGCCGCAATGATCGCGTTCATAGCGGTAGCGTCAACCGTCGCGGTTGCAACAGTGCCTTCTACGGTAGAGGAAACCGCAACCGTCGCTACGGTGGAGCCATCCGCATTCGTGGTGGTCTTCACTTCAACAGTGGACTCTTCCGGAGTCTCTTCTTCCGGAGCAGCGGGGGTGATGGTGCCCGGCACCTTGGTGTCATTGGTGGAATCGTTGTAATATACGTTGGTCTGCTCGTTGTCAATAGCGAATGCCGCGACCGGCACCAGCGTCAGAACGAGAGCAAGAACCAGCAACTTTGCGAGGAATTGCTTCTTCATGGTTGATATCTCCTATCTTGATGAACATTTTTACTGAAATCGTGTGTGTCTTACATAGCTTTCTGCGACCGCAGAGGAACAGCTCCACCGGGTCAGCCGTTACCCCACGGAGGCTCTCGTGCCTTTACGAGAACTCTCGGCTTTTTCCGTCCTTCGACGGGTCGGCTGCACGCTAACGCGTGAAAAACGTCTGCTTTTACGGGCACATAATCACCCCCCTATTCAAACAAATTTACGGTAAAAGCCTTGGCGGAGCGCCGCGGCTCATATCGTCTTCTTCCTGCCGGTATGATGTAAAGAAATGCGTGCATGCGCAGGCTGAAAGGGATGCGTACATCCGCAGGCCCGGGACGGGATCCGAAACCGACCGCTTTGCTTGGGGGCGTATCCGTATCTATGATACTTGCCGGAGGGGCGCGCGGACTGTCCGGGGGAATCCTTTCCCGGCGCAGTTGGCCCGCTTCGGCGGGTATATAAATATCGAAGGCGGCCTGCGGTCGATCCCATCGACCTGGCATGCAGCCAGCAGGCGCGGTACCTCCGCAGTCATAGCGGTTGGAAGGCGCGGCGTCCTCCCCGGGCGCGCGGCGTCTCCCCTCCGGTCACGCGGCGTCCCCATGCGCGGTCGTCATCCCGCAGAGGCCGCCGGGCCTTTTTCCCGATCGGCGGCAGCTTGCTCCCGCGTCGGAAATTTGCGATCGTCTCTGCCGGCAGAAGGCTCCGCGTGCTGCGCGGGGCAGCTGCATCCGGCCGGTCTATCGCGGCCAGCCCCGGCAGAGGCGTGGGCCGCAGGTATCGAAAAAAATCTTACAGTGGTCTATTGAGAAAGCGTTGGTCTCCCCCTGCGGTATGCGGCCGGGAGCAGCCGCTGCCGCGCAAACCGGGCGGCATGTTCCGTCAAAACGACGATTTTTGTTGCAAACGGCGTCCATTTTTGGGATATGGCAGGCTCGAAACCCGTCTTTTTGGTGAAACCGCACAATTTACTTCGGCACAAGCGGCGCTTTTTCTACAAGGCATATCCGAAAACGACCACTTTACACATCGTCGGGTAAAGTATAGCACAATCACCGGATTTTTTCAAGAGATAACTGGTAAAACACAAAAAGTTAAAATTTCCCGGCGGGGCCGCGCAGCCCTTTCGGCTTGCGATTATACCGCGCCGGGAGACGGCTGTCAAGCCTTTCCCCTCCGGTATTTTCCACAGGATCTCCAGCCGGTTTCCGGCCGTTACCGGCTGAGCGCCCGGCAGGTGTCCCGTTCGACCAGCGCCGGACGGATGATGCGGCGCACGTCCTCCTCCCGGTCGGGATGGTCGATGGCGTCTACCAGCAGGTCGACCGCGCCCGCCGCCAGCCGGGGCTTGCGCTGGTCGATCGTGGAAAGCATGATCTTCGGGAGCCCGGCGTAGGAAATGTTGTCAAAGCCCAGCAGGGACACTTCCCCGGGAATGGCAACGCCGCATTCGTCGGCGGCGTTCATCACGCCCAACGCGACCGCGTCGGTGGCGGCGAAGACGGCGGTGCAAGGCTGTCCGCTGCGGAACAGCGCGCGCCCAAGGCGGAGCCCAGCTTCTGTGGAGGAAGCGTTGCTGTTGTTCTCAAGCACGCGGCGGCGGAAACCCGCGGCTTTCATCGCCGCTTTGTAGCCGCTGACCCGTCGGGT
Organism: uncultured Eubacteriales bacterium; assembly: GCA_910586105.1. Classification (GTDB taxonomy): domain Bacteria; phylum Bacillota; class Clostridia; order Oscillospirales; family Butyricicoccaceae; genus QXXE01. Next base: position 19,528 of record CAJUGU010000009.1, on the reverse strand, counting down.
ATGGGTCATGCTGCCGGGACGGAAGCCGACGTAAAGAATATCCTGGTGGCCGAGCCCCAGCAGGTATTCGGCGCCGAGCTGGCCGCCTGCAAAATTGTCCAAACGGATGCTGCTGGCTTCACAGACGGCCGTGCTGTCTGCGATCTCGCATTCGCCGATGATGACGGTGGGCACAAGGCTGAGCTGCTTTTCAACCTGCAAGCGTTCGTCGTCCCGGGGGCTGACCAGGATCATGCCGTCGACCTGATGGCCGACAAGGAATTCAAACAGCTTCGCCGTCTGGTCGGGCTTGGACAGGCTGTTGCAGAGCATCACGTTATAGCCCAGCGAACGCGCGTAGGTCTCGATATGGAACGCGACCTCGGCATAAAAGGTATTGGAGATATCCGGGACGATCAGCCCCAGTACGTTCGTCTTGTTCGAGATCAGGCTGCGCGCCAGAATGTTGGGGCGGTAGCCCTGTTCGCGGCAGATCTCAAGCACCCGCGCGCGGGTTTCCTCGCTGATGCCCGGCGAATTGCTGAGCGCCCGCGATACCGTCGCATAGGATACCCCCGCGATCTTTGCGATGTCCTTGATCGTTACACTCTTCATGGTTTCCTCGCTTGTCTCCGTCTCTCCCACAGCCTGATACCTTAATCATACAATAATTCGCCCCGCGTTTCAAGGGGGAAGGGGGAAATTTCGCGGAAAGCTGCGGCTTTTTCGTGGGGCGCCCCGCTTTCCTGCAACAGGCAGCCGTATCCTTTGATTCAAACGCCAGCGCCGACGGCTGACGCAAGAATAAGGAATCCTGCAAATCCGGCCTGACTTCAATTCCTCTTCATCTTAGCTAAGAAGGTTTCCACGCAACCGTTCACAAAGAATTTGAACTGCCAAGCAGCAGCATCTACAGTATGCCCCCGACTGGCGCCGGATTTAATATCCGTATTTTGTACGGCTGCCTGCCCGATCAACGACCTGCATTGTTGATGGCCTTCTTATGAAAGGGCGGGTCACAGTGCAGCCGATTATACGGGAAAAATATCCGCAGCATTGAAACGCTTGCACGATTTGGAGGAGAAATTACCATGAAGGATTCCCACACAATAATGGAATTGCTTTCCGCGCGTAAAGCAGCTTCATCGTGCCGAAGAGCCGTTCGAGCCTGCTGAGCTGATGGAAATGTAAAGACAGGAGTGAAACTGTGAACCAACCAGAAATTTATCAATATGCAAACACCTTTAGCTGCGCCGTCGGCTCAGATGGGCGGACGGTACTACTTTGCCTGCGCCAACGCTATCCGTCATTTGGCGAGGATAGCAGCATGCGTGAAGCGGTGTCCTCTCCGATTGTTTCCGTCGTACTGGATGCAGCTGTAGCAAGGGAGCTTGGCAAAGCGTTGCACTCGCTTGCCGAAGGTTCGGAAGCGGATGTATAAGCACCGCTTCGCGGCAGCCTTTCCAATCACGACAAAGACCGTGCAGCCACGATTCGGCGGCTGCACGGTTTTTCTTATTTCGGAATCGTTCACGCGGACTGCGCCCGCGATCCGATATCCTAGTCCGAGCGCGCCCTCCATGGAACGCCTGCGGATGTCCGCATTCAGCGCCCGGACTTCCTCCATATCCTTGCGCCGATCGGTCGGCGCGGCGATCCTCCATGCAGGGAAATGCATTTGCCGGTCTGTCACGGCCTTCCCCGCCTTTGGATCGAAAACGACTTATGAAAAACAGGCCCCCGCCGTGCGGCGCACTCGGGAGCCTGTTTTTGATCGTGTGCAAAACGGCGTTACGCCTTTCTGCGGAAAATCTTGCGGTATTTCCCCCACAGCGAGGACGCCAGGAAGATGGACGAATACGCGCCCGCTACGAAGCCGATCAACAGCGGCAGCGTGAAGTCCTTGAGCGAATCGACGCCCAGAATATAGATCATGCCGACGGCAAAGACGGTGGTCAGCGTGGTATTGATGGTACGCCCCAGCGTCTGCCAGATCGATTTTTCGGCGACCTCCTCGAAGGTCTCGCGCCGTGTGGCGTGCAGGTTTTCGCGCACGCGGTCGAACACGATGATGGAGGCGTTGATCGAATAACCCAAAATGGTCAGCACCGCCGCAATGAAGTTGCCGTCAACCGGCAGGCGGAAAATGACAAACACGCTGATCATGATGAGCATGTCATGCACCAGGCAGGTGATCGCCGCCAGGCCGGAGGTCAGCTCGAAGCGGAAGGCGATATAAATGAGCATCAGCAGGATCGCGACTGCCGCCGCGGTGATCGCCGCGCGCTGAAGGTCGCTGCCCACGGTGGGGCTGACGTCTTCATTGCCGTACAGGTCGTCATCGGTCAGGCCGAAGGTCTCGTTCATTTTCTCGATGACCTGCGCGCGGAGCTCGGAGTCGATGGAGGTCGAGCGGATTACGACCAGCTCGCCGGAGTTGCCGGCGGCTGTGACCGAGCCGTTGACGCCGGTCGCTTCCTGAAACAGGGAGCCGACCTGGCTTTCGATATCGGCGGTAACGGCCTGATGCATATTGAATTCCATTTCGGTACCGCCGACGAAGTCAATGGTAAAATTGAACAGATTCAGGCCAAAGGGCAACCCAAGCAGCGCCACGAGGCCGGTCGCGCACAGCAGGACGGAGAGGATGCCAAAAATCTTAAAATTCTTTACAATCGGGAATTTGCTAGTCATAGATAGTCTCCTCCTTTCTCACGCGCCGTAGGCCTTCGGGCTGCGGATGCCGAGCCCGGCCATTGCATTGAGCAGCAGGCGGGTCACGGTCAATGCAGTGAACATGGATACGACGACGCCGATGCCCAGCGTGATCGCGAAACCGACGATCGTACCGGTGCCGAGGAAGCCGAGCACGAAGGCGGCGATCAGCGTCGTGACGTTCGAGTCCAGGATGGCGGCGAACGCGCGCTTGAAGCCGGATTCGATCGAAGCCTTCACCGACTTGCCTGCGCGCAGCTCTTCCTTGATGCGTTCAAAAATGACGACGTTCGCATCGACTGCCATACCAATGGAAAGCAGGATACCGGCGATCCCGGCGAGGGAGAGGTTGACATGCACCAGCCCGAAAATGACGGCTTCCACCGCGATATAGAACGCAAGGCCGATGCAGGAGACCAGTCCCGGCACGCGGTAGACCACGATCATGAACAGGGCGATCAAGGCGATGCCGATCGCGCCGGCGATCAGGGAGGTGCGCAGCGCGTCCATACCGAGCTGCGGGCCGACCGAACGCAGTTCAACCTGTTCCAGGGTAAAGGGCATTTGGCCAATGTTGATCAGGTCGGCAAGGTTCTGCGCCGATTCCTGGGTAAAGGAACCGGAAATAACGCACGAATCGCTGTTGATCTGATATTCGCAGGTCGGCATGGACAAAATGTTGTTATCCATTACGATCGCGAGGAAATTGGTCCCGTCGGACCGGGCGGAGATGGAGCCGGTCGCTTCCGCGAACTTGGACGTGCCTTCGCTGGTAAAGTTCACGACGACGGCGTGTTCTGAAACGGGCGAGCCGTTGACCGAGCCGTAATAATATTCCGCCTTGGAGATATCGGTACCGGTCAGCCAGACCTGGCCGTCGGCGTCCATAAAGAGCATTTGGGCGGTCGCGCCGAGCACCTGTACGGCTTCTTCGGGATTTTTGATGTTGGGGATCTCCACATAAATGCGGTTATCGCCTTTCAGGGCGACGGTGGCCTCGGTGTAGTTCTGTGCGGTGAGGCGTGCGCGGACCATTGCCATTGCGACGTTCATGTCGCTTGCGAGATCGCCGGAATATCCTTCGGGGATGACCGCCTCGTAGGTAATGGACGAACCGCCCACGAGGTCTAGTCCGAGACGGATGCCATGGGTCTGATCGGTCACGGCGGGGATCAGTACGCGGCTGTCCTCATCGCCGTCTTCCGGGGTGGTAAAGCCTCCCGGAAAACACAGTCCGGTGAACGCGGAGACGCCGAGCAGGGCAATGACCAGCAGCACCGCGACCAGGGACACAATACTTTTCTTCAATGCTGAAACCTCCATTCATTTTTCGCATACTCACATAGTATAGGCTTTTTCGACGCAAAAGTCAACATTTTCACAAGAGTTTGCAGGCGCAATTTTGCGCGGCTGCCGCCCCGGCCCCCTGCCGCCGCCCTCGCCGGGCAGGCGTCCTACGCGGACGGCGGCAAGGGGCGCCGCCCCTTGCAACCCCGCTGGGGCTGCGCCCCAGGCCCCGAGATGCTTACGCATCTCCGCTTCGCTGCGGCGGGACGAGGGGATCGGCCCTCCGCCCGCCGCATGCGCGGTGCGGCCAGCCCGCCAGAACGGCGGCGGGCTGGCCGGGCGGCTGCGTTCCATACGGTTTTGGGATCGGGCCTGGGCGGCTCGGGTCGATCCGCCCTCACGGGGTTCTATGGGACAGGCTGAACGCGCAAGCGCCAACGCTCAAAGCGTAATCTCGACCTCCATAGTTTTCCCGTCCAGATAAGGCGCGATACGCGGCTTCACATACTCGTTCAGGAAATCGTCGACCTGCGCCGGGCACCGCCCGATATACCGCGCCGGATCGAGTTCCCGCAGGATCTCCTCGCGGGTCAGCCCGAACATCGGGTCGGCTGCGATCCGGTCGATCAGGTCGTTTTCAAGCCCTTCCTCCTTGATGCGCTTGCCCGCCGCCATCGAATGCTCTCGGATCCGTTCGTGCAGCTCCTGCCGGTCGCCGCCCCGCTTGACGGCGCTCATCATAATATTTTCGGTCGCCATGAACGGCAGCTCGTTCATCACGCGCTGTTCGATTACCTTCGGATAGACCACCAGCCCGGATACGACATTCAGCATGATGTTCAGGATCGCGTCGACCGCAAGGAAGGCCTCCGGCACCGAGATCCGCTTGTTCGCCGAATCGTCCAGCGTGCGCTCGAACCACTGCGTCGCCGCCGTGAACGACGGGTTCAGGCTGTCGCAGATCACGTACCGCGCCAGCGCGCAAATCCGTTCCGAACGCATCGGGTTACGCTTGTATGGCATCGCCGAAGATCCGATCTGGTGCGCCTCGAACGGCTCCTCGATCTCCTTCAGATGTTGGAGCAGGCGCAGGTCGGTCGCGAATTTGGACGCCGACTGCGCGATCCCGGACAGGGTCGCCAGCGCCTGCGCGTCAACCTTCCGCGAGTAGGTCTGCCCCGACACCGGGACGGCCCCCGCAAACCCGAAATCATCCGCGATCATGCGCTCCATACGGCGGATCTTTTCGTCGTCGCCGTCGAACAGCTCCACAAAGCTGGCTTGCGTGCCGGTCGTGCCCTTCGAGCCGAGCAGCCGCAGGTTCTGGATCCGGCTGTCGACCTCTTCCAGATCCATCAGCAGCTCGTTCATCCAGAGCGTGGCGCGCTTGCCGACGGTGGTCAGCTGCGCGGGCTGGAAGTGCGTGAATCCAAGGGTCGGCTGCGCCTTGTGTTCCTCGGCGAACCGGCCAAGCCGGTCGAGCACTGCGGCCAGCTTTTTCCGGATCAGCAGCAGCCCTTCCCGCAGCTGAATGATATCCGTATTATCGCCGACATAGGCGCTGGTCGCCCCCAGATGGATGATGCCCGCCGCCTTGGGCGCGGCTTTGCCGAAGGTATAAACGTGTGCCATCACGTCATGGCGCACCTCTTTTTCCCGCTGGCGGGCGGTTTCATAATCGATATTGTCGATGTTGGCCTCCATTTCCGCGACCTGTTCCGGGGAGATCGGCAGGCCAAGCGCCATTTCAGCCTTTGCGAGGGAGACCCAGAGCTTCCGCCAGGTGGAAAACTTCATGTCGGGGGAAAACACGTACAGCATTTCCTTTGAAGCATAGCGCGCGGAAAACGGGCTTTCGTAAACTGCGTTCACTTACGGACTTCCTTTCTATTTTCAAAAATCAGAACCTGTGCCCATAAGCCGAAGGGATGGATGGACGGTAGATGGCGCGGCACGCCCGCGTCAGACGCCGTCCAGACGCCGCTCCGGGCTTGTGAATACAGATTCTAAGGGGTTACAGCAAAATAAGACGGGCTGGTTCCCAGTCCGTCTTATATTCTATCATTCAAAGGTGGAAAAGACAAGGAAAATCGCGCCAAAAAGACAATTTTAGGCATTTTCCATAAACCTTGCATTGCCGAAAGCGTCCGAGCGATGCAAAAGCGGGAAGCCGCTTCCCAATATCACGCGTTTTTGATGAAGGTTTCCAGCCGTTCCAGACCCTTGTCGATGTCCTCCATCGAAGTCGCGTAGCTCCAGCGGATATAGCCGGGCGCGGCAAACGAAGTACAGGGGACGGTCGCGACCAGCCCCTTTTCGAGGAACAGCTGTGCAAACTCTTCGTCAGAATGGATGACCTGCCCGTACATGGTCTTGCCGATAAACGACTTCATGTTCATCATCACATAGAACGCGCCCTGCGGCTTGAGGCAGGAGACCCCTTCGATCTGGTTCATCCGCTCAACCAGATGGTTGCGGCGCTGCTCAAACGCCTTGCGCATCTGTTCGATATCGTCCTGCGGGCCGGTCAGCGCTTCGATCGCGGCGTACTGCGAGATCGAACAGGGGTTCGAGATCGAATGGCTGAGGTAGTTGCTCATCATCTTCGCCAGATAGGGGTTGCAGGCGGCGTAACCGATCCGCCAGCCGGTCATGGCATAGGATTTGGAAACGCCGTTGACCACGATCGTGCGGTTTTTGATGTCCTCGCCGAACTGCGCGAGCGAATAGAATTTCAGCCCGTCGTAGATCAGGTTGGAATAAATGTCGTCCGCGATCACATACAGGTTATGCTTGCAGCAGACCTCCGCGATGGCGGCCAGCTCCTCCTTGGAGTAGACCATGCCGGTCGGGTTCGAGGGCGAGTTCATCATGAAGACCTTGGTCTTGTCGGTAATGACCGCTTCGAGCGCCGCCGGTTCGATCTTGAAATGGTGTTCCTCGCCAGCCTCGCACAGCACGGGGATCGCGCCCGCCTGCCGCACCATCTCGCTATACGACACCCAGTACGGCGCGCCGATGATCACTTCGTCGTGATAATCGCACAGCACCTGTAAAGCGGTATAAAGGACGTGCTTCGCGCCGGAGGTCACGACGATTTGGTTGGGTTCATAATCCAGGTCAAAATCCTTCTTGAAGCGCTGGCAAACCGCCTTTTTCAGCTTCGGCAGGCCGGAAGCCGGCGTGTATTTGGTCTTATTCTTAAAAATTGCGGTGATCGCGGCGTCCTTGATGCGGTCGGGCGTGGGAAAATCCGGTTCGCCCGCGCCGAAGCCGACAACATCGATGCCGTTGAGCTTCATTTCCTTAAACATTGCGTCGATCGTCAGCGTCGTCGACGCCTGTACGCGGGATGCAATCCTGGAAATCGGCTTTAATTCCTGTGCCATTTGAGAATACCCCCTGTTTAATCCATGTTTTTGTTCCTAACCTATTATATCGCAGTTTTTCGGTTTTGCAAGTCCTCAAATGAAAAATTGCAGAAAAGCACAAAAACAAGAAGCCCGAAAGGTGGCGGGAACCTCAATTTGACCAATCCCTCGCGGAAATCCTGCGAAGCCGGAGTGCGATTGCAGGAACGCCTGCTTTTTCGGGCAAATGCGTTGCCGCAGGCGGCTGCGCAGGCTCCATCCGGGAAGGCTTCCAGCCAGCCGCGCGCGTCCGGTTTTAGTCTGCTCCGGAAATCAAAAATGAATTCCCGCCCTGCCGAAAATGCATCGCGCCGCCGGCCCGGCGCGGCGAGGCCGGGATTGATGAAGGACGATCGCCCGCCCGGGCGTTTCGCCCCAAAAATTTCCGGCTTCCTTGAAATGCCTGCGCATTTCTGCTATAATGAATGCAGGCAGCCGGAGATCCGGGATATCCGCAGGGAAGCTGGTGATATCGTTATGATAAGGCCCGGGCATATCGATCCGGATAAGTATTTAAGATATACCGGCCGACCGGGCGCGGTTTTTCAAAGAAACGATGGACGAGGCCTCGCACATGAAAACACAATTTGAAGAAGCGGTCAAATGGGAAGTTGATGAGCGGATGGAGCAAATCGAACAGCGCCTCGCAGGGCAGCGTGCGGAACGGCTCGCGGAGGAACGGTTGAACGCACAGGCAACGAATCCCGGGCAGCGCGCGGAGCAACCCGCGATCTCGCATTGCGGGTTGCTGGAGAATATTCCTTGGAGAATATTTCCGATTTGAGCGGGCTCTCCCACGAGGAGATCGAACAACTGCAAAAGAGCGTATAACGCCGCGCCTTGATCTTTCAGTCCGGGAACCTGTCGGCAGGCTCCCGGCGGTCGTTTTCTGAATGGGCTGCAACCATAATTCCCCCGGAAAGGATGTGTCAATACCTATGGCATTCAAAGGCTTTTTTCAAAAAGCGAAGGAACTTACGATGTCCCGCGAGGCGCGGATCGCGGAAGCCTTTCGGAAGGCGGTCCCGGACGAACTGCGTGGGCTCCTTCTGGCGGGCGGCGTTGGCGAAGCGGAACGCGTTGCGGTATCGCTGGCGCAGCTCACCGGGCAGGATACGCAAAAAAGCTCCGTGCAGGAGCTGACCGACCTGCTGGGCGTATACGTCGCCGTTGTGAAGGGATATCTGGTCGACGGCGAACGGCTGCATGAAGTGCGCGCCGGATTGCTGCGCCGTTACGAAGCCTTCCTCAAGTCGGATAACATCAGCCGGGTAACGGCGTTTTGCGTCCTGCACGCAGGCGACAATACCTTTTTCATGACAAACGAAGACGCTGCCGAGCAGCTTTCCGCAATGGAGGAAAGCCTTGCCGAATGATCGCGCCGCAGCAGCCCCGCAAGGCGCAGAGTATCGAGCGGTAACAGAATAGGGCGGCGGGATCGTCAACATCGGTCCCGCCGCCCCGTTTTCATTTCTATGCCTTCCTTCTTCCTGTTGCGCTGCGGAGCAGGTGAATGCTTTGTACATTGCCGGTGACAATTCCGGGGAATCTTCATCTTTCGTCTGATTTGTACGAGTGCTCCATCCAGTCAGGAAGAGGACTTGGGCTTGGAGCGGGATTTTCGCAGGGCAAGGCAGCGGACGCAGGCGGGCTGACGCCCGTCAAGGACGATAACGTAGCCATGCGGAAATCCCGCCCAAGAACGAGTTCAATTTCTGACCGGATGGAGCACTAGCCGCCAAACCCGCCGGCGCGGCGGTGTCCAGCAGGTCTTGCATTGGCTCCGCCCCCGCGTCTCCGGGCTCACTCCATTCCGAGGCCGCCGCTATCTGCGGGCCGCTCCGCCGGCGCAGGCGCAAGCGACAGCACATGATCGATCAGCCGGTCGGTAGCGTCCGGATGGGCGACCGTCGCCATCAGCTTCCGGATGGTCTCGATCCGTCCCGGGTTATTGAACAAATTATAAACCGCTTCATCCACCGGGAACGTCTTCGTGATCGCAAGCGCCATACCGTTATTCAGCAAAAACTCGACGTTCCGTTCCTCATGTCCCGGGATCGGATCAACCAGCAGCATCGGCAGGCGCCGCGCCAGCGCTTCCGAAACGGTCAGCCCGCCGGGCTTGGTGATAATACAATCGGCGGCGCCCATCATCACATCCACGTTGTCCACGAACCCATACGGATAAATGGCGCAGTCCCCGCGGTATCCTTCCACGTACTTTGTCAGATGCGCATAGCTCTTTTTATTATTCCCGCAGACGACCAGCAGTTGGAACGGCCGCCCCAGCTCGGAAAGCCGGTCGATCGTTTTTTCATGGTTTGCATAGCCCATGCTCCCGCCCATCAGCAGGATCGTGGGGCGCGCCGGATCGATCCCCAGCGCCGCCGCGGCGTCCTCCCGCGAGATCGGGCGGTTGAATTTCGGATGCACCGGGATCCCCAGCGGCAGGATGCGCTCCTTCTCCACCCCGCGCTGGACGCAGCGATGGGTGAGCAGCTCGCTCGCAATCACGACATATTCGATCCGCGGCACGTCCTCCCAAAACGGCTGGATGGTATAGTCAGTACAAATGCCATAGGTCGGCGCCGCGACCAGCTCGCGCTTTTTCAGCTCGTCCACCAGCTGCGCGGCAAAGATGTGCGTGCAGACAATCGCGTCCGGCGCGAAATCGTCGATGCATCGGGAAAATTTTTTCGCGCCCAGGTCGTTGATCAGGTTGATCGGCTGGAAGGCCCCCGACCAATAGCTTTGCCCATGGTTTTCCGCAAGCGAATAGAACAGGCGGTAAAGCTCCTTGGTATGCTTGGAGGAAAACAGGTAACCTTTGTCGATCGCCTCTTTGATAAACCGGTTGATCACTTCATATACATCGATGGTATCCACCACCGCGCCGCGTCCCTTGAGCTCGTCCGAAACCGCTTTCGCAGTCGCGTGATGCCCGAACCCGGCTGTTACGGATAGCAAAAGTACCCGCATGGTTTCATCTCCTTTATCTTTGGACCGCAGCCCCTTTTCAGGCTGACGGATCTATTTTAGCAGGTTTTCCGACCGGATGCAAGGACGACTTTAGCCGTCCGCGCCCTTTTTCAGCCGCCCCAGCGGTCCTGTCCGCCCGCCAAAACAAAATCCGGCAAAAACGCCCTGTCCGCCCGCCGAAATTTTGTATACCTTTGCCAGTGAAAAATTTGCTGTTTTTTCCCGAAATTTATTGACTTTTCGCGTATTTGATTTAAAATGTATTCTGTATTATCATAGGGCGGCGCGGGCCGCCGCCTGAAAATTTCAGAAAGGACTGGGGGCGTATAGATTGGAAAAGTGCCTGATCGAGCTGAAAGGCATCGAAAAAGAATTCGATGGCGAACAGGTATTAAAGGGTATATCCCTGTCGATTCGGAATCGTGAGTTCGTCACGCTGCTGGGGCCCTCCGGCTGCGGGAAGACGACGACGCTGCGGATCATCGGAGGTTTCGAGACCCCGACGCGCGGCGATGTATTGTTTGAGGGCAGCCGCCTCAATGAGATCCCGCCCTATAAACGGGAGATCAACACGGTTTTTCAGCGGTATGCATTGTTTCCCCACCTCGACGTGAGCGAAAACATCGCGTTCGGGCTGCGGATCCGTAAAGTGAAAGAGGCGGAAATCCAAAAGAAGGTACGGGAGATGCTGGAGCTGGTCGGCCTGCGCGGCTTTGAAAAGCGCGAGGTCACGTCGCTTTCCGGCGGGCAGCAGCAGCGGGTCGCCATTGCGCGCGCGCTGGTCATGCAGCCGCGGGTGCTCCTGCTCGACGAGCCGCTGGGCGCGCTCGATCTCAAGCTGCGCAAGGACATGCAGCTCGAGCTGAAAAAAATACAGCAATCCACCGGCATCACCTTTATATATGTCACCCACGATCAGGAGGAAGCGCTCACCATGAGCGACACCGTCGTGGTGATGAACCATGGCGCGATCCAGCAGATCGGTTCGCCGACCGATATTTATAACGAGCCGGTCAACGCCTTCGTCGCCGACTTCATCGGCGAATCCAACATTATCGACGGCGTGATGCTGCGCGACGAGCTCGTCCGCTTCTGCGGGCAGGATTTCGAGTGCGTCGACCGCGGCTTCGGCGAGAACGCGCCGGTCGACGTCGTGATCCGCCCGGAGGATATCAAGCTGGTGTTCCCCGGCGACGCGCGGCTCCAGGGCGTGGTGGAATCCATCGTCTTCAAGGGCGTGCATTACGAAATGATGATCCGCACCGAACGGTTTACCTTCATGGTGCATTCCACCCTGGCTGAACCGGTCGGCAAACTGGTCGGGCTGGCGGTCGTCCCGTTTGATATCCATATCATGCACAAAACGGAGGCCGCGCAGTGAAAAAATATTTGGCATATCCCTATGGCGTCTGGATGGCCGTCTTCATCGTCGCGCCGATCCTGCTGGTCGTGTTCTACGCGTTCACCGGCAAGTCGGGCGCGCTGACGCTGGACAACTTTACGAACATGGCCGCCTACGCCTCGATCTTCGGGCGTTCCTTCCTGCTGGCGTTCATCGCCACGGTCGTCTGTCTGCTGCTGGGCTACCCGCTCGCCTATATCATGAGCCGCCAGCCCCCGCGCTGGCAGAGCTTCTATATGATGCTCATCATGCTGCCCATGTGGATGAACTTCCTGCTGCGTACCTACGCGTGGATGTCCATTCTGGAAAACAACGGCTTTATCAACCAGTTCCTGCAAAACATCGGCTTCATTGACCTGCTCAACTCGGTTTTGCAGCCCGAAACGCCGATCCGCTACCTGCCGCTCATCAACACCGGCGGCGCGGTCGTGCTGGGCATGGTCTACAACTTCCTGCCGTTCATGGTGCTGCCGATTTACAACGTCCTCATTAAGATCGACGTGAAGATCATCGAGGCCGCGCAGGATCTGGGCGCGCCCTCGCAGGCGGTGTTCCGTAAGGTGATCTTCCCGCTGTCCATGCCGGGCGTCATTTCCGGGATCACGATGGTGTTCGTCCCGGCGGTCTCCACCTTCGTCATTTCCAAGACGCTGGGCGGCGGCAAGGAAATGCTGATCGGCGACCTGATCGACCTGCAATTCATGGGCAACGCCTACAACCCGCAGCTCGGTTCGGCGATCGCGCTGGTCATGATGGCGCTGGTGTTCCTGTGCATGCTGGTCATGAACCGCTTTGACGACGGTTCCGGCGAAGAAGGGGGGCTGCTGCTGTGAAACGCTTTTTCCAGCAGTTCTACCTTCTGCTGATCTTCCTGTTCCTGTACGCGCCCATCTTCACGCTGATGCTGTTTTCCTTCAACGCGGATAAAAGCCGCGTGATCTGGCAAGGCTTCACGCTGGACTGGTACGTCGAGCTGCTCCACGATTCAACCATCATTGACAGCCTGTACGTGACGCTGGTCGTGGCCTTCGCCTCCGCCCTGTTCGCAACGATTATCGGGACGGCGGCGGCGCTCGGCATCCACTGCATGGGGCGGCGCGCCAAGGGCGTTTACCTGACGGTGAACAGCATCCCGATGTCCACGTCGGATACCATCATGGGCGTAACCTTCATGCTGCTGTTCGCGATGCTTGCGATCGATAAGGGATACCTGACCCTGATCCTGGCGCATATCACCTTTTCCGCGCCGTATGTCGTGCTGAATGTCATGCCCAAGCTGCGGCAGCTGGATAAAAACGCCTATGAGGCGGCGCTCGATCTGGGCGCGACCCCTGCGCAGGCGCTGCACAAGGTCATCCTGCCCGAAATCATGCCCGGCATCATTACCGGCGCGATCATGGCGTTTACGCTCTCCGTCGACGATTTCGTCGTTTCCTACTTTACGGCGGGGACGACCAGCCAGCCGCTTTCGGTCGTCATTTATTCCATGACCCGGCGGCGCATCAGCCCGAAGATCAACGCGCTTTCCACGCTGCTGTTCCTCGCGGTGCTGATCCTGTTGATCGTGATCAACTTCAGACAGTCCCGCGATGGCCGCAATAAAAAACATCAACCTTTGAAAGGGGTAGAAAATTGAAAAAATTTCTTGCACTGGCACTTTCCGCAATCCTTGCGCTGAGCCTGACCGCCTGCGGCGGTTCCTCCAGCGAGGTCGTCAACGTCTACAACTGGGGCGAGTATATCGACGCCGACCTGCTCAAGCAGTTTGAGGACGAGACCGGCATCCGCGTCGTTTATACGACCTTCGAGACCAACGAGGGATTGTATTCCCGCATGAAGACCGAAAGCTATGACGTGGTGATCCCTTCCGACTATATGATCGCCCGCATGATCGAGGAAGGGATGCTGCAGCCGATCAACTTCGACAATATCCCCAATTATGCGCTGATCGACAGCAAATATACCGGGCTGGAGTTCGATCCGGAACAGGCGTATTCCGTCCCCTATACATGGGGCGCGGTCGGAATCGTTTACAACGCGCGGGAGGTCGACGAGGCCGACCTCGGTTCCTGGGATATCCTGTGGAACGAGAAGTATGCGGGCCAGACTGCAATGTTCGATAATTCCCGCGATGCGCTCGGCGTAGCGCTCAAGCTGCTGGGCTATTCGCAGAATACGACCAACAAAGACGAGCTGCGCGCCGCGGCGGATAAGATCATGGAGGGCAAGGACAACTTCCAGGGCTTCTGGATGGATCAGATCCTGGAAAAGCTGCCCAACGAAGAAATCCTGATCGCGCCCTATTACAACGGCGACGCGGTCACGATGATGGAGGATAACCCCGACCTGTCGTTCTACATCCCAAGGGAAGGCACGAATGTGTTTGTCGACGCGATGTGCATCCCGTCGAATGCAAAGAACGTAGAGAACGCGGAGAAGTTCATCAACTTTATGTGCTCAACCGAAGCGGCTGCCGCGAATGCGGAATACATCGGGTATTCCAGCCCGCAGCGCGAGGTGTACGAACAGCTCGAGGAAGAGATCCGCAATGACCCGATCCATTACCCGACCGAGGAAACGGTCGCGCAGGGGGAAACCTTCCTGAACCTGCCGGAGGATATCAACGAATATTATAATGAGCTGTGGACGGAGATCCTGCGCTGACGCACGGGATACCGGATACGGCAGAACAAAGGGCAGGCGGTTTGACCGCCTGCTTTTTTGCGTCCTTTTATTAGAACCTGTCTTCACAAGCGGAAGTCGTGGATGGACGGTAGATGCCGTCCAGACGCCGCTTCGGGCTTGTGAATACAGGTTCTTACCCTTTGATATGAACAAAACAGGAGGGAACGGTCGGCCCGTTCCCTCCCTGTTGGCATATTTATTTTGTATCCGACCGTTTTTCGTAAACCGCCACAGCCGCGCCGCCTTACACGCTCAAAGGCATTTGCGCAGTTCTTCGAGGTCTTCCTCGGTGGTTGCCCAGCTGGTCGCCAGCCGGACCGCCGTATGCTCCGCGTCGACCTTTTCCCAGAAGCTGACGACAATCTTCTGCCGCAGCCGTTCCAGTTCGCCGTCCTCGAAGATCAAAAATTGTTGATTGGTCGGCGATTCCAGATAGAACCGGCGCCCTTTTTCCTTCAGCAGCGCTTTCAGGCGTTCCGCCATTTCGATCGCGTGCCTGCCGATTTCCCAATACAGCCCGTCGGTGAAGAGCGCGTCGAACTGTACGCCGAGCAGCCGTCCTTTCGCGAGCATCGCGCCGCGCTGCTTGGTCAGGGTCACGAAATGCTCCGGGGCGCCGCCCTGCGGGAATACCACCGCTTCCCCGCAAAGCGCGCCGACCTTGGTGCCGCCGATGTAGAACACATCACAGCACGCCGCGATGGTTTCCAGCGTCACGTCGGTTTCACGGCTTGCAAGGCCATAGCCCAGCCGCGCGCCGTCAAGGAACAGCGGGATGCGGTGCGAATGGCAGACCTCGGCGAGCTGTTCCAGCTCGTTCTTTGTATACAGCGTGCCATACTCGGTCGGATGGGAAATGTAAACCATCCCCGGGAAGACCATGCTGCCATGATTTTCGTCCTCATAAAAGCGGCGGATATAGTCCGCGACCTCAGCCGGGTCGAGCTTGCCGTCATGATGGGGCAGCGTCAGCACCTTATGCCCGGTGTATTCGATGGCCCCGGCTTCGTGGACGGCAACATGCCCGGTGTCCGCCGCAAGCACGCCCTGATACGGTTTCAGCACCGTGCCGGTCACGACCGCGTTCGCCTGCGTGCCGCCGGTCAGGAAGAATACTTCCGCATCCGGACAGCCGCAGGCCGCGCGGATCTTTTCCTTTGCGCTGGCGCAGTATTGATCGTTCCCGTAACCGGTCAGCGGTTCGAGGTTGGTTTCCACCAGCCGCTGGAGCACCTTGGGGTGCGCGCCCGCCGAATAATCGTTTTCAAATGTGGTCATAGAAATCGCCTCCCTGTCTGCCTTTTATTGTACCGCATCCATGGGGCGCTTGTCCACCACTTTTTACAGGTTTGGAGCAGCCGCACAAAGGTATCCCTCCGAAGGAACGGTCCTTGAATAGGATATATGCGTTATACCATACAGCTACAGTAAATCAAGCGACTTTCTGTAATTTTAACATTTTTTCACCCGGATTTTTTGTAGGCAAGACAACATGGGCCGGTTAAAGTTAAAATGGATTTGGCAATGCCCTATGAACTTCGGCTGATTTTCAGCAAGAGCGAAAAAGAAACCTTCACAAAAACAGAAATCGTGGAACGGCTCGACCAAATTGCAATCACAAAAAGCGACCGGTGCAGACACTCTGAACCGGCTTGAAAAAGTTCCCGGTAAGCGGGGCTATAATATTTAACCGGTATTCAATAAGAGCTGCCTCGGAAGAAGAGGCAGCTCTTGCTTTTCCTTTCGGGCGGAGCCTTGCATTCCGCCGGCCGTCATGGTATCATAAAAACGCTGCCGCGCTCAAAACGCCTGCATTGCGCGCGCCAGGATTGCGGCGGCGGCTTCCACGTCGGAGACCGCGCACATCTCGCTGGGCGAATGGATATACCGCGTCGGGATGGACAGCGCCCCTGCGCGGATGCCTGCGCCGGTCTTTTGCAGCGCCGCGGTATCGGTGCCGCCGACCTGCAAAATCTCGCGTTGGGTATGCAGCCCCAATTCTTTGGCGGAGGCTTCCAGCACGTCCCGCACCTCCGGCGAACAGATCACCGAGCGGTCGAGCACCTTGACCGCCGCGCCGCCGCCCATATGGCAGTCCATCGGGTATTTATGCTTGGGCAGGTCGCCGGTATCGGTCACGTCGACTGCGATCGCATAATCCGGCAGCACGCCGAACGCCGCCGCGCCCGCGCCCCGCAGCCCGACCTCCTCCTGCACCGTGAAAACAAAATACAAATCGTTTTCGACGGTTTCCGGCAGCTGTTCCATTGCCAGCAGCAGCGCGGCGCAGCCGATCCGGTTATCGAGATACGGCCCGCACAGCACGCCGTCCTGCTCGAACGAAGGCGCGTCAAACACGGCAAAATCACCGATCCGCACCCGTTTTTCGGCTTCCTCCCGGTTGCCCGCGCCGATGTCGAGGAACATATGCTCGATCCCGACATCCTTGAACGGGGTCTTTTCTTCATAGGAAACGACCCCGCGCGTCCCGTTCTCGAACCGCACCTGGATGTTGATCAGGTCGCCCTTGAACAGCCCGCCGACCGCCGCGAACCGCAGGAAGCCCTTGCGGTCGATATGGGTCGCGACCATGCCGGTCGAATCCATATGCGCCGCCGCCAATACCTTCTTCCCGGCGCCGCGCCTGCGGCAGATCAGGTTGCCCAGCGCGTCCGTCGTGATATCGTCGCAGAACGCGCCCGCGATCCCGCCGATCCGTTCGCGCACCGCGTCCTCGCGCCCGGAGGGGCCGAACGCCCCCGCGAGCTGCCGGTAATACTCAAAAACCTTGCTCATTCCTGCCCTCCCATGATCTCAACAAACGCGCGGCTGATCGCCAGCACGCCTTCCATGTCCTCAACCGCCGCCACGCTGACCGGCGAATGGATATACCGCACCGGCGCGGCGACGCCGGCCGTCCGCACGCCCGTGCGCAGCTTATGGATACGTCCCGCATCCGTACCGCCTGCGACCATGTGCTTGGTCTGCCAGCGGATGCCGCGTTCCTCCGCCGCGTTGCGGAGCAGCTCAAACAGCTCGCGGTCATAGATCGTGCCGCGGTCCATGAACGGCAGCACCGCGCCGCCGCGCAGGCGGCAGACCTGTTTTTCCTCCGGAACTTCGGCGAGGTCGGCGGCGGTTGTGCCTTCGACCACCAGGCAGAAGCCCGGGTCGATCCGGAACGCCGCCGTCGCCGAGCCGCGCAGCCCGACCTCCTCCTGTACGGTGAAGCAGAACCAGGTATCCGCCGCGGGCTGTTCCCGCAGCAGCGTCAGCAGCACCGCGCAGCCAAGCCGGTCGTCGATCGCTTTGGCTTTCAGCAGGCCGTCCCCGAAGCGGCGGCTCTCGGAATCGAACGTGCCGTAATCGCCGGGGGACAGCCGCGCTTCGGACTGCGCCCGGTTGTCCGCGCCGATATCCAGATACAGGTCCTTCGTTTTCGGCATATTGCGCCGCTCGGCGGCGGTCGTCAGATGCACCGCCTTGATGCCGACGATGCCGCGCACGCCGTTTGTGAACCGGACCCGCCGCCCGATCGCGACCCGCGGGTCGACCCCGCCGACAAACCCGAATTTGACCATGCCTTCGTCGGTAATCCGCTTAGCGATCACGCCGACCTCGTCCATGTGCGCGCAGAGCATCAGCGGCTTTTCCGGCTGCTTCCGGCCCCGCCGCAGCGCCATCAGGTTGCCCATCGAGTCTTCAACCAGCTCGTCCGCATAGGGGGCCGCCTGCTCGCGGATGAAATCGCGCACCGCGTCTTCACAGCCGCTGGGGCCGTCCAGCGCGCAGAGCTGTTCCAGCAATTCCAGGAATCCTTCCATCAGCAACGCACCTCCCCGTCAAAATTCCGCAGGAAATGATACAGCAGCCCGCTCACCGAATCGAGGTCGGCGAGCTTGATGCTTTCAATCGGCGTATGCATATACCGCAGCGGGATCGACAGCAGCGCCATTGCCGTTCCGCAGGCTGCGATCTGCATTTCCCATGCGTTGGTACCGGTGTTGCCCGCCATCACTTCCAGCTGATAGTCCATCGCCTCCGCTCGCGCGGTACGGATCAGCGCTTTGGTCAGGGGTGTGTTGAAATTCGGCCCCATACCGATCATTACGCCGCCGCCGTAGGCGAAGGTATCGTCGGCGGGCGCGTCCGGCGTTTTCGCGTGGCTGACGTCGACTGCGATCGCGTAATCGGGACGCACCCGGAACGCGCCGGTCATCGCGCCCAGCGAAGTGACTTCTTCCTGTACGCTGAACTGTACCGCGAGATCCACCGCTAGCCCGGCGCCCTGGAGCCGTTCCAGCGCCTGTAAAATCGCGTACACGCCCGCGCGGTCGTCCAGGCATTTGCCCGTGATGGAATCGGGCGTCAGCTGCACCATACGCTCGGCGAACACCGCCGGCGTCCCGACTGGTACCGCAGCCCGCGCGTCCTGCAGGCCGGTATCGAGCAGCATTTCTTGCACGGGGATGCTTTTGTTTTCCTCCCCCGGCTTCAGCAGATGGGGCGGGGTCGAAGAAACGATCCCAAACAACGGCGGCTCGGTAAGGATCTCCATCTCACAGCCCAGCAGCATCCGGGGAGCGACCCCGCCAACCGGCGCGAACCGCAAAAAGCCGCCGTCCAACACCTCGGTGACAAGGAAGCCGATCTGATCGATATGCGCGTCGAGCAGGACGGTCTTCGCGCCCGGCCTGCCGCACCGCCGGACGCCGTGCACCGTCCCGGCGGCGTCGATCTCGACCTCGTCGCACAGGGGGCGCAGCAGCTCCGCGGCCGTTTCGGCGGCGGGGCGCTCGAACCCGGTGACGCCCGGGGCTTCACACAGGCGGATCAGGTCTTCTGCACACTTCAAGCAAACATCTCCTTTATCGCAGGGGCAGGCGCGCCCGCCCCCGGAATCGTATTCTATTCTATATTATATCCCCGATGGGGCGGCGGCACAACAAAAATCATGCGGGGGCGGCAAAAAATCGACAGTCCGGTGCAACCGGGAGCACCCCTCGCCGGGGAGGCGTCCTGCGCGGACAGCGCCAAAGGGACTCGTCCCTTTGGAATCCCTTTCCCGCCT
>CAJUGU010000008.1 GCA_910586105.1 uncultured Eubacteriales bacterium | reverse complement strand
CGTCCCTTTGGAATCCCTTTCTCGCCTGCGGGCGGGATTGGCGCGGTCAAAGCCGTTTCTGCGTGTGGCTCCGTCCCGCCAAAAGGACGGCGGGACGGAGTGGCATGATCGGCAAAATTTTCGAACTTGAGTATAACGCAAAGCCCCTGCCGTGCATATTTTAGGATAGTCTCCGCCGTCCGCACAGGGGGGTCAGATCAGGTCTGCATCCGTGACGAAATAACTGGTATCCGGCGCGGCGCAGCGACGGTCAAGTTCGGAATTAGTGCCAAGCAGTCCGGTAACCGCCTCGTATTCCTGTCGAGCCTTCGGGTTCGCATGCCCGATGCGCGTCGCCCGGATCAACAGGTTTTTCGGGCTGTCCAGCGGGGAAATGTATTCGACGACGGACACCTTATACCCTTCTGCTTCCAGCTTCAGGGCGCGGAGACTATCGGTCAGCACATCATTAAAACGCGCCTGAAAAACGCCGTGACGCAGCAGCGGCTCCAGCCCCGGGATCCGGAATTGGTCAAGCAGCTCCTTGTGGCAACAGGGCACGCAGGCAATATATTTGGCCCGCGCCCGGATCGCGGTAGCAAGCGCCAGGTCGGTCGCGATATCGCACGCATGCAGCGAGATCACCGCCGTTACCCGCTCCGGCGGCTGATAAGTGCGCAGGTCGGCGGCTAGGAATTCCATGTTATGATAGCCCAGCCGCTTTGCCATCTTCCGGCTTTCCTCAACTACGTGCGGGTTGATATCAATGCCAATGATCCGGCATTTGCGACGAAGCACTTCGCGCAGATAATAATTCATGACAAAGCTCAGGTACGATTTGCCGCAGGCACAGTCCAGCAGGATGATCTCTTCGTTGGTATCCGGTTCAAACATCGGCGCGACCAGCTCGACGTAGTGGTCGATCTGGTTGTATTTGCGGATCATATCGTTTTTCAGCTTACCGCCTGCGGTCAAAATACCGATTTCCCGCAGCAGCGGCGCGGCCCGGTCGACCTGGATCAAATATTGGCGCCCGCTGTCCAACAGCGGGTTTGCAGCGGCTTTCTGCCCTTCTGGGCTGGCTTCCGGCTCGGTCTGCTGCATCCGCACGCCTTTTTTGTCTGCGATGACGGTCATTGTCATCCCGCGCTCGGTGTAGCGCAGGACGCTTTCCTCGTATTGCTCGGTCTGCTGCGCAAAAAAATCAAGCGCTTCCGAAAGCCCGGTCTGCCGCGCCGTCCCTTGAAAGGTCAGCGTATAGTCAGCTCCCTCAGGCGTCAGCGCCGCCTTGAATTTCTTCCCGCCGGAACGGAATTGGAATTCCATCGACACGAAGTAGTCGCGGTTCTGTAAAGCCCGCGCCTTTACGCCGCTCAGCAAGAGCGTCAGCTTGTTCTTATCACCTTTTTGCATCGTGCATTCCCCCATCTGTATTTGGTTCATCTCAGGCTCCGTCGCCTTCGATTGATTGCAGACATTGCCGCCGTCCCGAAAAGGATGAAGCCGGATCGCCGCCCGTCCGCTTTTGGGTTCGCGTCCTTTTCGCGTTCTTGAACGCTGCGGCTCCCCTCGCCTTTCATCCGACGGATTTTTCCTCGTTTTTAAATTTTCAAACGCTTTGCGCCTGCCAGCTCCGCGATTTCATGGGAAA
This sequence comes from uncultured Eubacteriales bacterium, assembly GCA_910586105.1. Taxonomy (GTDB): domain Bacteria; phylum Bacillota; class Clostridia; order Oscillospirales; family Butyricicoccaceae; genus QXXE01. The sequence goes on along the minus strand of CAJUGU010000008.1, from coordinate 47,906 downwards.
CCAGCACGAGCGCCCGCCCTTCCAGCCGTTCTTCCACAAAGCGGAGCGCGTTCGCCCGGTTTTCCGCATCCAATCCGGCAAATGGTTCATCCAAAACAACCACATCCGAAGGCGCGAGCAGCGCCCTCGCCAGCGCGACCCGTCGCGCCATACCGCCGCTCAGCGTCCCGGCAGCGCGGTCGACGGCTTCCTCCGGCAACAGCTGCGCAAGCGCCTTCCGGATCGGCACAGGGTCGGGCGGGTCGCAGACCATGGCGATATTCATAGCGCTGTTTAGCTGCATACAGAGCCGGTTTTCCTGAAAACACATCGAAAACCGGACTTTTTCCGCACCGCTGATCCGCCCTTCGTCGGGCTGTTCCAAGCCGACCAGCAGACGGAGCAACGTGGTTTTCCCCACGCCGGAGGCGCCCTGCACAAGCCAACGATCCCCCGGTCCAAGCCGCCAGTCCAGACCGGAAAGCACGACCCTTCCGTTATAACGTTTAGTCACATGTTCAAAAATGACAGCCATAGGCATCCTCCAACCAGACCCGCGCGCGGTCGACCGCCCACAGCACAAGGCGTTCCATGCAAATGCTGACCGCGACGATCAACAGCGTCCACGCGAACAGATCGCCGGTATTGAGATAGAGCTTCGCCAGATAAAGCTGCTCCCCCACCGAAAAGCGCGGCAGTCCAATGATCTCCCCGGCGATCCCGGCTTTCCAGCACATCCCGACGGAGACCCGGCAGCTTGACAGCACGAACGGCGCGACCTGCGGGATATACAAGAAGCGCAGCCGCCGCAGGAATGGCATCCGGAAGACCTGCGCCATTTCCAGCAGCCCCCGGTCGACGGCGGACAGGCCGCTGAGGACGCTCTGATAAGTGATCGGGAACACGACGAACGCGGACAACAGCACGGCGATCCGGCTGGACGGCGTCCAGATCAGCGCGACGATCACGAAGCAGGCGACCGGGACGCTTTTCATCCCCTGTACGACGGGCAGGAGCAGCGTCCGCAGCCACTGCATACGATAACACAGCGCGCCCAGCGCCAGACCTACGGAGAATGCGAGCAGGAACCCGGCGGCGATCTGACCCAGCGTCCCGGCGAGCGAACGCCAGCACGTTTCCGTTCCAAGGAGCGTCAACAGGCTTTTCGCCGTCCGCAACGGCCCGGCAAACAGCACCCCCGGCAGCCGGGCGTCAAGGAACGTCCAGAGCAGCAGCCAAAACGCTGCCGCGATCGCAGGTTTTACGCCGCGTCTTTGGGCGAAAGCCTTCCATCTGGTAAACCGTTGCATTGTTCGTCCCCCAGCCTTTCCAAAAATATCCGACTGGCCCCAAGTCCCGCAGCCTTTTGAGAGTACCAGTTTATCACAGGCGCCCGCGAAATACAAGGCCTTGCCGTCCGCCGTATCCCAAGCAGGCGCGGCGCAAGCTCTCGCGTTCCAAACATGCTCGCTGTCCAAACCCAAACCGCCTCCTGTCTCTGTACATTCCTTTGCGCAGTCATACATGGAACGGCGGTACGCGATTTTCAAGCATATCAGAAAACACCGATCGCATCATCTTTCCGCAAACGCTGAGGAACGCTCTCCACGCGGGCGAAACGATCGGAAATTTTCAGAGCCGCGTGATCACCGGCGCGGTGGACAGACACAAACCGACGCGCCGCCGCATAGAGTATAACAAACCGAATGAAAAACGGAGGGACAAAACCATGATTGATATGAATGCCCTGATCGCCAGGCTTCAGGCTTCTGGAGCAAGCAAGGAGTCGGTAGACTCGCTGATGGCCTCCCTGCGGAGCGACCCGTCGCTCCACGGGCAGCTCAGCGCCGAAACCCGCGGCGGCATCGAACGCGCCGCCGCCGCTATGCAGGCAGGCGATTATAACGCGGCAAGAGCCGCAGCAGCCCAGCTGATGAATACGCCGGATGGCGAAAAGCTGACCAAAACCGTGCTCCGGATGCTGGGGCAATAAAGGAGGAGCCGTTTCATGGAACCAAACCCCAACATGCTCAGCGACCTGCTGAACGATCCCGCGAAGCTGCAAAGCGCCCTGAACGCCGCGACCAGCCTGCTGGGCGGCGGCGCAGGCAGCGCTTCCCCACCCCGTCCGGCCTCTCAGGAGGCCGCTGCGGGGCCGTCGCCCGCGCAGGCGGTCCCGCCCCCAATGATGTCCGGCCCGCCGGGAGCGCGCCCTGCGGCGGCGTATGACCCATCCGCCGAATTGATGCAGAAGGTGATGCCGGTCATCAATACCATCGCGCGCAGCAGCAAGACTGCGGTCAACCGCGACCGCGCCAACCTGCTGCAATCCTTCAAGCCCTTTGTGACGGAGACGGTCGGCAGCCAGTTCGACCACGCGATCCGCCTGGTCAGCATCGCGCGGATGGCCAAGAACGCCATGCTCCAGCTCGGCGGGCAGGATGGCTCCGGCGATGGTACCCGATCGTTGTAAAGGGAGGTACCTTTCATGTATAACCAGTATATTTCACCGCCGCGCGAGGAAGTCGACGAGATACATAACGGACCGTGCGGCCCTTGCGAACCCTGTGGGCCGTGCGAGCAGACGGTCGAAGCGATGTCCTGCCAGCCGCCCCCGCAGCCGCGGCAAACCAGCGCGCTCGGCAACCTTTCACAGGCTTTGGGGCTCCGGTTGGGGTCGATCAAGTTCGACGCCGAAACCCTGATCGCGCTTGTCGTGGTCTGGTTCCTCATCAGCGACGGCGAGGAGCTTGACACCGAGCTTTTGCTGCTGATCGGCGTGCTGCTGATCCTGGGAATCTAGCTTGCGGCAGGCTGGCGGCATATCGGCGATGCGGTGTAAAGCGTGTATCCTTTACACCGCTTAACGGCCCGTTTTCCCGCTTTCGGACAGGAGCGCAGCCGCCTTGTCCGTCAGCGTGGCAAAGTCCGTAAGACTCAGCCGTTCCCCGCGGATCCGTTCATCAAAGCCGCATGCGCAGATCAGCGACAGGAGCTCGGCTTTGTCCAACCGTCCGCTGAAAGCGGACGATAGGGCGTTCGCCAGCGTCTTCCGCCGCTGGTTAAACGCCGCGCGGACGACGGCGAAATACAGCTTTTCGTCGCAAGTCTCCACCGCAGGCGTCCCCCGCGGCTTCAGCCGCAGCACAGCCGAATCGACTTTCGGCTGCGGAACGAAGCAATCCCTTGGGACTTCAAACAGCAGCGTTGTCTCCGCATGGTACTGCACGTAGATCGAAAACGCGCTGTAGGCCGCAGTCCCTGCAGCGGCGCAGATCCGCTCGGCGACCTCCTTCTGTACCATGATGGTAATGCTTTGGAAAGCCCCGCTTTCCAGCAGCGCCGAGATCGCCGGGGTCGTGATGTAATACGGCAGATTCGCGCAGGCGTGCACCGGCATATCCCCGAATTTTTCCCGGCACAGGGCGGCGATGTCGGTTTTCAGGATATCGCCCTGCACCACTTCTACGTTCCCACACCCTGTTAAGGTTTCTGCCATTACAGGCATTAGCGCCCGGTCCAGCTCGACCGCTACCACCTTCCCTGCCCGCTTGGAAAGCTCGACCGTCAAAGAGCCGATCCCCGGACCGACCTCGAATGCCGCGCTGTCCGCATCAACGCCGCATCCTTCGGCGATGCGCTCCGGCGCCCATGCGGCGGTCAGGAAGTTTTGCCCGAGCGATTTTGAAAAATGAAATCCATGCCGGCCCAGCACGTCACGGATCGTATCCAGATCACAAAGTCCCATGTTCCCCTCCGATTCTGATAATATTACCAGTATATCACAAAACGGGGCGGTGTGGGAGATTTTTTTCTGTAAACGCCCAAAATTTTACACGCGCCGAAAAACGCCGTCTTGAACGCCCTTCCCGCGACCAGCGGCATGACAAAAGCCCCGTCGGCCGGCGGGGCTTTTTCGGATCATTTCAAAATGTAGACCAATGCGTCCGAAACGCCAAAGTTGACGCATTCATCCTGTGTGTCAAAGAACAAATCAATCCGGTTTCCCTGGATCAGGCTGCCGGTGTCTTCCGCAACTGCAAGGCCGTAGACCCACTCTTCCCCATCCAGCGATGTGATGTAAAGCTCGGAACCTAATGGGATGATATTTGGATCGACCGCTACGGTGCCGACTTGGGCGCGCGTGCCAGTGAAAGTATGTTTGCTGGTCCAGCCTTCGGTCGAATATGCGGTCGCAAGGACGTTCACGACTTCGCTGTAGGGGCGGACGTCCCCTTCTTCGGTAACGATCGCGCCTGCGGTGCCAATTTCGATCACCTGCGGAGTGCCTTCTTTGATAACCTCCTGCGACAGCAGCTGGCGAGCCGTTTCAACGCCGCTGTGGTAGGTGATGTCATATGTACTTTCGAGGATGCCGGTCGAACCGGCCTTCAAAATGTGCGTGATCCCATACGAGACCTGATCGTTATACTGCTTTTCCACCGTCAGCGGGATTGTCGTTTGTTCGGTCACCACCGCATTGTTTACACGGGTAATATGGATCTCGGTCCCCGGCGTTACAAGGTTCGTGACCGAAGGGGAAACGATATCGAAAGCGCTGATCGCAATGCCCTGCTGCAAAAAGAGCTGGCCGATGGTCTTAGAAGCGGTTTCCAGCGTCCGCATCTCCTCGTCGTCATAAACGGTGACCGGAAATTTTTTACCGATGCGCAGTCCGATCAATTCGCTGCCATGCAGCGCAGTTGACTCGGATAAAATTTCGTAATCATCAGGATCGTACCCGGCGTCGGCAAGGATATCCGTCGGATCGGTGCTGAACGTCCGCACCTCAACGATGTCGGAGCCCTCATAGATCTCGTAGATGTGGATATTATCCGCCAATGCGGTCGCGATCGAAGTTGTCATTCCAAGAAAGAGCACGGACGCAATCAGCTTCGAGGACAGCCGCTTCACGGCATCACGCTTCATCGAAACGATTTTCATTTGTGCCTCCTTTCGTAGACCTTCATTTAGATATTGTGTCAAGACATTTTTTACCACCCAAATATGGTATGGCACAAAATCTCTTACGAACACATTTTGCCCCAAAAACAACAGATTGTCAAGCGTGTTATCAATTTTGATAACGAATTGTAATATTTTATTCGGCCTTTCGCCGGTAATTTTTGGAGTTTTGAGAAGGGCAAAACCCATCATTTCGACAAAATCCCGACCTGATTCCAGGATCTTTTTCGTGCATTTTATCCGAAAAAGCAGTGGTTTTTCAAAAATTTAAAACCATTTTCCGTCGTTTTGCACAAAATTTTGATGAGACGATTTAAAAAACGCTCATGCGTAAAAAAAGATGCTCCGGCGAGGTATTCCGAAGGACTTGGCGAGGCATACTAGCAGCGAGGTGATTAACATGACCAAGCAATTTGCATCGCCGGGAATGGAAAAATACTTCCACACCCTGCCAACGAACATTCAGGAAAGCATCATGCAATGCGGTATGAATTTCAAAAATGAGGACGATATGCGATCCGTCGTCATGCAGCTGGTGCAGCGGGAAGGCATCCAGTGATCCCTGCCCCAGGTCTGGAAACGTCTTGCGGGCGGTCGGAAAACCGGCATTGCGTGCCTGGCCGATTCTGGTCCCCCGAAAACAGGCTGGCGCTTGACCGATGGGTGTGCGCCCGGAGTGCGCGCGTCGGTTCATTCCGGTAATTTTCCGCGCGAAAAGAGGCTGTCTCAAAATGATTTCGCGTAAATCATGAGAGGCAGCCCCTGTTATTGCAGGATGACGAGTGAGCGAGATATTAAAAAATGGATTAATAAAAGTAAAAAACGGACGCCTCCAGCCGCTTGACCCGATCCTCCAATGGGGGTTTAGAGTGCTTGCTTTGCCGGATGCATTTCTCCTTACAAAGACAGTCCTTGCAGCCATCACACTGATAGATCGTTTTTTCGATCGAAAAGTTTCTGCTGGACTTTCGCTGCCGAACCTCTGTCATACGAAGTTTCCGGCCCTGGGCACAGGTATATGTGTCCTCCTGACGATCATACGCCAAGTTTTCCCGACGACCAATACCCGTCTTATATTTCCGTGTATTCCGCTGCTCGTGACCGGACGGCTTCACAAACAGGGACAACAGCGGATGCCCCTCGCAATATCGGTAGTTTTCTTTACTTTCATATTGTGTTCCCCATACAGCATCTCCGGAACCGCAAAATCGTGTTATGATCCGGCGTCTCACTACCTTCTAATAAATACAGGAAATTGATATTTTCGCGGCAGGCTTGCTCGATCTTTCTTGTGCTTTGGATATTCCGCATATTTGCTTATACCATTACCTTGAACAGATTTTTTGGCGAGTATCCGAAGGGACTGACTCTTTTTTGAGACAGCCCCTTTTCGTTAATATATCATCTTTTCAGAAGTCCCGCCTACCGGATATCATTCACTTTCGATCAGGCCAAAGCCGCCGTTGGCGCGTTTGTAGACCACCGCGTGAACGTTATCGTTATCCGCATTCCGGAAGAAAAAGAACTGATGCCCCAGCAGCTCCATTTGGAGCATGGCTTCTTCGACGGACATGGGCTTGACCACAAATTTTTTGTGGCGGGTCACATCGAGACCATCGGCTTCCAGCTCAGCCGACTGCGAAGCGGCTTTTTCAAACGCGCCCTCACGCAGCCTTTTTTCCAGCCGGGTTTTATGTTTGCGGATCTGGCGTTCCAGCTTCGACACCGCGCCGTCGATCGAGCCGTACATATCAGAGGTCGTTTCCTCCGCGCGGTATATCATACCGCCGCGCTTGATCGTGACCTCGACGGTCTGCTTTCCCTTCAGCTCGGCAAAAGTCAGCGTTGCGTCGGAATCATCCGGGAAATAACGGTCGAGCTTCTGCACTTTCTTGGTCGCATAAGACCTGAGGTCTTCGGAAATTTTTGCTTTCCTCTCGACGATGGTGAACTTCATAACATCATCTCCTATCGGGAAGATTTCCCATTACGTTTGTGGAATTTGCTAAATCCAGTATAGCACATCCCGCGGAATTTTGCTCGTTATGTAAGTCCCGTTTTTCGCCATTATCGGCGATCTCCTCTTCCGCACAGATTTTTTCTCGCGGATACAAACTATTTCTTCAAATTTCGCCTTCCGCATGCCGGGTGACATGGCACCCAATATTTACCACGCAGGGCAGCCCTGCAATGTGCGTCGCGAACGGTTCGACCGCGCAGGAAAGGGCCGTCACCGTGCCGCCAAGGCCCTGCGGGCCGACGCCGGAAGCGTTCACTTTTTCCAGGATCGCCTGTTCCATCCCGGCATACAGCGGGTCGGGGTTCCGCTCCCCCACCGGACGCAGCAACGCGCGCTTTGCCAGATAGGCTGCGCGATCGGAAGTGCCGCCCAGCCCAACGCCGATCACGATCGGCGGGCAGGGGTTCGAGCCTGCATGAATGCAGGTCTCGGCGACAAAGTCAACGATCTGTTCTGTAGTGGCGGCGGGCGTAAACATCTGCATCGCGCTCATATTTTCGCTGCCAAACCCCTTCGGCGCAACCGTGATATGCACGTTTTCGCCCGGAACGATCCGGGTATACAGGATCCCGGGGGTGTTGTCGCCGGTATTCACCCGGCGCAGCGGGTCGCCGACGACCGAGCAACGCAGATACCCTTCTAGGTAGCCCTGCCGGACGCCCTCCTGCACAGCAGCCTCAAAATCGCCTCCGACAAGATGCGCCTCCTGTCCGATCTCTGCAAAAATGACCGCCATACCGGTATCCTGGCACACCGGTACATCGTTCTTTCGCGCCAGATCGCAGTTCTCCAGCATCTGGTCGAAGATCTCGCGGCCAAGCGGCGAGCCTTCCCGCGCTTTGCCGTCCACGAACGCCTGCCGGATGTCCGCCGGCAGATAATAGTTGGCGTCGATGCACAGCTTCCGCACCAGCGCCGTGATTTCCGATACCTGTATCTCCCTCATTTTTACCTCCTGTATATCACGTTTCCGTTACACAACACCGCTTTTACGACGGTTTTATAATCGAATGGGTTGCCGGAATACAACACGCAGTCGGCATCCTTCCCCGCTGCCAGCGAACCGACGCGCGCGTCGATCTCCGCGATGCGCGCCGCATTGATGGTCACGGCCCGGAGCGCTTCTTCCTCCGGCAGGCCCGCCCTGACCGCAAGGCGCGCCGCCTCCATCAGCAGGCGCAGCGGGAATTCCGGATGGTCGACCGTGATCGCAGTCAAGACCCCGCCCTGCGCCAACAGGCCGGGGGCGCGGTCGGTCAGGTGCTTGAGCTCCGGCTTGGAGCGGTCGGTCATAAAGGGGCCGCTGATCACCGGGACCCCGTCCGCCGCCAGATGATCCGCAATCAGATGCCCCGCCGTCCCGTGTACGATCACCGGTTTGAGGTTGAATTCGTTGCAGATCCGCAGCGCCGTGAAAATATCGTCGTCCCGATGGGCGTGGAAATGCGCGGCGATCTCCCCGCGCAGCACCGGCAGCAGCGCTTCGTTCTTCATATCAAAATCCGGCTCGTCGGCGTCGGGATCGACCGCCGCTTTTTCCTTTCGGGTACGGTATTCCTGCGCCTGGAACAGCGCTTCCCGTATGATCGCCGCCGTCGCCATCCGGGTGACCGGCGTTTCATCCTTATCGTGATAGACGCCCTTCGGGTTCTCGCCGAGCGCAAATTTCATCGCCGCCGGCGCACGGATCGCCATATCGTCGACCCGCCGGCCGGCCGTTTTCATCGCGACGATCTGCCCGCCGATCGGATTGGCGCTGCCGGGGCTGACCAGCACGGTCGTGACCCCGGCTTCGGCGGCCTCCCGAAAAGCGGCGTCCATCGGATTGACGCCGTCGAGCGCGCGCAGCTGCGGGGTCGCGGGGTCGGTGTCCTCGTTGCCGTCGGCGCCCTCGAAGCCGAGCGAATCTTCATAAAGCCCGATGTGGGAATGCGCGTCGATCAGCCCCGGCAGCAGCCAGCCGCCTTCCGCATCAATGCATTCCTCCGCCGCAGGGAGCGGCCGTTCCGACGGCTCGACCGAAACGATCTTTCCATTTTTCGTCAAAATCCATCCGTTTTCGACCGTCTTCTCCTCCATTGTGAGGATCCGCGCGTTTTTTATCAAAATTTGTTCCATAAATTTTCCTCATTTTGCCGGTTTCCGTGATTGACATTTTTACCAACATATGGTATGATGCAAATGGTGAGGGAACTCACCATGCACCGTTCATATCTTTATCCCCACAATCCTTTATAGTTAGCGTTCCCCATTCTGGGGAACGCGTTTTTTTACCGTCTCGCAGGCCGTGCGCCGCGCCGGCCCAGAAAAAAACCGAGGCGGGCGACCTCGGTTTTCCATGGGTTCATTTTCGCCGCCGGGAACCGCTTTTGCGGTCGGTATTGTGCCGGATATCCGCCATGCGGCTCTCGCTGTCCTGCATAAAGACCTTGAGCTTATCTTCAAAGGTCATAGAAGAAGGATCCTTTGGCCGAATCTCCCGGGGCGGGCGCGGGGCGCGCCGTTCCCGATGGACCGGCGGCGCCGGACGCTGTTCCGCCTTTTTGATGGAAAGGTTGATCCGCCCTTCCTTATCAATGTTGATGATCTTGACCTTGACCTGCTGCCCGTCGCTGAGAAAATCCTTGATGTCGTTGACGTAGGAATTCGCGACTTCCGAAATGTGTACCATCCCCGACCGTCCCTCGGGCAGGGAAACAAACGCGCCGAATTTGGTAATGCCTGTTACCTTCCCCTCCAAAACTGCTCCAACTGCCAGTTCCATACTTTTTGTACTCTCCGTCATTTCTTATCTGATTGGAAGGGCTCCTCCAACGGCGCGGGACGCGTCGGCTGCGCCGCCGGGCCGTCCCTGAGTTGTCAATTTCCTTCCTCGAAGCCTGTTCGGCTGCGGTACGGAACGCCGTCCGGCGTGTCCCTCCCGGCCGGAACAGGCCTTGGCGCGTTCCCGCGCCGGCGCACCGTCACTTGCTGGAGGTATCGATCATGACCCGTTCGCCCGAGACCGCGTAACCATTGTCGCGCGCGACCGAGGCGATATACGCGTCTGTCGTCCCCAACTCCAGGGATTCGCGGAGCGCGGCGTTTTCCTGCTCCACCGCTTCGATCTCATGGTTGATCTCTTCCAGCTCGTTGTTCTTCCGGTTGATGTCCAGCTGAAGCTGGACCAGCGTGACCGTGGCATAAAGCGCAAAGCAGAACAGCGCTGCTTTTACCACGACCGAAGTCCGACGTTTCCTTCTCAAGTACAGCACCTCTTTCCTTCGATCTGCCGGTTTCTGTCTGCCCACCGTTTCACGCTTCTATTTTATACCTAATCCCGCAAAAAGGGAAGCCTTTTTTTGAAGTTTTTCATGCGGATCCCGTGAATTATTTTTTTCGCGGCCTTTGAGCGGCAAAGCCGCCGCAGCAGCGTTATGGGGATTGACACGATCCGCAGCGCCCAGCCCGCCGCCGCCAGCAAAGCGGAAAGCGCCAGCCGGAACAGGGACAGCACGGCGGGGCTGAGCGTCAGGAAATACAGCGCCGCCCCGCCCGCCAGCCCAATCAGCACATAAGAGCGCCCGTCGCCGTCCGCCGCCAGCAGCACGAACAGCGCGAACGCGACGATGGCCGTCAGCCAAAAGATCCCGTCCAGCAGCGCGACCGGCAGCAGGCGGAGCCGCTTTTCCCTGCGCAGCGCCCGCAGCAGGTCGTAATACGCCCCGACCGCCGCGCCGAACAGGATGGACCTCAGGAAGACGACGGTTTGATCCGCGATCGAAATATACATATCGTCCCCTCACCCGAAGATGCGGGAGAACAGGCCGCCGCGGCTTTGCCCGTTCTCTTCGTATTCCATCGAATCGATCTCGCCTTCCAGCTCCAATTCGCCGCCCTCCAGGCTGAGCCGCTCGATGTGGAGCCCGTTGCCGCGCACCAGCAGCAGCCCCAGCGTCGTTTCCATGCTGACGAGCGTTTCATCAAAATTCTGCACGTCGACGACCCCGGAAACGCTCAGTTTGCCGCGTCCCTTCAAGATGAGCGAGTGCTGTTCTACCCTTTCTTCCATCGCCATTTTACATCCTCCTTCGCGATCCCAAAAAGCCTCCGCTGACTCATATCTTATGAGCCGGCGGAGGCTTTTAGAACCGCATCCGCGGGAATAGCGGTCGCCGTGGATATTTTTGCAGGCGCCCGTCCGGGCGCAGCCGCGCAGGACCGCCGCCGTTCCGGGACCGTTATACCTCCCGATAGAGGCCGGAGGCGTCGTTTTTCAGCACATGGTCGGCGACCTCGAGCACTTCGACGCGCATCGTGCGCTGGCCGAAGGCGATCTCAATGATATCCCCGATCTTCACTTGATAGGACGCCTTGGCGGGCTTCCCGTTCACAGAGATACGCGCGGCGTCGCAGGCGTCGTTCGCCACGGTGCGGCGCTTGATGAGACGCGAGACCTTCAAAAACTTATCCAGCCGCATCGCCGTTCACCTTGCCTTTCAGCTGGGCGTTCGGCTTGAACGCGGGCACCTTGCAGGCCGGGATCTCGGTTGGCTCGCCGGTACGGATATTATGCCCCATACGGGCGGCGCGCTCGCGCACCTCAAAGGTCCCGAATCCGGGCAGGGACAGCTTGTCCCCTTCCGCCAATATTTCCTCAATCGCCGAAAATACAGCGTCGACTGCGGTATCCGCGTCCTTTTTGCTGATCTCGGCCTTCTCCGCCACAAGGGCGATGAAATCTGCTTTCTTCATGATAAATGGTCCTCCAAAACAGGGTATTTTCCCGCAGGGCTCCGTCCCTAAAAACAGGAGCCGTCCGCGGCAAGGGCTGGCTGGCCCGATCGACGCGCGCGGAAGGACGGGACGCCCCTTCCCCGGCCGCGCACAAAAACCGCAGCCATTCAAACGAATCGCAAAGTTTTTTTGCGAAACACAGCCGCGCGCGTGGATCGAGCCCGCGCTTTTTTATTGTTTTGCCTTCTTCCAGAGCGCGACCAGCTCGTCCAGCGTCAGCTCGCCGAGCGGCCTGCCCGCTGCGGACTCCTCGACCCGGCGGAACCGCGTGATGAATTTTTCACAGCTCTGCCCGACCGCGGCTTCCGGATCGCAGTTCAGAAAGCGGGCGATCCCAGCGGCGGCAAACAGCAGGTCGCCAAGCTCCTCCACCGAATTGGTCTGGCAGCGGATCGCGTCCTCCAACTCGCCAAGTTCTTCGCGCACCTTGGCAAGCGCGCCGTCGACGCTGTCCCAATCGAACCCGGCTTTCGCCGCCTTGGCGAGCACCTTGTCGGCGCGGATCAGCCCCGGCAGGCTGCGCGCCACGCTGTCCAGCGTATCCGCAGCCGACTGCTGGTGCTTTTCGGTCTTCTTCAAATTGTCCCAATTATCCAAGATCTCACCCGTGGATGAGACCCGAGTATCCCCAAAAATATGCGGGTGCCGGTAGATCAGCTTTTTGCAGACCCCGTCCGCGACATCCTGTATATCAAAGACGCCCTTTTCGCTTTCGATCTCGGCATGGAAAACGACTTGCAGCAGCACGTCCCCCAGCTCTTCTTTTAAAAGCTCACTGTCTTCGTTGTCGATCGCTTCGACCGCCTCATAGGTTTCCTCGATAAAATTCCGGCGGATGGAATGATGGTCCTGCTCCCGGTCCCACATGCAGCCGTCCGGCGCGCGCAGGATCTTCATGATCTGAAGCAGGTCTTCAAAACCATACCGCTCCTTTTGCACAAAATCCATTTTGTCTCCTTCTTGTCCGATCGGCCCCGCCCTTTGCGGGACCGGAAAAGCGCTTGCTGTGGGCTGCCGTTCAAAGCCGCAGCAACAAGCAAAGCCGATCCCCGCAGGGCATCAGCAAAACATCCTCCCGCCGCATCGCGCCCAGCAGGCGCAGCAGGCCCGTATAGATCACGACCGCCGCCCCGATCGCCAGCGCGACCGCCGCGCCGCTGCCCAGTACCGGCGCAAAGCCCCGATACAGGAACCAGGCGCAGGCCCCCATCCCGGCGGAAGCCAGCAGCGGCGGCAGCAGCGCTTCCCGCAGCGGTGGGAGCGCCGCCGTCCTGCCGCGCACCGCCCGCAGATTGCCTGCGGCGATCACCGCATAGCAGAGCACAGTCGAGACTGGCGCACCGTAAATGCCCAACGCGCCGATCAGGAAATGATTGCCCGCCAGCTTGACCGCACCGCCCAGCAGCATGTTTTTGACCGGGGCGAACGGCTTGCCGAACGCCTGAAGCACCGCATTCGTCAGCGAGACCATCGCCAGCAGCGGCACCGCAAGCCCTAAAATACGCAAAAACTCCCCCGCCGAAACCGAATCCGCCCCGAACAGCAGGTCGACGATCGGTTCGCCGAGCGTCAGATAGCCCATGCCTGCGGGCAGCGCCAGCAGCAGCGTCAGCCGCACCGCCGCGCCCAGCGTGCGCGACAGCTGTGTGAAATTCTGCCGCGCGACTGCGCCGGAAAGCACTGGCAGCACGCTGACCGACAGACCGAGGATCACCGTCTGCGGCAGGTTGAACATCGTGATCGCACGGTTGGAATACGCCCCATAAAGCGCGTTCGCCTGTTCCGCCGTCCAGCCCGCGTCCTGGAGCCGGTTCATCACCAGCGCCACGTCGAGTAGGTTGGTCAGGCTCATCACCGAACTGCCGACGGTCACAGGCACCGCGACCGCAAGCAGCTCGCGCAAGAGCATGCCGCAGGGGCGCGCATAATCATTGAGCGCGGTCTCCCGCCTGCGCCGGTGCAGGCAGACGCGCGCAAGCAGGTATGCCGCGCTGGCGGCTTCGCCGATCGTCACACCGGTGACCGCCGCCGCCGCGCACTGTCCGAGCGGCAGCCCCCGGCGGCTCGCGGACTGCGCCAGCCCGTAGCCCAGCAGCAGCTTTCCCAGCGCTTCGATCAGTTGGGAAAGCGCCGTCGGCGCCATATCGTTCAGCCCCTGAAAATAGCCGCGCACGACCGAGATCAAGGCGACGCAGAACACCGACGGCGCGATCGCCCGCACCGCGGGCGCCGCCGCCTGATTGCCGACCAGCGCGCTGAGCGGTTCCGCGCTCCCATACAGGACTGCGGAAAACACGGCGCCGACCGCCGGGAACGCCAGCCCCGCGGCCAATGCGATCCGGCGGGCCTCCCGCGCGCGGCCCAGCGAGGCCGATTCCGAAACCATTTTGGAGACGGCCACCGGCAGGCCCGCCGTCGAGATCACCAGCATGGTCGTATACAGCACGTAGGCGACGTTGAACAGCCCCATCCCCGATTTGCCCAGCAGCTGGTCGAGCGGGATGCGGAACACCGCGCCGATCACCTTGACCATGATATTCGCGGCGATCAGCACCGCCGCGCCCTGCACAAAACTCTTTTGCTTTTTCAAATCCTCCGCACATCCTTGCCACCGGCCAGGGGGACGCCCGGAACCGGCGCAGGCCCGGCGGGACTCGGCCCCATCCGGGGACCGGCCATGCCGAAAGCCCTTCCGCGCCCTTCGGGCGGCATCCTCTAAAATGGCCTTATTCGGCTTATCCTATGCGGGGACGCCTGAGAATTATGCCTCAGGCCCGGGATCGCTCCCTTTGTCCTGCGGCATCTCGGGCGGCATTTCAAACACGACCGTCTCCGGGCCAAGCGAACCGCCGCAGGCGGCGCAGAAGGTGTCCGCGCGGCTGCACAGCTTGCCGCAGTTCGGGCAGCGAACGCTGGAACGCAGCTGGCTGATCTGCTCGCGCAGCGCAGCGATCTTTTCCTGACGCCCGTCGATCTTCGCAAGCCGTTCTGCAATGCCGTCCTCATCGGCCTCGATGCCCTGATGCACGTCGTACATCAGCTTTCCGATCTCCTTGTAAAGCACCTCGCATTCAGTGTTCAGATCGAAGATCTGCAAATTGATCCGGGTCGTTTGCGCAAGCTCGGTGGCCCTTTTACCGGCGGATCCGGCGGCCTGGCCGGTCTTCCCGGCGTAGATCTTTGCCTTTTCCAGCAGCATCTGGATCTTTTCGTCCATTTTCAGCAACGCTCCTTTCATTGTAAGCGGGAGTTATTCTATTATAGTAATGGATCCCGGAAAAATCAAGGGGAACCGCGAATTGTTCACAGAATATTCGTGAACCGGGCGTCAGCCGATGAATTCGTGGATCAGGGAATCCTCAGGGATATGATGCACATAATCCAGCGGTTCAAACCCGCCGTCCAGATGGGTCAGCGGTTCCAGCCCAACGTCGATCAGCTCCTGTTTCATCTTCCGGAACGGCAGCTTGAGCATTTCGGACATAATGAAGGTTTCATACGGCATATAGCTGTCCAGCGTCAGCGCGGCGCGCTTACGGGTGGGCAGGATGTACAGACATTCCCCGCGGCGGACGGATTTCCACTGCGCCAGCGTCGCCGACACCTCGGTGTTGCGGAACAGGCTGTCCCGCACGGCGCGGCGCATGAAGCGGAGCATATACGGCTCGATCACGACGCCGTTTTCCAGCGTCAGCGCGCTGTCAAAGGCGAGGAATACGCCGGTTGCCATATCGTGCAGCCCATCATAGACGATGTCGCTAAGAGAATGGATGCCTTCGATGATGACCATTTCATCCTTTTCAAGCCGCAGCTTTTTCACATCCGGGATCGAACGGCGCTGCTCAAAATCGAACGCCGGGATGGAGATCTCCTCCCCTGCGGCGAGCTTGCGCAGATGGTCGGTCAGCAATTCGAGGTTCATGCACAGCGGGGATTCCAGATCGGGCACGCCGTTTTCGTCGTCATACGGCACTTCGTACTCGGTGCTGGTGCGGTAGTAGTCGTCCATCGAGATGGTCTCGGTGTGGATGCCGAACCGGTTTTCCAGCGCCTTGCGCAGCCGCGCGGTCGTCGTGGTCTTGCCCGCCGAGGACGGGCCGTTCACCAGTACGATCGGCGCGGTCCTCCGCCGCGCGGCAAGCTCCCGCGCGGTGCTGTCCACCTGGTTCCGATAGTAGTCCTCGCACAAGCGGACGAACCCCTTCGGATCGCTTGTTGCCGCCTCGTTCAGTTGTTTCAGCGTGTAATCAGCCATTTCATTCACTCCTTATTCCAGCAGCAAGCTGCGCTTGCCGCTTATGATCCGTTGCTGCGCTTCGAGATACTCCGCCGGGTACTTGGGGTTGGTGAAGCGCTTGATCTTCCCGGTCGCCCGGTCGACCCGCTTGCTCACGCCGCCCGCGCCCAGCGACAGGATTGTTTGAAGCTCCTCCATCATGGAGACGTTATAAAAATTTTCCATCCCCGGCTGGCTCCAGCCGACGTTTTCAAAGCCGCCGGCAGAAAATTTCTGCCGATACAGATAATACGCGCTGTATTTGTCCGCAGTCAGGGCGTCGCGCGCACGATCCAGCATATACCCAACCTTCTCCCGCTGTGCCAGATTGGCGGCGATATCCCGCAGCTCCGCCCCACGCTTGACGGCCAGCGTATGCACGGTCAGGTTTTCCGGCCTGAGCCCCAGCAGCGTGTCGATCGTCCTTGCGAAGCCCTCCGGGGTGTCGCCTGCAAGGCCTGCGATCACATCCATATTGATGGCTTCAAAGCCCGCCGCGCGCGCCTGTTCATAGCTTTCCAGCACATCCCGCGCGGTATGGCGCCGCCCGGCAAGCCGAAGCACGTCGTCCTCCATGCTTTGCGGGTTGATGCTGACGCGGGTCACGCCGTGACTGCGCAGGACGGCCAGCTTTTCCGGCGTGATCGTATCCGGCCTGCCCGCTTCGACGGTGTGATCGAACAGCCCTGACAGATCGAAGGCGCGTTCCAGCGTGGACAGGAGCCTGTCGAGCTGGCTGCTTGTCAGCGTCGTCGGCGTACCTCCGCCGATGTAAAGGCTGTCGACCGTCAGCCCGCTCTCGCGTACCAGCACGCCGACCGTCTCGGCTTCGCTGCAAAGCGCCTGCGTATAAGGCTCGACCAGCGCCGCGTTTTTTTCGACCGCCGCCGAAATGAAGGAACAGTAAGCGCAGCGCGTCGGGCAAAATGGAATGCCGACATAAAGCGATATCCCGTTTTTCGAGCATTTTCGATCGATCTTTTGCGCCGTTTTCGCCGCTGCCATGGTCAGCGCGGCACGCTCTGGCGAAACATAAAAGTGCTCCCGCAGCCAACGCTCAGCCTCTTCGTCGGAGCGCCCGCGTTCCATCAGGCCGCGCGCCAGCTTGGCGGGGCGCACCCCGGTCAGAGCGCCCCAAACGGGCGGCTCCGGCAGAAGCGGCACGGCTGCGTCGTAGATCGCGAGCTTGACCAGTTCGTTTTCCAGGCGTTTGCGCGCGAGCGCGTCCGCACCGTCCGGGAGCTCTGCAAAGCGGTCCCCTTCACAACGCTGCCCATCGAACCGGATCGCCGCAAAGGTTGTAAAGGCATTGCCCTGCACAGCCAGCCGACTCTCGCAGAAGCCTTCGCCGCGGTCCTCCCCTGCCGCGACCGTTTCGGATGGGAACAGATGCAGCAGCATTTCTTCCACGGCGTGGCGGTGCGGATGCCCTTCAATGCGGTAATTCATTGCCCTAACGCCTGTTTTACATACGGATTGCGGGCTCGTTCCTCAGAAAGCGTCGTGATCGCGTCATGCCCGGGCAGCACCCGGTAATCCCCCGGCAGCTCGCTCAGGCGTTTGAGCGATTGAAGCATCAGCGAGAAGTCGCCGCCCTTGAGGTCGCAACGCCCGCACTCGTGGCGGAACATGGTATCCCCGGTAAACAGCACGTCGTCTACCCGGATGCAACAGGAACCGGGCGTGTGCCCGGGCGTGTGCAGGTATTCCGCCGTCAGCCCGCCGATCTGGATTTTTGTGCCCTCTTCCGCAAGGATATCGACCGGTGTTTCCTTATAATTGCGCGCGAACGGGCGGAATTCCCCCATTGCGTCATAGCTTAGCAGCCACTGGTCGTCCTTATGCACGACCAGCTTTGCGCCGGTCTTTTCGGAAATCTCATGCACCGCCAGGATGTGGTCGAAATGGGCGTGCGTCAGCAGGATATGCGTGATCTTTGCCCCGGCGCGTTCAATCTCGCGCAGGATTGCGGGCGCGTTGTCGCCCGGATCGACGACCGCCCCTTCCATCGTATTCTCGTCGTAAAAAACATAGCAGTTTGTTTGTACCATGCCCACGTGAAGCTGGATCAATTTCATGCTTTTTCCCCTCTCATTTCCTCAGTATCCATTAAGATCGTGACCGGGCCGTCGTTGAGCAGCTCGACCTTCATATCTGCGCCGAATTTCCCGGTCTGCACCGGCAGCCCGCTTTCGCGGCAGCGCGCCAAGAATGTTTCATACAGCGGGATCGCCAGCTCGGGCTTAGCCGCGCGCATGAAATTCGGACGCTTGCCCTTTCGGCAGTCGCCGTATAACGTGAACTGCGAGATCACAAGCAGTTCGCCGCCGATATCCGCAGGCGACCGATTCATTTTATCGTTTTCATCGGTAAACACGCGCAAACCGACGCATTTATCAGCCAGATAAACGGCTTCCGCCTCGGTATCGTTTTCGCAGACGCCGAGCAGGATCAAAAAACCTTTCCCGATCTCACCGTGTACCTTACCTTCGATCGTAACGCGCGCATGCGTTACGCGCTGTATCACCGCCCGCATAGAATCTCCCCTCTCCCGGAATTGATGATCGATAAAAGCGGCCATGCCGGTAAACCAGCATTCCACGCCCCCCGTCCCGCCCGCAGGCGAAAAAGGGATTCCAAAGGGATGAGTCCCTTTGGCGCCGCCCCGCGCAGGGGCCGGGTGTCCAGAGGGCAGAGCCCTCTGGCGCCGCCCCGCGCAGGGGCCGGGTGTCCAGAGGGCAGAGCCCTCTGGCGCCCCCCCGCGCAGGGGCGGTCAGTGCCCGTCCACCGACCGCGTGACATCCAGGACCCCCTTGATGCCCTTCAGACGGTTAATAATATTATCCAACTGCGCTACGCCCGCCACGTCGACCATCGCCATAATTATGCCAAACCCGTCGTTCAGGTCGCGCGCCGAAAGCTCGTGCACGTTGACCTTGCTGGCCGCAAGCACCGCCGCAACATCGCTCAGGACGCCGATCCGGCTGTGCATCGAGATCTGCAAGCCCGTAACGAAACGGTTCCTGCTGTCCGTCATGTCTTCGTCCCACCAGGCTTCCAGCCACCGGTCCTCGCTGTCGCGCTGCCCGTTGATATAATTTATGCAGTCCCGGCGATGGATCGAAACGCCATAGCCCCGGGTCACAAAGCCGACAATATCATCCCCCGGGATGGGCGTGCAGCAGCGCGCAAATTTGATCAGGCAGTTTTCCAGCCCCGCGACGATCACCCCGGAATTGCTGTGCACCTCCGGACGGCGGAACGGCTGCGGCTGCATCGCCCGCTCGCTTCGTTCGGCCGCGCGACGGATCCGGTTGACGTCGTCCTTCACCTTGTTGATCACCTTCGTGACCGTGATACCGCCGTAGCCGATCGCCGCATACATCTCGTCCAGATGCGCAAACGAAAACTTGTTCAGGCAGTTTTTCTGCACCTCTTCGTTTTCATAAAACCCGTTGTAAAGCAAATTGGCGCGCAGCTCGCGGTCCAGCTCCTCCCGGCCCTGGATGATATTTTCCTCGCGCCGCTCCTTCTTAAACCACTGCTTGATCTTGTTGCGCGCCTCGGTCGTTTTGACGATCTTCACCCAGTCGCGGCTCGGCCCGCGCGCCTCCTTCGAGGTCAGGATCTCGACAATATCGCCGTTTTTCAGCGTGCTGTCAATCGGCGCGATCCGCCCGTTGACCTTCGCGCCCGTCATACGGTTGCCCACCGCTGAATGGATCGCATACGCCAGGTCGATCGGCGTCGCGCCCGCCGGCATGTTCACCACGTCGCCGCGCGGCGTGAAGACGAAGACCTCGTCCGCAAACAGATCGACCTTGATCGCCTTGATGAAATCCTCCGCTTCCGTGTCCTGCTGGGCTTCCAGCAACTGCCGGATCCATGCGAACGCCTGCTCGTTGTCGACCTTGTCAAGCCCCTGCTTATATTTCCAGTGCGCCGCAACGCCGTATTCCGCCATTTTATGCATCTCCGCCGTGCGGATCTGGATCTCGAACGGGATGCCCGCCCGCCCGATCACCGTCGTGTGCAGGGACTGGTACCCGTTCGGCTTGGGCGTCGAAATATAATCCTTGAACCGCCCAGGGATCGGTTTATACAGGTCGTGTACATAGCCGAGGACGTTGTAACAGTCGGCAACCGTATCCACGATCACGCGCACCGCGCAGATGTCGTAGATCTCGTTGATCGTTTTGTGCTGGGCATACATCTTGCGGTAAATGGAATAAATATGCTTCACCCGCGCCGAAATGCTGTGTTCGATGTTCGCATCGTTCAGCTTGGCGGCGATCCGCTCCTTGATGCCTTCCAGGAACTGCTCCTGCTGTTCGCTCTGCTCCTTCAGGCCGTTGACGATCTCGTTATAACCGATCGGGTCCAGGCACCGGAGGGAAAGGTCTTCCAGCTCCCACTTGATACGCTGCATCCCCAGCCGGTGCGCGATCGGCGCGTAGATCTCCATCGTTTCCAGCGCCTTGTCCCGCTGCTTCTTTTCCGGCAGGAACTGGAACGTGCGCGCGTTGTGCAGCCGGTCGGCCAGCTTGATGAGGATGACGCGGATATCCTTCGCCATCGCCATGAACATCTTGCGCAGGTCCTCCATCTGCTCCTGTTCCTTGGAATATTGGAGCATCCCCAGCCGGGTCACGCCGTCGACCAGCTCGGCGACCGAGGTCCCGAACCGGTTTTCGATCTCCTTATAGCCGAATTCGGTATCCTCAATACAGTCGTGCAGCAGCCCTGCGCAAATGGAATCGGTATCCAGCCCCATCTCAACGATGATCTCGGCGACCGCCACCGGATGGATGATATACGGCTCCCCGTTGCGGCGCTTCTGCCCCTCGTGCGCCGCCTCGGCGCTCTCATAAGCGGCGCGTATCTTCCGGATATTCGCGAGCGGGTTTTGCACCTGCACCCGTTCGATCAGAAAAGCGATCCTGTCTTGCATCTTACTTCCTCCCATTCATTGCGCTCGCTTACCGCCCGTGCGGCGGGCTTGGCTTCGCCATCTGCATCAGCGTCGCCAGCACGACCGAGCGGGAAATGTCCGCCTTCCCTTCGTGGTGCTTGACGATGATGTTCAGCAACCCTTCCTTGAAATGATAGCTCAAAAGGCAGCTTTCACTGAACACGTCCAGGCAGACGAACAGCTTGCCGATATGGATCTTACGGCGGCTTTCCCAGCTGATCCGGCGGGAAAGCGCGTTCGACGGCACGCTGAGCCGCCCATCCTCCGCACGGCTGACGATATGCCGCCAGACCGCGACCAGATCGCGCCGGTCGGGCAGCAGCAGCTGCGCCTGAAGCGCGGTCAGCGGCTGGTCGCCGATATAACTGTTGTAAACGTTCAGCAGCCGCTGGTCGGCGACGATCTCACACTGGCTGAGGTGGATGTCGCGCACGTTCAGCTGTACCGTGCGCCTGCCGCGGAATTCGTTGATCTCCAAATGGAACGCAACGTCGATATAGTTGCCCTGCGCAAAGCCGCAGCCGCCCGCGCCGGTGCCGAACAGCATCGCGGTATATGGCACGCCGTCCTTGCGCAGCCCCAGCCGGACGTGGCGGTCGGACGAGATCGGGGTGATATCCTCCACCAGCATATCCGTCATCATAAAGACCGGCTGCGGGTTCTTCATCCCGAACGGCTCGAGCGCCGAAAGCCCTTCGACGTCTTCGATGTTGATGAACGCCGGTTCGATCTCGCAATCGATCTGCACTACCGGGTTCAGGCTGACCCGCTGAAGGTGTTCGGCGGCATACGCCTTGATCCGATCCCGGAAGGCCTCGAACCGCTCTCGGCGGATGGTCAGCCCGGCGGCCAGCTCGTGCCCGCCGTATTTTTCCAGCAGATCTTCCGAATCGGAAAGCGCTTCAAACAGGTTGAAGCCCCGGATCGACCGCCCGGAGCCCTTGCCCATCTCGCCGTCCAGCGAGATCAGCACCACCGGGCAGGAATACCGGTCGCACAGGCGGGAGGATACGATGCCGATCACGCCATGGTGCCAGCCCTCCCCCGCCAGTACGATCATCTTATCTTCCAGCGGGTCGTATTCGTAACGCAGCGCGGTAAGCGCCTGCTCCAAAATGCAGTTTTCCGCCGCCTGCCGTTCTTTGTTCTGTTCACAGAGTAAGACCGCCAGCTTCTGCGCATATTCCGGATCCTGCGTCAGGAACAGCTCGGCGGCAAGAGCCGCGTTGCCCAGCCGTCCCGCCGCGTTGATGCGCGGGGCCAGCACATAGCTGATCGTGCCGGAGGTCAGCTTCTTGCCCTTCATGCCGGCTTCCCGCAGCAGCATTTCCAGCCCAAGGCTGCTGGGTTCGGCGAGACGGCGCAGCCCTTCCGCGACGATCAGGCGGTTTTCCCCGACGATCGGCATCACGTCAGCGACCGTCCCCAGCGCGACAAGGTCGGCATAGCGTTCCAGCGCTTCGACTTGGCTGCCCATCAGGGCGGAAACCAGCTTGAACGCGACCCCTACGCCCGCCAGCTCGCGGAACGGGTAGGTACTGTCCGGGCGCTTGGGGTTCACGACCGCCTCGGCGGCGGGAAGCGCTTCATGGCATTCGTGGTGGTCGGTAATGATCATGCTCAGTCCGAGCGAAGCGGCATACGCCGCCTCCTCCTGGGCGGTGATGCCCGAATCGACGGTCACGATCAGCTCGGCCCCCTGCTCATAAAGGGACTGGATCGCGGTGCAGTTCAGTCCGTAACCCTCATGCAGGCGGTCGGGGATATAATAATCGCAGTCGGCGCCGACCGACCGCAGGTAATCGGTCAGAATACAGGTCGCCGTAATGCCATCCACATCGTAGTCCCCAAAGACGACGATCTTTTTGTTTGCCTTCACGGCGGCGCGGATCGCCTCGACGGCAACGTCCAGATCGGTGAGCAGCCGCGGGTCGTAAAGTCCCGGCGGGTTTAAAAACGCGTCCGCAGCCTCCGGGGTCGTGATGCCGCGCGCGCAGAGCGTGACCGCAGCCAGCGGCGTGAAGCCGCGCGCCTTCGACAACGCGCGGGCTTTTTCAAAGTCCGGCTCGGCTGTCAGCCATCGTTTTGTTTTCATAACACATCCCTCAATAAATTTTCAATTAAGAACATTATAACAAAACCATCGGCAATCTACAACGTTTTTTCCAGAAAAAACGATTTTTCGGGCGGAGGGTGAAAACGCGGCCCCACTGACGCGGCTCATATTTGCCGCAGGCATTGGAAATACTACCGAAAAAAGAAAGGGGTGGGAATCATGAGCGAGCCGAAAAAATTTCCGCGCTACGACGACAGCAGGCATATCGACTCTGCTGCGATAGAGCATAAAAAGCAGCCGGAAAAGACCTATTCGGACGAATATGCCGAAGAGATGGAACGATAAAGCATAGCCCCGCCGCGGGGTGACAACGGTATTTCCATGCGATCGAAACACCCCGGATACAGGAAGCAACGATCCTGCGTCCGGGGTGTTGGTGCAAGTTTTCGGCTTTGCGGGATGGGCGGATCTTCCCGCGCCGCCGGAAAGCCTGCCGTTTGGTTCAGCAGCCGCGTCCCGCCTGCCGGAGCAATGCGCGGAAGCCACGCAGCGAGAAAACCAGCGAAACGGCCCAGAACAGGCCGCAAAAGCAAATCGCCGAGGTATTATTTACCGAAGCGGCCGGCTCAGCGCCGAACCGATAAGGGAACAGCAGCCGTAAAAGCAGCACAAACGCGATCGCCTGACAGGCCAGCTGCCCCAGAAAGGCAGTCCACGCGGATGGCTCGCGTGCGGCCCCCAAAAGAAGGAACTGCGCGCCAAGCGCAAGCTCGACAACAAGGAACCCCGCGATCAAAAGATAAAATACTTCCTGTTCAAAACTCATGACAACGTCCTCCCATTCATAAAGGTTTCCGAAAAAAAGGCGTCCCCCTCCCGGCGCCGCCCTGCCGTCCAGAGCGGGCTGCGTTATTTTGAAAGGTACCGTTTCAGGTACTGCCCGGTGTAAGATGCTTCGCAGCCCGCGACCTCCTCGGGCGTGCCCGCGCAGACCAGTTTCCCGCCCTTATCTCCGCCCTCCGGGCCAAGGTCGAGGATATAATCGGCGGTCTTGATCACGTCGAGGTTGTGCTCGATCACGACCACCGTATTCCCGGATTCCACCAGCTTTTGCAGCACGTCGATCAGCCGGTGGACGTCGGCGACGTGCAGCCCGGTCGTCGGCTCGTCAAGGATATAAATGGTCTTGCCGGTCGAGCGCTTGGAAAGCTCGGTCGCCAGCTTCGCGCGCTGCGCTTCGCCGCCGGAAAGCGTTGTTGAAGACTGGCCGAGCTTGATATACCCCAGCCCAACATCCTGCATGGTTTGGATCCGGCGGGCGATCTTAGGCACGTTCTCAAAGAAGATCAGCGCTTCATCGACCGTCATTTCGAGCACTTCATAAATATTTTTGCCCTTATAACGCACCTCAAGCGTTTCCTTATTATAGCGTTTCCCCTTGCACACGTCGCAGGGTACATAGATATCCGGCAGGAAGTGCATCTCGATCTTCAGCAGGCCGTCGCCGCTGCACGCTTCACAGCGTCCTCCCTTGACGTTAAAGGAGAACCGGGCAGGGCCGTAGCCGCGCGCCTTCGCGTCCGCCGTCGAGGCGAACAGCTCGCGGATATCGTTAAAGACGCCGGTATAGGTCGCCGGGTTCGAGCGGGGCGTGCGCCCGATGGGCGCCTGATCGATCTCGATGACCTTATCAAGAAATTCCTCGCCCTCCAGCGAATCATGCGCGCCCGCGCGCGTCTTGGCGCGGTTGAGGTCGGCGGCGAGCCGCTTGTACAGGATCTCGTTGACAAACGAGGACTTCCCCGAACCGGAAACGCCGGTCACGCAGGTGAACGTACCGAGCGGGATTGAAAAATCGGTATGCTGAAGGTTGTTCACCGCCGCGCCGCGCACGGTCAGCCATTTCCCGCTGCCCTTGCGGCGCACCTCCGGTACCGGGATCTTTTTACGCCCGCTGAGATACGCCCCGGTCACCGATTTCGGCGACTTGAGCAGCTCGTCCACCGTACCCGCGAACACGACCTCGCCGCCGTGGACGCCTGCGCCAGGGCCGATATCGACGATATAGTCCGCCGCATACATCGTGTCCTCGTCGTGCTCGACGACGATCAGGGTGTTGCCGAGGTCGCGCAGCCGCTTGAGGGTTGCAAGCAGCTTGTCGTTGTCCCGCTGGTGCAGCCCGATTGACGGCTCGTCCAGAATATAGAGCACGCCCATCAGCGACGAACCGATCTGTGTCGCCAGCCGGATGCGCTGGCTCTCGCCGCCCGAAAGCGTCGCCGAAGCGCGCGAAAGAGTCAGATATTCCAGCCCGACCGACTGCAAAAAGCCCAGCCGGTTCCGGATCTCTTTCAGGATGCGGTCGGCGATCATACGCTGCATCTCGGTCAGCTCAAGCGACTGTGCAAAGGCGATCGCCTTTACAACCGACTGCTCGCTGAATTCCGCAATATTCAGCCCGCCGACGGTCACCGCAAGAATTTCCTTTTTCAGCCGCCGCCCGGCGCAGGTCGGACAGGGCACCTCGTTCATGCATTCCTCGATCTCGGCGCGCATATATTCGCTCGAAGTCTCCCGGTAACGGCGTTCCAGGTTGGGGATGATGCCCTCAAAGGGCTGCTTCATCTTTCCGCCCTGGAAGCGGCTGACCGACAGCTCCAGCACTTCCTGCCCGGTGCCGTACAGCAACGCATCCAGCCCTTCTTTGCCGATCTCCTCAACAGGAGTATCGACCGTGAAACCATACTTCTCCCCCAACGCGTCATAATACATCCGCGCGATCGTGCCGGGATCGCAGTTCGACCAGCCGCTGGCCTGGATCGCCCCGCCCTTGATGGACAGGCTCGGGTTGGGGATCACGCGGTCGGGATCCAGCTTCATCTGTACGCCCAGGCCGGTACAGGTCGGGCACGCGCCGTAAGGGTTATTAAAGGAGAACATCCGCGGCGTCAGCTCCTCAATGGAAACCCCGCAGTCCTCGCAGGCGTAATTCTGCGAAAAGCTCAGCGTTTCGCCGCCGATTACATCGGCGAGCACCAACCCGCCCGACAGCGCGCTGGCCGTCTCCACCGAGTCTGCAAGACGGCTGTGCGCATCCGGCGCAGCTGGATGGACGACCACGCGGTCAACGACGACCTCAATGGAATGCTTTTTATTTTTCTCGAGCTTGATGTCCTCGGAAAGGTCGTAGATTTCGCCGTCGACGCGCACACGGACATACCCGGATTTCCGCGCTTCGGCAAACACCTTGACATGCTCGCCCTTGCGCTGACGCACGACCGGCGCAAGGATCTGCAGCTTCGTCCCTTCCGGCAGCGCCAGCAGCCGGTCGATGATCTGATCAATCGTCTGCTGATGGATCTCCTTGCCGCATTTCGGGCAGTGCGGGATCCCGACCCGCGCCCACAACAGGCGCAGGTAATCATAAATTTCAGTCACAGTACCCACGGTCGAACGCGGGTTCTTCGAGGTCGTTTTCTGGTCGATCGAGATGGCCGGGGAAAGCCCGTCAATGTAATCGACGTCCGGCTTCTCCATCTGCCCGAGGAACATGCGCGCGTAGCTGGACAGCGATTCGACATACCGCCGCTGCCCCTCCGCATAGATGGTATCGAACGCCAGCGAGGACTTGCCAGAGCCGGAAAGCCCGGTCAGCACGACCAGCTTATCGCGCGGCAGCTTGATATCGATATTTTTCAGGTTGTGTTCCCGGGCGCCCTTGATATAAATATGCTCCTGCATGGATGCTTCCCTTCCTATGATTTCGCGAACACGCTAACTTTTTGCCGGCTTTTCGCGTCCAGCTCGTCCTCAAGGGCCTTGATCTGGTCGCGCAGCTCAGCGGCCAGCTCGAATTCCAGCAGCTTTGCCGCTTCCTTCATCTGGCGCGTCAGGCGGGTGATCTCCGCCTGAACCTGGGTCTTATTGAGCTTCTTCCCCCTGCCGGACGGTACCTTGGCATCGGAGGAAATTTCGATGATGTCATGCACATTCTTGCGCACAGTCTTCGGCGTGATGCCGTGCGCCTCGTTGAAGGCCATTTGCAGCGCGCGGCGGCGGTTGGTCTCCGAGATCGCGCGGTGCATGGAACCGGTCTCGTTGTCGGCGTACATGACGACCTTCCCCTGTGCATTGCGGGCCGCGCGCCCGATCGTCTGCACCAGCGAGGTCTCGGAGCGCAGGAACCCTTCCTTGTCCGCGTCCAGGATTGCGACCAGCGAGACCTCCGGCAGGTCGAGCCCTTCGCGCAGCAGGTTGATGCCCACCAGCACATCATAAATGCCAAGGCGCAGGTCGCGGATCAGCTCCATACGCTCGATGGTCTTCACGTCATGGTGCATATATCGGACCTTAATTCCGACGCCTTCCAGATAACTGGTCAGGTCTTCCGCCATTTTCTTGGTCAGGGTCGTCACCAGTACGCGCTCCCCGCGCGCCGCGCGGGTGTTGATCTCCCCGATCAGGTCGTCGATCTGCCCCTCGATCGGGCGCACCTCGACCTCCGGGTCCAGCAGTCCGGTCGGACGGATGACCTGCTCGACGACCTGTCCCGAGCGCTCCCGCTCATAGTCCCCCGGCGTTGCCGAAACATAAATAATCTGGTTCAGGCGGTCATTGAATTCGTCAAAATTGAGCGGCCGGTTGTCGAGCGCCGACGGCAGGCGGAAGCCGTTTTCGATCAGGCTCTCCTTGCGGGCGCGGTCGCCGTGGTACATGGCGCGCACCTGCGGCAGCGTGACATGGCTTTCGTCCACGATCAGCAGGAAATCCTTGGGGAAATAATCGATCAGCGTAAAGGGCGCGCTGCCCGGCTCCCGGCCCGCCAGCACGCGCGAATAGTTCTCGATCCCGCTGCAAAAGCCGATCTCCTCCAGCATTTCGATGTCATAGCGGGTGCGCTGGCGGATGCGCTGCGCCTCCACCAGCTTGCCGTTCGCCTCGAACCACGCGACGCGTCCTTCCAGCTCGCGCTCCAGCTCTTTGATCGCGACCGCCAGCTTTTCCTTAGGCGTGACGTAGTGGCTCGCGGGATAGATCGCCGCATGGTTGAGCGTACAGACCGCTGCGCCGGTGAGCGGGTTGATCTGGCTGATGCGGTCGATCTCGTCGCCGAAAAACTCGACGCGCACGCAGTCGCAGTCGGAATACGCGGGCCAGATCTCTACCACGTCGCCGCGCACCCGGAAGCGGTTGCGTTCAAACGCGATGTCGTTGCGCTCATATTGGATCTCGATGAGCTTGCGGATCAGCTCGTCGCGGCTCTTCATCGTGCCCGGGCGCAGCGAAATGACCATGTTTTTATAATCGATCGGGTCGCCCAGAGAATAGATGCAGGAGACCGACGCGACGATGATCACGTCTTCCCGCTCATTCAGCGCCGAAGTGGCGGAGTGGCGCAGGCGGTCGATCTCGTCGTTGATCGAGGAATCCTTTTCGATATAGGTGTCGGTTGAGGCGATATACGCCTCCGGCTGGTAATAATCGTAATACGAAACGAAGTATTCCACGGCGTTTTCCGGAAAAAACTCCCGCAGCTCCGAACAAAGCTGCGCCGCAAGCGTTTTATTGTGCGCGAGCACCAGCGTTGGGCGCTGGGTCTGCTCAATGATGTTCGCCATGGTAAAAGTCTTGCCCGAACCGGTCACGCCGAGGAGGGTCTGCTCGGTCAGGCCGTTTTCCACGCCTGCCACAAGCGCCTCGACTGCCGCAGGCTGGTCGCCTGCCATCTGGTACGGGCTTACGATCTTGAATTTTCCCAAATCAAATGCCTCCTCTCCGTGCGCGGCGCCCCCGGTCAGCCGGAGCGTCTGGAACCGAACAGATCCATCGCGCCGCTCTCCATTAACGAGCCCCCCTCATAATGCTCGCCAATAATGACGTGGTCAAACAGGTCGATCTTCAGATTGCGAAGGGTCGACAGCAGCGTGCGGGTCGCCGCGATATCTGCCTGCGAGGGGGTCGGCAAGCCGTGCGGATGGTTGTGCGCAAGGATGACCGCCGCCGCGTTCCAGCCGATCGCCTTACTGACGATCCCGCGCACGTCCAGCGAGCTGGCATTGACCTGCCCGGACGGGAATCGTTCGACCGTGAGCACACGCCCCTGATTGTCCAGGCACGCGAGCATCACGACCTCCTCATTCCGGTGTTCCTGGCCCCATTGCTTGTAATGGCTTATGAAAAGATCGACCGCGTCCTTACGGCAGGTCACCCTCTTTGTTTCTTTCTGCCACGCCTCTTTCTCCTTTTCCACACGGACAAAAAACTCATGGCAAAGTTTCAGGAAGATGGCGGCTTTTTCCCCAATACCTTCGATCCTCAGCAGGCTTTCATAAGGCGCGTTCAAAACGCCTTTCAGGTCGTGGAATTCCTTAAGCAGTAAATGCGCCTGCGGGTTGGTATTCCCACGGGGATTGACATAATACAGCAGCATTTCCAGCAGCTCATGGTCGTGTAATTTCGCCGCGCTGTTGCCGTCTTTATGGAATTTCTCCCGCATCCGTTTGCGATGCTCCCCGTGCGTGTGATCAGGCTTCGCCTTTTCCATCTGCTTCGCCATTCCAATGATCCTCCTTTACGCGATCGTTCCTGTCTACGATTGTATCATCTTTCCCCGCGCTGCGCAAGATGGATGTAGCCTGCGGCGGTCGATAAGATCCGCGCGCATACCGGCGTATCCCGCAGCTGCGGGAACGGCACGGTCGGGCTCGGCTCGGTATCGTGCGGACGGAGGGATTTTGCCATCCAGATCACGTCGCGCCACAGCCCGAACTTGAACATACTGTCCTGATAAGATCCCGAGATCACAAAGCCCATCGCGCTGTGGAATTTGATGCTCCGCTCGTTGGGCGAAGTGATGCCGACGAATATATTATAGTATCCCTGCGCGGTCAGCAGTTCAAACAACGCCGAGTAGAGCGCCCGCGCGACGCCGTGCCGATGGAAGGACGGGGCGACATAGATCGAAGTCTCCGCCGACCACTGGTAGCCCGCGCGCGACCGGTGCGGAGATGCATAGCCATAGCCCGCCAGCTCGCCGCCGATCTCGCAGAGCAGCCACGGCATTTGCTCCGTGTACGATCGCAGACGGTGCAGGAATTCCTCCAACGATGGGGCTTCATACTCTGAAGAAACGGTGGTCTGTTCCACATAAGGCGCGTAAAGCGCGAGCATCGCAGGCGCGTCCGCTTCCTCCGCCGGACGGATAACGATTTCAGGCATAGGTGTCCGGTACCTCCTCAAAACGGTGATTTAGGTTTCATTATACATCATTTCCCGCGCGCGGGCAAGCAGGAATTTGCACAAGAAAACGCCCGTTGCGGGCGCTCCTATCGCTTTTCTGTCACCTTTCCCGGCGGCGGTTCTCTTTCCACCGCTCTGCGTTATACCCGCGAACCTTGAATCTTGCCGTTTGCTTCGCCTACGCGGCGGGCGCCGGGGCGCTGCCCCTGGACCCCGGTCCTACGCGGACGGCGCCAAAGGGACTCGTCCCTTTGGAATCCCTTTTTCGCCCGCGGGCGGGATCGGTGCGGTCAAAGCCGTTTCTGCGTGCGGCTCCGTCCCGCCAAAAGGACGGCGGGACGGAGTGGCAGGATCGGCAAGCTTTTCGGAACGCGAGTATCGATTTTCTTGCCATACGTTAGTATGGCAAGAAAATTTGCCTTGATTGGTGGAAAAATCCCTCGTCGCCGGTCGCATTGCCGATTATCCAGGGCTTGGAAAAAGCGCAGATCTCCAGTTGCAGCCACTGGCGATCTGTGCTATAGTTAGGGATAGTTTTACGGCTTTACAGCCATACTGTGCATGAAAGGATGAAAAGAAAATGCCTTGCCAATCACATTCCTGCGCAGGCTGCGGCAAAAGCTGCTGCGCGGCCTGCGGCACACGGCAGGAGATCCGCCTGCGCCGAAAGGAAGCCGGCTTCCTGCTCCGCTTTGCCGAGCTCCCCTTCCTCCCGGCGGCGCGGTTCTCCCTGCGACGTCTGGACGGGCGCGGCGGCGAAGGCGAAACCCTCGCCCCCGTATTCCTCATAACGCCGGCGGATCCGCTGTCCACAGTGCGGGAAACGGCGGCGCTGCTGGACCGGCTCGCCGAATTGCAGCTGATCTCGGTCAGCTATACCGAACCGCTCAGCCGCCACAACTACGCCGAATATGTAAACGCGCCTGCATTTACAGAGTTTTGCGCGCAGGCGGACGGCTTCGCCGTCCCGGAGATCGAAAACGGGAGCATGGCGCTGACCGCGCTCGGTCAGGATGCAATCGACGATTTGGAGCTGTATGTGCTCCCGCGCGAGGAAATGCCGTAAACCTTTTTGCCGGATACCCCCGCCGCCTGCGCTCCCGCGGTTGCAGCGCCGCTGCGCGCCGGTATCCTGTACCGCTTCGCCGATCCCCCACTCCATCGCTGCGGCTCCGGCCGCAGGCCTTATCCCAATGACTTCAATCCCTGCCGGTATGCCTGCATCTCCCCCTCGTCGGCGCAATCCAACACAAATTGCAGCTCGCGCACAACCTTTTCACGTTCATAGGGGAGGTACGCCGTTACCGGCGCAACGTTCGAGATCGTGTTTGCAAGCAGGTGCGTGCGGATGTGAAGGCCGTCGATCAATGTCAGCAGTTCCCGGATGCGTTCCTTTTCCCCAGCCGGTATGAACGTCCCCTGCCGCGCCATTTGATAAAGTTCGGTGTCCGGGAACAGCGTGAGCGAGTCCACGGAAAGAAAGTATGGGTTCAGGCGGCTGAAGAGCGCCGCGCTGTTCCGTGCGTTGCGGCGTCCGCCGCCTTTTCCGGCAAGGCCCGTCATATACACAATGTAATATTCCATCCCGGCCTCGTCCAGTTTTTGGCACTGCTCCAAAATATCCGCCGCGGTATAGCCCTTATTGGCAAGGGCAAGCGTCTCGTCGTCGCCGCTTTCCACACCGATCGTCAGCCCGTCGATTCCCGCCGCCTTCAGCTTCCGGAGCTGCCGCACGTCCTTGGGCTTGATATCGCGGATACTTGCAAACATCGATATGGTTTTGCATTTGATCAGGTATTCCCGCGTGACCAACGCCCGCAGCCGAAGGTTTTCATAGCTCATGGCGAACGGGTTTGCCCCCGTCCAAAAGACCCTGCGGGCATACGGCTGGCAGGTTTTGAGCTCGGCCAGGTCGGTCTCGAATTCATCCATGGGCGACATCCGGAAAGGCTCGCCCCGGTACAGGCTGCAAAACCGGCACTGCTGATAGGCACAGCCGGAAGCGGCCTGCAAAATCGGCGTGTGGGCTTCATAGGGAGGACGCCACGTCCTTCCTGTAAAGTGCATGGATTGCCACTCCCTTCATAAATGATGCACGCTTTTTCGATAGCGCTGCAATTCCGCTTCGCTGGTATTCCCGATGATCTTGTCGAGGAAGGCCAGCAGTTTTTTGCGGTCCCGGGGCAATTTCCCATGGAATTGGTAGGCATTGGAAGCGCCCATTGCCGCGAAGATCACAGGGATCTGCAAATTTTCGATCAGCGTCCGCATCTCGCGGTACTTTTCCAGTTCGCTCTCCTCCTGCCAATTCCCGCGCTGGATCTCGGCGAAAAGCTCGGAGTCGGGATAGATCGTAAGCATATTCGCGCCGATCAGCGTCGGATGCAGCTGGTTGCAGACCTCCGCGGTCAATCTTGCGCCAAGCTCTCCGCGCCCTGCGCCGGAAATGCTCACCAGATAAAAGAAGTTATAATGAATGCCTGCGGCGTCCAGCCGCTGGCATTGCCGGATGATATCGGCAGACGCGTAGCCCTTATTCATAAAGCCGAGCGCTTCGTCGTCGCCGGTCTCGACCCCGATCGTCAGGCCGTCGTAACCCATCGCGCCAAGCGCTGCAAGCTCCTGGTCGGTTTTGGGCGCGATATCCGTGATCCGTGCAAAGGCGCCGATCGTCTTGACCCTCGGAAGGTGTTCCCCGATCCGCTCCGCGATCGCCTTCAGCTTTTCATAAGACAGTACGAAGGGGTTTGCCCCGGTCAGGAACACCCGGTCGACGCTTCGGCCTCCCCAGCGTTGAAAGGCGCTGCGCGCCTCCCGCAGATCGCTTTCGACGTCTTCCATCGGCGACAGTCGGAACGGGAATGGCAAATCGCTATATAACGTGCAGAATTTGCATCGATGATGCGTGCAGCCCGCCGTAACTTCCAGCAAAAGCGAATCCGCTTCATAGGGCGGACGCCAAATAGTTCCTGTGTAGTGCATAAAACACCGCTCCTTTTCGTTGGTATGTGCTCATTATAGCCGGGTACAAGTTTTTTTCAAGTACGGTATTTTTTTGCAGTACCCGCGCGTCAGCGCGTGCATTGCTTTTTTCCGGCGCGCGTGGTATACTGTTCCGGAAGGGAGTGTCCGACGTGAAAAAGAGCGCATTGGCGGTCGAACGGTGCAAAACCGTTTCGACCATACAAAAGATTCTGGGCGGGAAATGGAAGATCGAGATCCTGTATTATATCGGGTTCCGGGACGTGCGCCGTTTCGGAGCGCTTCGCAGACAAATCGGCGATATCACGGAATCGAGTCTGACCAAGCAGCTCCGTGAGCTGGAAGCAGACGGATTTTTGATCCGTCACGATTTCCAGGAAGTGCCGCCCCATGTGGAGTACGAGCTTACCGGCCTTGGGAAGAGTTTTCTCCCTGTTTTTGAGCATATGAAGCAATGGGGCGAAGAAAACTTGCCCTGAGCGAAAGGCTTTTCTTTGGAGCAATGTAAAAAAGCGCCATGTACGCGGTATGCATACATGGCGCGTTGTTATTACAGCTTTCGTCCAGGATTTGAACCGAAGACGGCTTTTTACCGTACTTTACCATTTGATGTTTGGGCGGGAACGGCTTTTACTGCGACTTATCATTCGGCGCTTTTCAGGAACGGTTTCCATCCCGGCCCGCTCAGCGCCCGACGGTTCCGGCGCTGGCTTTGACCTTTACACCAATCTGCGTCCCATCAGTACGCCCATTGCGGACGCCATCATCAGTCCGCGCGTCCAGCCGCTGGAATCCCCCAGACAATGCAAACCCTTTACATTCGTGTTAAATTCAGCGTCCATCTTGACGCAGTTGGAATAAAACTTCAGCTCGGGCGAATACAGCAGGGTTTCCACTGACGCGAATCCCGGCACGACATGGTCAACCGCCTGCATGAACCCTAAAATGTTGATCATTGCGCGGTAAGGCATCGCCGCCGTGATATCGCCTGCCACAGCGTCCGGTAAAGTCGGACGCAGATTGGAGCGCGAAAGCTCCTTGTCCCAGGTGCGTTTACCGTCCAAAATGTCGCCATAACGCTGCACGAGGATGCGCCCCGCGCCAAGCATATTAGTCAGTTCGCCGATCTTCTGCGCATACTCGATAGGCTGATTGAACGGCTCCGAAAAATTGTGCGAACACAAAATCGCGAGGTTGGTATTGGACGATTTCAGATCCTTATACGAATGTCCGTTGACGACCGCGAGGTCGTTGTCATAATTTTCCTGACTGACGAAGCCGCCCGGGTTCTGGCAGAAGGTGCGCACCTTATTTTTAAAAGGCTTTGGATATCCAATCAATTTGGATTCATAAAGGACGTTGTTCACGTGCTCCATGACCTCGTTGCGCACCTCGACGCGCACGCCGATATCGACCGTCCCCGGCTTATGCGCAATGTTGTGTTCCGCGCAGATATGTTCCAGCCAGTCCGCGCCGCGCCGCCCAGTCGCAATGATCGTATGTTCCGCGCGAATCTCGCGTTCCATCTTGCCGTCCGAGATGTACACGCCCCGACAGACGTCCCCTTCCAGAAGGATGTTTTCACACTGGCAACCGAACAGGATCTCGACCCCGTTCGCCAGCAGGTGTTCCTGAATGGCGCGGTAGATCTCCTGCGCCTTTTCGGTGCCGAGGTGCCGGATCGGGCAGTCGACCAGCTTGAGCCCCGCCTGGATCGCGCGCTTGCGGATGTCCTTCACCTCGTCGGTGTTGCTGATGCCCTCGACGCGTTCATCCGCCCCAAATTCCAGATAGATCTGATCGGTGTAATCGATCGTTTCCTGCGCGAGCGGTTCCCCGATCAGGGACGGCAGCTCGCCGCCGACCTCGCAGCTGAGGGAAAGTTTACCGTCCGAAAACGCGCCCGCGCCCGAAAAGCCGGTCGTGATATGGCAATAAGGACGGCAGTTCATGCACTTCTTCGTTTTGCTTTTCGGGCAGGCGCGGCGCTCGATGGGCTGTCCTTTTTCGATCAGGACGATCTTCTTCCTGCTGCCCTTCCGCAGCATTTCCAGCGCGGTAAAGATCCCTGCGGGGCCCGCTCCGACAATTACAACGTCAGCGTTCATTTTTAAGCTCCTTTCCCACAAAAAAGCCGCTTTCCCAGCGGCTGCGCAGCTCCCTCATGGGAGGCGCCGCAGCCAGCCGCCCAGCAGCCTACGACTTCATCGAACCAACTCCATGGCTCTGCGATCCTTTTCTATTCTTTATCTTACCGGAAAGTCGTCAACTTGTCAATAGCGCGGCGGAATTCCCCGCACTGCCGCTGAAAAACAGCCGGGCCAGACAAACACGCGCCGCGCCCGAGTCCGGCCTTCGTCAGCGCGGCGAAAATTTGCCGTGTAAAATGCAGTTCCCCCCTTGCAATCGATCCAAAAACATGGTATAGTATTAAACGATATTGAAAAACTGCATGGACCAGGAAAAGTACGCGAGACCTCCCTTTGCCCAGAGAACGGCGGCCATCGGCTGTAAGCCGCCCCAAAGGCGTTTCCCGGAAGTTCCCCTGCGAGCAGGGCCGCCGAACCTTGACCAGTAAGCCGCCCCGACCGGCCCCCGTTATCGGGCTGTGAAGCCCGCTGCCTTTACAGGGATTGGCGGGCGCGATTAAGTGCGCGGCGCGTTGCCGCGAATTTAGGTGGTACCACGGAAGCCTTACAGCCTTCGTCCTAAACGCAGGACGGGGGCTTCTTTATTTCCGCCGCCCCACATCATCAAAAAGGAGTGTACATGAATGAAACAGCAGCTCGAAGCGATCCTCGCGAGCGCAAAGCAGGAGCTTTCTGCCGCCGCGAACGCCCGCGACCTTGACGCCGTCCGCGTCAAATTCCTTGGCAAAAAGGGCGAGCTGACCGCCCTGCTTAAGGGCATGAAAAGCCTTTCCCCCGAAGAGCGTCCCGCCATTGGCCAGCTGGTCAACGACGTGCGCGCCGCCGTCGAGCAAGCGCTTGACGAGCAGCGCGAGAAGCTCTCTGCGCTCGCGATGGAAGCCCGCCTGAAGGCGGAAACGCTCGACGTGACCATGCCCGGTACCGGCGCCGCGCTGGGCCACAAGCACCCGCTGGATCTGGTGCTCGACGAGATCAAGGACATCTTCATCGGCCTGGGCTTCTCGGTCGCCGACGGCCCCGAGGTCGAGCTCGATTACTATAACTTTGAAGCGCTCAACATCCCGAAGGATCACCCGGCGCGCGACACGCAGGATACCTTTTATATTTCGGAGAACGTCGTGCTGCGCACCCAGACCTCGGGCATGCAGGTGCGCACGATGGAGAAAAAGAAGCCGCCGATCCGCATCATCGCGCCCGGCCGCGTTTACCGTTCCGACGCCTCGGACGCAACCCATTCCCCGCTGTTCCACCAGATCGAAGGTCTGGTCGTTGACAAGGGCATCGCCATGAGCGACCTCAAGGGCATTTTGGAGCTGTTCGCAAAACGCCTTTACGGCGACGAAACCGTCGTCCGCTTCCGTCCCCACCACTTCCCCTTCACCGAACCCTCCGCGGAAATGGATATCCAGTGCTACCGCTGCCACGGCGAAGGCTGCCGCCTGTGTAAAGGCGAGGGCTGGATCGAGATCCTTGGCTGCGGCATGGTGCATCCGCACGTGCTCGAGATGTGCGGCATCGACCCGGAGGAATATTCCGGCTACGCGTTCGGCGTCGGCCTGGAGCGCACGGTCATGGGGCGGTTCAAGATCGACGACATCCGCCTGTTCTATGAAAATGACATCCGTTTCCTGGAACAGTTTTAATATGAGGAAGAGGAGGAAATACTATCATGAAACTGCCGCTTTCCTGGCTTTCTGATTATACCAGCATCGAAGGCGTCACCCCGCGCGAATATGACGCCGCGCTCACCATGTCCGGCTCCAAGGTGGAAGAAGTCGTTTCGCTCGGCGCGGAGATCGAAAACGTCGTCGTCGGCCGGATCGCCGGGCTGACGCGCCACCCCAATTCCGACCACATGTGGATCTGCCAGATCGACGTCGGCGGGGAGACCATCCAGATCTGCACCGGCGCCTGGAACATCCACGTCGGCGATCGGATCCCGGTCGCCAAGCACAAGTCGACCCTTCCCGGGGGGATCAAGATCACCAAGGGTAAGCTGCGCGGCGAGCAGTCCAACGGCATGCTCTGCTCATTGAAGGAGCTGGCGCTCGACATCCACAACGCCCCCTACGCGCAGATCCGCGCCGCCGCGATCCTGAACGATTACGCCTGCTTGAAGGGCGAAAAGCCCTCCCTGCCGGAAACGCTCTTCCCCGGCCTCAAGATCTTCGGCAAGGTCTGCGCCGCGAAGGTCCTTGCGGTCAAAACGACCGGATATTCCCAGTATGAGCTGACGGTCGACCTCGGCAGCGGCAGCGAGACGGTCGCGACCGGCTGCGCCAACATCCATGAAGACGACTTCGTCGCAGTGGATACCGGGCGCGGCGCGGTCTGCACGCTGGCCGATCTGCACGCGCAGCAGGCAGAATTCCCGCACTGCATTGAGGACGGCATCTTCATCCTGGACGAGGAAAGCGCGGAGCCGGGCGACGATATCCGTAAAGTGCTCGGCCTTGACGAGCTGGTCGCCGATTTTGAGATCACCTCCAACCGTCCGGATTGCCTTTCCGTCATTGGTCTGGCGCGCGAAACGGCTGCGACCTTCGACCGCCCGCTCTCAATCCCGGAGCCGCAGGTCAAGGGCTGCGGCGGCGATATCCGCGAGCACCTTTCGGTCGATGTCAAGGAGCCGGAGCTTTGCCCGCGCTACACGGCAAAGCTGGTGAAAAACATCAAGATCGAGCCTTCCCCCTCTTGGATGCGCCAGCGCCTGCACGCCGCCGGGGTGCGCCCAATCAACAACATTGTGGATATCACCAACTACGTCATGCTGGAATATGGGCAGCCCATGCACGCCTTTGACTACGCCTGCCTTGCAGACGGTCAGATCGTGGTCCGCCGTCCCCAGCCGGACGAAGCCATCCAGACGTTGGACGGACAGTCGCGCGCCATCACCCCGGAAATGCTCGCCATCTGCGACGGCTCCAAGCCGGTCGCGATCGCAGGCGTCATGGGCGGCGCAAACTCTGAAATCACCGACACGACCCAAACGGTCGTCTTTGAATCGGCCTGCTTCCACGGTGCGACCATCCGCGTGACCGCAAAGGCGCTCGGGATGCGCACCGAAGCCTCGGGCCGCTTCGAGAAGGGGCTTGACCCCAAGAACACCCTGCCCGCCGTGCTGCGTGCCTGCGAGCTGGTCGAACAGCTTGGCGCGGGCGAGGTCATCGACGGCATCATCGACGTGGACTTCTCCGCGCCGGAGCCCAAGACCCTGCCCTTCGAGCCGGACAAGATGAACGCCCTGCTCGGCTTAACGCTTTCCGCGGACGAACAGAAGGCAATCCTCGAACGCCTGTATTTCAAGGTCGACGGCGGCACCGTGACCGTCCCTTCGTTCCGCACGGATATCGAGCGTATGTGCGACCTCGCGGAGGAAGTCGCGCGCATTTATGGCTACAACAACATCCCGACCCGGCTGTATGCGGGCGAGACCGTCCAGGGCGGCCTGAGCCTCCGCCAGCGTATGGAGCGGACGGCGGGCGACGTTTGCCTGTCGGCAGGCTTCGACCAGTCCATGACCTTCTCCTTCGTCAGCCCCAGGATCTATGACAGCATCGCGCTGCCTGCGGACGATCCGCGCCGCCTGTCGGTGACGATCACCAACCCGCTGGGCGAAGACTTTTCGATCATGCGCACCACCGTACTGCCTTCCATGCTGGACGCGCTGGCGCACAACTATGCGCACCGGAACCCGGCGGTCTCCCTCTATGAGATCGGCACAATCTATACGCCGGTCGTGGAAAACGGCAAGGTCAACGCGGAACAGCTGCCGCACGAAGCGCGCATCCTGACGCTGGGCAGCTATGGCCGTCTGGACTTCTTCGCCTTCAAGGGCGTGATCGAAGCGCTCTGCCGCCGGCTGGATGTGAAGGATGTCCGCTTTACAGCGGACGCCGCGAACCCCTCCTATCATCCGGGGCGCTGCGCGAAGGTCTTCTCGGGAGAAACGCTGCTGGGTACGTTTGGCACGATCCACCCGGCCGTTGCCAAGGGCTTCGGCATCTCCGGCGAGGTGCTCGCCGCCGAGCTCTCGATGGACGCGCTGTATGGCTGCGCCGCGACCGTGAAGCTCTATCAGCCGCTTCCGAAATTCCCGGCTTCCGCAAGGGATATCGCTGTGCTGGTCGCGGACGAAGTCCCGGTCGCCAGCCTGGAAGCCGCGATCCGCAGCTCCGCAGGCTCCATTTTGGAGAGCGTAACGCTGTTCGACGTTTACCGCGGCAGCCAGGTGCCGGAAGGCAAAAAATCGGTGGCGTACTCCCTTTCGATGCGCGCGTCCGACCGCACGCTGACCGACGAGGAATGCGACGCCGCCATGCAGAAGGCCATCCGCGCGCTGGAAACAGAATTTTCTGCAATTCTTCGCGGATAACTCTTTACAAATCGCGATTTTTGTATTATTCTAGTGGTGGGGAGTATTGGAACTCAACGCACGCCCCTCCGGCTGCGGGTTGGCTGCACCCGCCGGAAAATTATTTTTATGAAAGGAGAGAGCCGCAATGCTTGACGGAACGAGAAAATTTAGCTTGATCGATGATACCAATAAGGAGATGAAGCGTATTTTGACCACGGTTTACGATGCGCTGAAGGAAAAAGGATACAATCCGATCAATCAGATCGTTGGCTATCTGCTCTCCGAAGATCCGACATATATCACCAACCACAATAACGCGCGTTCCCTCATTCGCCGCATCGACCGCGACGAACTGATGCAGGAGCTTGTACAAAACTACCTCAACGACTGACCGCCCCCGGCGGGCGTCAACCGACGCCTGCCGGCTGGGACTTTTTGAAAAGCGCCCGCTTGGGTCGGACCGGGTCCGTTCCATGCCCCGCCGTTTCGCAGGCACGACCCTGCGCAGGGCAAAATTTCCGACCGCTTGGGGTCGTTTGGAGGCGAACCGCGTATTATGAATTGCCCTCACTGCAGAGCAGGTATGTCTTCTTTGGGGATCCAAAAACTCCAGCTGGGTCAGGCGACCGTCTGGGGCGGCGCTTGGGATCACATCGTTTCCGGCTCCCTGGAAACGGAGGTCTTCCTGTGCCAAAGCTGCGGCAAGCTGGAATTCTTCGCCGTCCGCCCACAA
Source organism: uncultured Eubacteriales bacterium (assembly GCA_910586105.1). GTDB lineage: Bacteria > Bacillota > Clostridia > Oscillospirales > Butyricicoccaceae > QXXE01. Next base: position 7,401 of record CAJUGU010000008.1, on the reverse strand, counting down.
GACGAACTGGCGCAGGATCTTGTGCAAGCCCCCTGCCCGGAATGCGGCGCCATGCACGATTTTGACGACGCCCGCTGCCCGGCCTGCGGCAAGCGATTGCTGTAGCCGTCTTTTCCGATGTCGCCGCTGCGGGATCCTGCACTCCAACCGCATAGCGGCGGACGATAACCCCATGAAGCTCATGTCGATCGCGATGAAGCCTCTGCCGCCCTTCCCCGTCGAACGGCTCGAAGAGCTTTGCATGCACTTGGGATATTGGCCGCGCTTGCAGATCCCAAGGTATTGTTACCATTCAAAAAGACGCGCCAGCCCAGCGGTCTGCGGCCGCAGGCGCGCGTCCGAAGCATACCGACGCGCCCGTCCGGCGGCTCCCCTGTGGAGTCCCGCGCAGGCGCGTCAGCCCATTTTTACCGAAATACCGAAATCCGATCGGAATATCGGACGTTCACCTTTTCTATCGATCTTCCGCCAGCTCGCGCGGGGCTTTGTGAAGTTTTTCCGATCCGTTTCCGATCGTTTTCCCCTTTGTCCGGGGTCTTCCGCGTTTTTTTCTGAGGTTTTCCAAGGATTCCCAAGGATTGTAACCAAATTGTTACAATCTTGTCCGGATTTCGATACGCCCCTTGATTTCAGCCGTTTTCGATGGTATACTATGTATATAGATCCTTATTCGACACGATATCGAGGAATATCCAATGAAAAAACGAATCCTTCCCTCAGCGCTGCTGCTGCTCGCGCTGTTCATCCTGCCCGCTTCGGCGGCCCCATCCGATGATCTGGAACAAAATGCTTCGATCGCGGAGTCCGCGCTGCAAGTATCCCCCGCCCCGGTCACCGCAGTCACGCCCATGACCGTGAGCGGTTTGAACCTTTCCCAATCGACCTCCAACGTTGCCGTGGACGGCCTTCTGGTTTCCCCGGAAGGATACTGCATCAATCAGGAAAATTATTATAAGCTGCGCGACCTCGCCTACCTGCTGACCGGCAAAGGCGCTGCTTTCGATGTCGTCTGGGACGATCAGTACGCCTGCATCAGCATGCTTTCGGGCCGGGATTATACCGCCACCGGCAGTGAATTGCTCCCTTCGGGCAGCGCTTCTATCTACAAGTTCGTCCCCTCCTACAGCGATGTACGGCTCAACGGACAGCTTGTGCAGATGACCGGGTTCAACATCAACAACAATAATTATTACCGCATCCGCGACGTGGCCCCGATCGTTGGCTTCGAGGTCGATTGGGACAAGGATACCAACACCGTCGTGATCGACAGCATGACCGATCCGGTTCCCCCTCCCGTTGCAGAGAATCCGGAGGAGGAAGATCAGGACGAGGCGACCGTGAAAGACAATGATACGGGCACCGATACCGGGATCGTCCCGGACGCCGATGCGGGGTCTTCCTCACAGCTCCCGTCCGGCATCCCCTTTGCACCGCTGACGCCGGAAACCCCTGCGGATCCGGAAGAGGAGCCGACCGAGCCAGAATACCCGTGGATCGGGCCGAAGATTGACGGCGTGCTGACCATCCTGCTCGACCCGGGCCACGGCGGCACCGACCCCGGCTGCTTTAATCCGGACACCAAACAGGACGAAAACGTGACCAACATGCACGTCGCGAACGATTTAAAGGAAATGCTGGAAGCGCAGGGCGTGCGCGTCATCTTGACCCGTTCGGACACTTCGACCACACTGGTCGGCCCTGACCGTAAGCAGCTCGTCCGCGATCTTTGCGAGGAAGGCGAGCTCGATCTGGTGCTCAGCATCCACCACAACGGCGTTGAGACCCGTGTCGGTACCGGCAGCGAGGTCTATGTGCAGCCCGCCAAGCTCTCGCCCGAGGCCGGCGTGGACGGCAACGACGATCCCTGCATCACCAGCCAGTCGCTGGGTAAGCGCTTGTTGCGTTCTTATATGGCCATGAACAACGGTCTGACCAACCGCGGCATGAAGGAAAGCGATTCCCTTTACATGGTCTATGTTGCCGGGGAATATGGCATCCCGGCGGTACTTAGTGAGTTTTGCTTCATTGATAATGCAAAGGACATCCTGCTGATCGACGAGCCGCAGGAACTGGAAGCGGAGGCGAAGGCGATCTTCGACGCGATCATGGAGCTTTATAAATCCACTCCATATTAAAAATATGGCCAGTGGCCGGTAACGAGGAAAGGAGGCTTTCTATGGAGGAACGCCAGGAACGGGCGATCGCTTTGCACGAGAAAGGATATAACTGTGCGCAGGCGGTCGTATGTGCCTATTGTGACCTGTTCGGGCTGGACGAGTCGACCGCCTACAAAATGGCGGAAGGTTTCGGCCTGGGCATGGGGCTGATGGAGGTATGCGGCGCATTGACCGGCGGATTTATGCTGGCGGGCGTCAAGTGCAGCGCGGGGACGGACGCGCCCGGCACGACCAAAGGACAGACCTATCAGCTGACCCGCGCAATGGGGCAGGCTTTCGCGAAGCAGAATGGGACGATGCTCTGCCGCGAACTCAAGGGCGTTGAAACAGGCAAGGTCCTGCGCAGCTGCCCGGACTGCATCAGAGACGGATGCGCGCTGGTCGAAGAAATGCTTTTAAAATAAGGCCCGCAAACTCTTTTAAAAAGGCATTTTAAATTCAAGAACAAAGCCGTCCGGCGAATTTCGGGCGGTTTTTTTGTAAAAATTAGCTAAAGGCCTTTCGCCGATTTTCGACAAAGAAACCGTGTGGAATACGATAAAATATGGAAAAAATGTACGTCGGGAGGGTCGAAACTATGACTCAATATGTGTTGACCGAAACGCCTTCCGGGGAGTTTTGTCTCTGCGGATTGGCTGCGGTCGAGGGCGACCGTATACTCGACGAGCTCACGGATATCTCGATAGACCGCTCTCTGGTGCGTCGTATGGCGGAAACGCTGACGCGCTGTGAGGTTTCGATCGTTCATTTTCGCGAGGTGGTCGAGGATCTGCTGGCGCAGGCCTGAGGTGAATGTGCGCCAACGTAACAGCAATGGGCGCGGAAAACCGCTGAAAAGTGGCTTCCGCGCTGTTTTATTGCCCAAAACCGGCGTTCCCGCCTGTCCCTGTTGCCCAAAGCCGCCCTTTCCGCGGATCGGCCCGGAGCATTCTGAAGCGCGGCGCGACCTCCTTTCCCTGCTTTTTGCAAAAACCTCTTGACTTGGAGCTTACTTCAAGGTGTAAGATAAGGGTATCGATACCGATCTGGAAAGGATGTTTTATCATGACTGAATTACGCAACAGCGCCATCTTCGACCGTGGCCCGGAAAACCCCTTCAGCGAATTCTTCGTTGGCAGGAGCTATCTCAATATGCTCTCGACCGAAGGGGTCACGGTAGGCAACGTCACGTTCGAGCCGGGGTGCCGCAACCACTGGCATATCCATCATGCCGCCAGCGGCGGCGGACAGCTTCTGCTGTGCACCAGCGGCTCTGGCTGGTATCAGGAGTGGGGGCAGCCCGCCCGCGCCCTTCAGGCGGGCGACGTAGTGCAGATCCCGGCGGGCGTGAAGCATTGGCACGGCGCCGCCGCCGACAGCTGGTTCGTCCACCTTGCGGTGGAAATCCCGGGCGAAGCCACAAAAACGGAGTGGTGCGAGCCCGTTTCGGATGAGGAGTATTCTAAACTGTAATTAAAACCTGATTGTTCAAACCCATAGCTTTTCAGAGGTTCTCATGGAGATCGAAAAAATCCTTCAAAAAACCGACTCCCTGCAACAAAAAACGTGCTGGGTCTTCGATTTTATGCCAATGCGCGTGCCTCCCGCCCGCGGCGAGCTGTTTTCACTGTTGGAACCGCAGCTTCTGGCCGGCGGCGAACGGCAACGGCTGGCAGAACGACTGGCACGCGTCGCGCTCAGGCTGGTTTGTTATTTCGACTTTGAAGCCATCCGGGAGGCATCCGGCATCTGGCAGCTGTTCTGCCACAGGCGCTTTTCCCGGCGATCCGGGATGCCTGCCTCGGCAGCGGCTGGGTCAGCCTTCTTCTGACCAGCGAAAACGCGCTTTTGACCGCCAGCGAACAGGTGCTTACGCTTTACAACGCGGGCAAGCCCCTGCGCGAGCTGTCCGAACAGCTCGCCGCCTCGGAGGGGCTCTTCTTCCGTTATGGCGAAAACTGAAAAAAGGCAGCCGGGAATGCTCCTCTGGCTGCCTTTTCCGTTCTGAGCTTTGGCCTGCCTGCCATCAGCCCCAGGTGATCGAATCCTCTGCGTCCAACGAAGCCTGCGCAGCATCCGAACCCTTTGTCCCGTCACCGGTTTCGGAATCGTCCGGGTTTCCGGTCTCATTCGGCTTTTCGGAATCGTCGGGCTTTTCGGTCTCGCCCGAATTTTCGGAGCCGGCCGGGTTTTCCGTCTCCTCTGAATCGTCAGAGCTATCCGGGGTTTCGGCTCCATCCGGCTTTTCGGGGCCGTCCGGGGTTTCGGTTCCATCCGGCTTCTCAGAGCCGTCCGGGGTTTCGGTTCCATCCGGATTCTCGGTTCCGTCTGGGGTTTCCGTTCCATCCGGGTTTTCAGGGCCGTCCGGATTCTCCGTACCATCCGGGTTTTCGTCCGGGGTCTCCGGCGTGCTGTTCATCAGGATCGACGCTACTTCCGCGCGGGTCGCGCTGCCCTTCGGGTCAAACAGATTGCCGGTCTTACCGCTGACGATCCCTTCGGCGCGCGCCCAGTCGACCGCAGCCGCCGCAAAGGCCGAGATCGCCGTTTCATCCGCGAAGTCCTCCCCCGCTTCCGCTGCGGGCGAACCCGCAGCGCGCCACAGGATGGACGCGATCTGTTCACGGGTTACCGGATCAGCCGTTCCGAACAGGCCGTCGCCGTAGCCGCTGATCAGGCCGTTTTGCTGCGCCCAGATCACTGCATCGGTGTACCATGCGCCGTCCGCAACGTCCGAAAACAGGTTTTTCCCGCTGACCGCCGGCGAACCAGCGCGGCGATACAGCACCGCCGCCAGCATCGAACGGGTCATCGTCGTGTTCGGCGCGAATTCGGTCGCGCTCGTTCCGCTCATCAGGTCGTTTTCCACGCAGAATTGAACCGCTTCCGCGTACCAGGCATTCTCCGGAACATCGGTAAAGCCGGCCCTGGCAGCCATTGCAGGCGTTCCGACAGTGTACAGCATCGACGCGGCCAACAGGCTCGAAATGATCGTCTTTTTCAAAGTTTTTTCTCCCTTCAAGATCCATGTAAATCTTTGGAACACAGCCCCGCGGGGCCCTCGCTCCGTCCCGTCTATTCTAACACCTGAGGTATGGCCTTCGTCAACCCTTTTGGACCCGAAAAAAGTTGGAAAACAGGCGTTTCCCGCGAAAAAAAGCGTCCAATGCAGGGCATTGGACGCTTTTTTTCCAGATCCGCGCAGTTCAGGGAGCGCCCTGCCGCTTTTCGGCCTCGTATTCGGCGATGCAGTTCAGGAAGGCGCGGCCATACCGGCCCAGCTTGACCTCGCCGACGCCGGGTACCTCCAGCAACGCGGCGTCGGTATGCGGCGCCTGCGCGGCAATCTCCCGCAGCGTCGCGTTGGAAAATACCATATACGCGGGCACATTCGCCTGATTTGCCAGCTCGGCGCGCAGCTTTGCAAGACGGCGGTACAGCTCACTGTCTCCCTCCGGGATCTCCCGACTGGCGCGCGGCGCACGCGGCTCCGGCTTCACCTTTTCTTTGGCGAGATCCTCCCGCAGGATCGCCGTCACCGGGCGGCGCTCGCGAATGACCTCATTCGAGCGCGCGTTCAGCTGTATGACCGGATATTCGCCGCCGGTATCGGTCAAATACCCCTCCTCCGCCAGAAGTTCGATCAAATACACGATCGTGCGGCGGGGCGTGTCCTTCATGATGCCATAGGTCGAAAGGCCGTCGAACCCCATCGACTGGATGCGCTCGCTTTTGGATCCGCGCAGGATGTCCGCAATCAGTCTTTTGCCGATCGCCCGTCCGCGCTGGCGCAGGCGGTACACGCAGGAAACGATCTTCTGCGCTTCAATCGTGATATCCTGCGGCGTGCGCTCCGCGAGGCAGTTGGAACAGTTCCCGCAGGTCCTGGGCGGGTCTTCGCCGAAATACCGCAGGAAAAAAGCGCGCAGACAACCGGTCGTCGTGCTGTAATAGGTCATTTGCCGCAGCCGTTCGCGCGCCTGCGCAACGACGCGCTCCCGCGCTTCCTCATCCAGCTCGCTGTCGGCCTCCCGGCTATGCGAGATCAGAAATTCCCCCGTCCGCACGTCCTGTTTGCTATAAAGCAGCAGGCATTCCGCCGGTTCCCCGTCGCGCCCGGCGCGTCCGGCCTCCTGATAATAGCTTTCCAGATCCTGCGGCATGTTGAAATGGAGCACAAAGGAAATGTTGGATTTGTCAATGCCCATCCCGAACGCGTTGGTCGCGACCATCACGGAAATCCGGTCGTACAGGAAATCCTCCTGCATCTGCCGCCGCTCCTCGCCGTCCATCCCCGCGTGATAGCGTCCGGCGGAAAGCCCGCGTTCGACGAGCAGCGCACAGACCTCGTCGACCGTTTTCCGGGTGGAGCAGTATACGATACCGCTTTTCCCCGGGTGCTCCTTCAAGTATTGCAGCAGCGCCTGCTTTTTCTGGTTCGGGCCGGTCGTGGCATGTACGCCGAACCGCAGGTTCGGACGGTCGAAACCGGAAACCAGGACGAACGGGTCGCGCAGCGTCAGCAGCCGCGCGATATCCTCCCGGACGACCTCGGTCGCCGTCGCAGTGAAGGCCGCGATCCGCGGGCGGACGGGCAGCCCCTCCAACAGCGCGGGCAGCCGCAGGTAGCTTGGTCGGAAATCCTGCCCCCATTGTGAGATACAGTGCGCCTCGTCAACCGCCACCAGAACCGGCGGATTTTCTGCGCAAAAGGTGCGAAAACCGGCCGTTTCCAGCCGTTCCGGTGCAACATACAGCAGCTGGTATCCCCCATCAAACGCGCGGGCGAAGACCTCCCGCTGCTCCGCTTCGCTCTGCGCGCTGTGCAGGCACGCGGCGGAAACGCCGGAAAGCCCCAGCGCGGCGACCTGATCCTGCATCAGCGAGATCAGCGGCGATACTACAAGCGTCAGTCCAGGCAGGCAAAGCGCCGGGATCTGATAGCACAGGGATTTCCCCGCGCCGGTCGGCATCACGCCCAGCACGTCCCGCCCTGCGAGGATCTCCTCGATCAACTCGCCCTGATACGGGCGGAACCCGTCGTATCCGAAATATTTTTTCAACGCCTCTTTTGGTGTCATATCGGCCTTCCCTTCTTCTGCGCCGCCGTCGGATCGGCCGCATGGGCGCAACACTATTCTGTTTATCATACCATATCTTCGCCAAAATGAAAACCCCGATCTGCGCCGCAGGCACGGCAGTTTCATAAAATATCCAGTAATTTACAAAAGTAAGAATGGTTGAT
>CAJUGU010000007.1 GCA_910586105.1 uncultured Eubacteriales bacterium | reverse complement strand
GCACCCGCGATTTTTTTGTAAAAAAATCGAGTAAAAACTTCAGTGCCGCTGCGGCGGGGAAGGGGGGCGTATTCGATCGCGTATTCAGCCGCCCCGCCCGCCAGAGCGACGGCGGACGGGGCGGTTGAATACGGTGATTTGCTTAAGAACGGGCGTATCGCAAAAAAGCATCCGGCTGCTGGGCCGGATGCTTTTTTGCGTCCTTGTCAGGAAGCGGCGGGAAGCTCAACCCGCACACCGCAGACAGTGAGATAATCGATTTGGTTCAGGTCAAAAACGTTCTCAAAGGTGCGAGAAACGGAAATGCTGTGCGTTTTCGGGTCTCTTTCCGCGAGAACTTCGGCAGAACCGGAGCTTTCAAAGACGATCTCCTGTGAAGTGCCGTCTTTGAAGTGGACGACGACGGGAATATCTTTATACCAGACGTTTTGCCAGCCCCAGACCGGCGCGGGATAGTTTTCTTTCACAAAGCGTTCCTTGCGGGTCGGCTGGAAGCGGTTCAAATAGGCTTCCGCTTCTTCGTCCGACATCTGCGCATAGGCATCTGAGCCGAAGAAATCGAAAACATCGAACAATTGCGCCTTCACCGTGTCGCCGGTCAACTCATAGGAGATGGAAAGCGGCGTCAGCGTGAACCGGCTCAGGGTCGCGGAACCTTCAAAGGCGTCTACCGTAACGTTGGGCGTCAAATGGTAGCCGTTGGTTGAAAAGTGGGTCGATACGTTCGGGATCGAAACGCCGAATTCCTTCACTACATGGATCGTGTCGCGCGCCCTGGTTTCGGGAGTGGGGCGCGGCTCGTTCCAGCGCAGATGGTCAAAGGTAAAGCTGACATTTACGCCGTCTGTATAAAAGATCAGCGGTTCATCGAAAACAAAGGAAACGCGGTTGTCGGCGGGGTCCTCGTCCACGATTTGATCCGCACACCAGCGGTTCCCCTGCAAGTACCCATCAAGGAGCATCTGACCGTCAGCCGTCATATCCGGATCGTCCAGCATTTCCGGGCTCAGGGTGTGCGGCGTGCCTTTGGTCGACATGACCAGCTGATAGTCCGGGCGGTCAAGTACCGTCCCCTCCGGGGCTTCGACCGTCACGCCTGCAAGGAACCGGTTTTCGTCGCCGAACAGGTCGGTGATTGTGATTGTCCAGCCATCGTCGGTCGAGACGCTCAGTCCGCTTGCGGCAAGGTTCAGCGTATCCATGACGTTGACCTCCTCCTTTTGCTGGAAGTAATCGCGGATCATCTGGCTGACGCCGAGCGCTTCCGCAGCAGAGGCTGTGACGGCGGTCAGCGCCAGCGCGGCGGCGAGCAGCGCGGCGACCCGAACCGGATTATTCCGGCGGCGCTTTCGTGCAGGCGCGCCGGCGCGGGCAATCAGGATCTCACAGAGCATCCGCTCTTTTTGCTCCTCGGTGGGGAGCATCGCGTCAAACGCTTCCTGTAACTGCTTCATATTCTCCTCCTAACGATAGCTTGAGTTTTTTCCTTCCTTCGCAGAGCTGGCTGCGTACGGCGCTGTCGCTGCATTCCAGCATCTGGGCGATCTCACGGGTGGCGTACCCCTCATAATAATACAAATACATCACGTCCTTGCAGCGGGAGGGGAGGGCCAGCAGCGCTTTCAGCAGCTCGCAGTCCTCGTGGCTGTCCCAATGGGCGGCGTTTTCCAGCTCGGTGCTGTCGGCCCGATGGCAGCGCCACCATTGGCGGAGCATATCGCGGCTCTGGTTGCGGGAGGCGACGATGAACCATGCTTTTTCGTGTTCCTCGTCGCGGAACTGCGGTTTGGTCTTCCAGTAGTTTAGGAAAACGGTTTGGGCGGCGTCCTCGGCGTCCGCGTTGTTTTTCAGATGCAGGCGGCAGATCTGATAGACCCTGCCGATATTGCGCTGATAGAGGGCGAGGAAGCCGTCTTGTTTTACTTCGGTCATATGGGGATCAACTCCTTTCTGCAAACTACACGGATGGGAGACGAAAAATGTCCGGTCATGCGGCGGTAAAATTTTTCAGGTCGAAAAAAACAAAACGTCAGGCGTCCCCTGTGGGACGCCAGAAGCGAGCATATACGAACATTCTGGCGGGGTGGCCTGTTCGATCGTATCCATCTGTTCGGGGGTAAGCGGCGCCTGAGCGACGTTCCTGCCCGCCAGATTGAATACAATTTTCAAATCATTTTCATAGACATATACCGCGACCAAAAAGATATCGAACAGGGATTCCTGGAATTGCTTATCATCAACATCCCCTTGCCTGTAATCCCTGAATGCCGCAACGATATCTTCCCGCGAATAGCTCAGCAAAGCAGCCTGCTCGTCCGCCAGTCGGGAGGTTAATGTGGCCTGCTCTCTTTCGAGCTCCAGCAACCGCTCCTTGGTGGTCGGGGTGACAATGCCCTGCTCGATCGCCGCAAGCAGATTTTTCAAGGCGCGCTTGTTCTCGGCAAGCTGCCCTTCCAACATTCCGATCGGCGTCTCCTCTTTGCATTTCTTAGCGAAATTCATTGCGCCGTCGGCGATCCATTCCAGGACGTCATCGGACATGATGTATTGTTTGATCGCCAGCGCAACCGCATACTCAATATCATCCCGGCGGATATTTTTTCGCTTGCAGGTATGTTTTGCGTGACGGTTTTTGCACGTATAATAATAATGCAGCGTGCCGTTCTTTCCTGTGCCAGAGGTTCCCACCATTGGCCCTTTGCACTCTCCACAGTAGAGCTTGCCGGTCAGCAGATAATCCCCTGTAGCCCGGTGACGGCTCCGGGGCCCTTTTTGTGCTCTCGTTTTCAACACCTCCTGAACCCGATAAAACAATCCTTTATCCACAATCTGTGGAATACCGCCCTCGACCCGCAAATCATCGTATATGTACACGCCAGTGTAGCGCTCGTTTGTTATCAGCGCGTGGAAGCTGCTGCGTCCCCAGGGATTTCCCCGCGAGGTCTTAATACCCCGAGCGTTCAAATCGTTTGCGATATCGACATAGGCATCCCCGCAGGCGATGCGAGAAAATATCTCCTGCACGATTGCTGCCTTGGGCGGATCGATTATGTATCGAAGGTTTTCATCCCGCGCATAACCAAACGGAAGCTGACCGTTAGTGACCATACAGTTTGACGCATTATCCATCATTCCCCGCCGGACATCCTCAGCCATGTTTTCGCTGTAAAACTGGTTGACGTTCATCATGGACCGCAGCGCGAAGCGACCAGCAGCGCTGTCGTCAAATTCCTCCTCCGTGTAGCGGACGTGAATGCCCAGCTCGTGCAGCTTCGCCTCGTTGGTCATAGCTTGCAGCATATTCCGCCCCATCCGATTGGACTTCCACGCGATTACGCAGTCAAAGCGGTGCTTCTCGGCATCCTTCATCATACGCTGGAAGTCTGCGCGGCGATCGGTTCGGCCAGAAACCGCTCGGTCGGCGTAGGTCTCGATAATTTTGATACCGTTTTCCCGGGCGTATTTCATGCATTCATCGACCTGCTGCTCAATGCTTGCGTCCTTTTGGGCGTGGCTGCTATACCGCGCGTAGATAACTCCGGCCTTGATTTCGGGCCTTTTTTTCTTCGGCAAAGAAATTCCCCTTTCTTTCCATCCAAAAGTATGGTAAAATAGGGGTGCTGTGGTGAATGGCATCTTACAGCACCCTGAATCCCGTCCTGTGCGCCAACACAGGGCGGGATTTTTCTAATGATAAATCGCAATGTTTTGTAAAAATATAACAATTCGTGATGATTCTGTTTGCTAAAACCGATAAATTCCTGTTGGTTTCGAAAATGACGAGGTTGACAAAAACGAATTTGTGAAGTATACTATATGTGCTAACTCGCGAAGGGCGAAAGCTGGGTTCCCGAATGGGAGTAGGTATTGTACTGAGAATCCCATGCTCCTGGGGTTAGCTTTTTTCTTTCTTCATATGCTCTTTAAGTCTCTGAACGATATTTTGTGGGTCTTTTTTTTATTTCACCAACGATAAAATCAATTGCTTGAATTGAATAGCCATATGTTGGAGTGCTGTTAATTTTATAAGTATAACAAAGTTTTTGGTTTTCTTTTATTCTATAATACGATACAAAAAGATTAAAATGATATGAATTAAACTGAATCGGCTTTCCTTGATTGCTCAACTTTATATTGGCTCGATCAAGGCGACTGCTGATTTCTCTAATGCATCTTTTTGCATTATATCCAAATGAAGTGTTTGGATCTTTCATTTCCTTGACAATCCTTATTTGATCGTTTGACTCTTTGGAAACGGATACTATATCAGTTGCCTCGCTCCTGTTTTTTGTTATATAATATCTATGGTCTATTCTAATGGCAAAATCGCTATTGTTTTGTGTGATTTCCGAATTGATGTTTTCTGTCATAGTCAATAATTTTTCTGCAATTTGCAGTGGATATTTCGCCCGGATTTCACTTTCATTTAATCCCCTTAAGCTGACAGTAAGTGTCAAGAAATTTTCTGGAACGATTGATGTTATGTCAATAGCATGAAATTCGAGCATTTTATTTGAAAAATTAAAAACACATGCTTGAAAAAGTGGAATGTAAACCATTTCGTATTCTTCCACAATATAATGCGTGCTGGTATTACGAAGTTCCACAATTTTCTCAAGGTTTTTCCTGATAGGGGCGTGTTCGTTTGTAAACACTAATTTAATGCAGTTTTCAAGCGAGATTGTACGACTGGGTTTGTCCTTAAAGTAAATAGCCGATTCACCTGAAGTCTGTATGATTCGTGCTTTTAGCATCAATTCCCAAGCATTACATATGAAAAAGCTAAACCCTTCTACTCTATAATGAATAGACGGTTTATTGTAGACTTCGATAGCCATCATAAATGCTTCTTTGGATTTGTTTATGAGTTTTTGTCTTAATGAAGGATTGTCCAATTCATATATCCCCCTTACTTGCGCCGCCTTGTGAGAGCGGCTTTTTTGATCCAAACAGTCTATTATAGCGCCGCAAGTGTGTTGCATTCTGTCAAAAGTGATTTTATCTCATTTTCAACACGAATCACAGATTTCTTGATATAATGTGCTTGCGCAAATACATAGCTCCGGTACCGCGGCAGAAATGAGGATTACTGTGAAACAGAAAGGAAACAACGAAAAGTTCAATTTGCTGCTCAATTCGTGCAAGCATCCCCGGTTGGTCTACGCCGCCTTATCTGCGCTGGTCAAACCAAGCGTCGAGCAGGCCAATCAGGTGCGCGAGGAAGGCAAGGTCAGCATCGGAGAGGTCTTCGCCCTCTTTGATGTAGCCCAGAGCGACTAGTAGCTTGTTTGACTCATCCAACGAAATAGCCCCTTCCCCCGGTGCGGCTTCGGTCGTGGCGGGGTTTTTTTTATAACCAAATGTTTCTAGGACGTTTGCTATGCCATATATTTCACAAAGAGCCATGAGTGTGTCCGCATCCGGTTGACGGTATCCAGTCTCATAATTGTACATTGTGTTTTTTGATAGGTTAATATCATATTCTTCAAGTTGCTTACAAACTTCATCAACACTCAATTTAGACTCCTTACGCTTTGCTTTTAGTGTCTCAGCAATCCTTTCTCGCGACATAGTTTCACCCCTTTCTGCTCTATATCATAAGCGAAATCTTTGATAATGTCAAGATGAAAACCCACGAAACGAAAAATAAATTTCCCGAAACGCTTGACAACACGCGTTTCGTGTGTTATTATGCCGACAGAACACACGGATCGCGGAAAGGAGGTGGCAAGAATGCCTAAGATCGATAATGTGACTTTGGCAGTAGCAAAATACTTCAAAGAGCGTGGGATTCTCGTGTCCACAGCTGCTGAAAAGACAGGAATTACAGGAAGCATCTTATACAAGAGCATCCAAGATAATCCTACACGCAGGCTTCGGGCAGATGAATTTATGAAACTCTGTGCTTTTCTGGATGTAGACCCTCACCGCTTTTGGTGTGCAGCACGAGGCATTGACTCTGGACAAGGCGCATGAAAAAGCCCCGCCGTCCGGCGGGGCAATGGCAGCAAAAAGGAGGGAATAGATGGACAAGACAACCACGATAAACATGAGGTTTATGCAGGAACAGCTTGCAAAAGTGACAGAAGCAATTCATCTGCTAACGAATGATCACCTGCTCCGTCCAGTAGATGCAAAGGCAATTCAAAAGTTGTCTGAGGTCTGCCTTGCGCTGATGTCTCCTGGTAAATGGCTTGAATAGAGTTTTTGAATCTTCATGTAGAGAGAAATTTTACATCACCAGTGCTTGCAAGTGTTTCCATGGCGATAATGGAAGCCGTATACCGAGAAGCAGCCGTTGTTGCCATCTCTACGCCTTCAAGTTTCTGATGGCAGACTGGACAAATCAATTCCTTTTCGCCGCTGGCGTATTCTGATTCAATTCCTGTGACGGGTATCTTAACGCTGGCATTACACTTGTGGCACAAAAACTCAATGCTTGTGATTGACTTGAAAGTCATATAAAAGCCTCCTTATAGAATGTGGATTTGATTTAATTATAAGGAATATTTTTACGCAAGTCAACAATAAATTCTCCATTTCGGCAAATTTATTGACGTTAAGAGGGATTGAAAGATTCTTCGGCGACTCGTCGAAGCAGGTCTGGAAAGTGTTAGTAAGTATGGCGAAAGTGTATGAGAAAGCCTCGCAACGCGGGGCATGAAGGGAGGTGAAAAAAATGAATTTGAGTGAAAGACGGGAAAAGGCCAGACTCGCTGCGCTTGACCTGTGCAAAATGTGCAAGCGCAAGAATCTGACCGTTTCTGAATTTTCGATGGCTGTAGAATTTATGAACAATATTATGAGTTCAACCACAACAGTCATGGATCGTTTGCCGGATTCAGCTATTCCGGAAGGCCTTCATCCGGAAAATACTCCATCGCAGAATTAAATGCATAAATAATGTACTCTAATGCTTCAATTTCAAGGGGAGCATCAGAATTTTCAAATTTACCAGTGCGCAAAGCGTGGTCAAGCATTGTCTGTGCGTAACGTAAGGCAAGGTCGTAGTTCACTTTTTCTTGATCAAATTCCACTTTGAAATTCATTCCAGTTCACCTCCTTTGCATGAACTTGACCAATTCCATTTTAGGAGGTTTTTCAATGAAAGTCAACAATCAATTTCCAGCCCGTCAAAAGGGAACGAAATACTGTGCCGACGCAGAAACCAACCGAGTAGCCGATTATATCCAGAAACTCGGTATCAAGTACACCTGTATGGCGCGTGAAATCGGAATCCCCGAAGGTATCCTTCGGCGGAGCCTGATTACAAGGGAGCGCAGTCTTCGGGCAGGAGAATTCCTTGCGGTTTGCCGGTTCTTGGAGAGGGAACCGCTCGATTTCGCGAGGGACGCTGGACAAGGCGCATGAAAAAGCCCCGCAGAGCGGGGCGTGAAGGGGGGATGCAAAATTGGATGATTGGAAAACAGTTCGCAATTCGCTTCAGCGCATAAAAAACGATGACCCGGTTACCTTCTGGGGCAGTGTGATTGGCGTGATTACAGGAAATGTAGCACTATTTCTATCACTAGTGCGGCTGTTCCTGTTATAGCACCCCATATTGAAATGATTCGCATCAACCAACGATCGAAATCTTTTTCCGGCTTATCTTCTAAGTATGCATGGCCATCAACGATTGCACGATACATCATATCGCAATGGCCAAGCTTTCCAATGGACTCCCAGTTTTTCATTACAAAATTGTGTGCAACCAAATAGCCTAAAGGAATTTCAGTGTCTTCTCCTAACTCTGAAATAATATCTATTTCGCTTGCCGGATCGTGAGCAGCTATGTACTTCAGTATTTCCAATGAGCGCTTATCCAAGGATTTCCTCTCCCCTCCATACAGGCATCAGACAGCGAGGCAACGCTGCCTGATACCAGTATAGCAGAGCGGGAGGTGAGCGGTCAAGTGCATGAGAAAGCCCCGCACGGGCTGAGCAACCGAAGGGGGTGAAAAGGGTGAGAGGCAATCGAAAATTGGATTTTTGGTATCCGCGAATCATGACTGCACTGCTGGTACTAAATCTCTTCCTGCAAATCCTGATTCTGACGTTTCGCTGGTATCGTCTATAGGCGCGCTTGCACAGGAACGGAAACCAAGCCCGAAAATTATCGTTGCAATGAGAGTGAGCGCTACAAGAGTCAGGTTTGCCCATTGGAATCGAGTGTTAATCGCCTCGGATTCCTGTCTGGATTTTCTTTCCGACTCCAGCTCAGACCGCAAACTCTGTATTTGCTGTTTGAGTTCAGCTTCCGTTTGAACGATATCTTGCATCTGTTCCATAAATTCTGCGGTTTCGATATACGAAATAGATCGCATTACTTCGATCGGCTCTGCATCTGCGTGTCGGTTGCTTTCATAAAGGGCTTGAATCTTGTGGGCTTTTTCTCTTTCTTCGTATGCTTCTTGAGAATTTATTTCTGCGTTTGCTTTGAAAAGCATTTCCAATTCCTTGCTATTCATATTTGACTTCACCTCCCCCTACCTATTCCAGTATAGCAGAGGGAGCCGAAAAAAGCAAAGGAGGGAATCAACCTTAAAACAAAAGCGCCCCGTCAAGCGCGGCAAACACTTGACAGGGCAAGTAACCTACTGAAACACGAAAAGGTCACAACCGGATTATATCACATCCTCCTGTTGACCGCAAGTGTTAATCGAACAAGGAGGCATTTTTTATGCACGACGATATTGATGCTTTAGACCCCGCGCGAATCGCGACGCACCCGTCCGATCTCGACGTTACCACGCTGCCGCCGTGGGCGCAGGAGAAGCTTTTCCGCGCAGCGATCGAGCGCACAAAATCGATTCTCGCGCAGCCGGGCGGACGTGAACGCCTCGACGCGATCAAGGCGGAAATGCGCACAGAAAAGGCTGCAAAACATTGTCAAAAGGAAGGATGATCCATATGAAAGCAGGAAAAACATTGCAGGAGCTTGCCGCTGAGCTGGAACGCCAGCAGACGGCGAAGCGGGACTTCGTCGTAAACACCGGCGCGCTGAGTTTAGACGCGCAGGGCGGCGGTATCGCCCTGAACGTTACCAACGGCAGCATGATCGACCAATATGCGGTGAACGAGATCGCCCACCGCCAGATCGGGCAGCACCTGAAGATCCCGGCAGCGTATTACGACCGGATGCGGACGGAGTATCCGGAGCTGCTGGCGCTCAATGCCAACGGCTGGTTTTCCAAAATGCCCGACACAAAGCGGATGCTGCGCACAATGGACGGCTCAGCCCGCGCTTTGCTCTCCGACCGGTACCGCCGTATCGACAATTTCGAGGTTGCCAGCGCAGTGCTGCCGATCATTCGCCGTATGGATGGCGCAGGCGTCGAGAGCTGCGAGCTGACGGACAGCCGAATGTACCTCAAGGTCGTTGACCCGCGCGTCACAGCCGAGATCAAAAAGGGCGATATTGTACAGGCTGGCGTCCTTGTCAGCAATTCCGAAGTCGGCATGGGGAGCGTTACCGTCCGCCCCCTCATTTACAGGCTGGTCTGCTCCAATGGCATGATCGCAGAGGACGGCAAGCTCCGCAAGTACCACGTAGGCCGAGCCAACGAAAGCCGCGAAGATTTCAGCATTTACCGGGACGAAACCCTCGAAGCAGACGACCGGGCCTTCCTGATGAAACTGGAAGATTCCGTTAAGGCGGCGGTCGATCAGGCGCGGTTCGCCGCCCTTGTGGACAAGATGCGCGAAGCGACCGAAGCGGAGATCAAGCCGCAGCAGGTACAGCAGGTCGTAGAGCTGACCGCTAAGGAATACCGGTTCACGGAAGCCGAAGGGCAGGGAATCCTCGGGCATCTGGCGGCGGGCGGCGACCTCTCCCTGTATGGGCTGGCAAACGCAGTCACCCGGCAGGCGCAGGATGTCGAAAGCTACGACCGCTCCACCGAATTGGAAGCGATCGGTTACCGGATCATCACCATGGCCCCGTCCATGTGGCGCAGCCTGACGCGGGAAAGGATCTGATGGAAAAGCGAGTATCAATGATAATGCGCCGCCCTTCGGGGCGGCGCAAGGCAGAAAGGGGTACACTATGCAGCGCAAAGCAAATGCCATCCAATATCCGGACTGGTCAAAACCATCCGGTATTGTTATCGTCCGTGCCGAAAGAAAAAGCAGCCGCCCGATCTGGAAGGAATACGAACAAGGCCCG
Source organism: uncultured Eubacteriales bacterium (assembly GCA_910586105.1). Lineage (GTDB taxonomy): Bacteria > Bacillota > Clostridia > Oscillospirales > Butyricicoccaceae > QXXE01. The sequence continues at coordinate 45,707 of CAJUGU010000007.1, read as the reverse complement.
TGGTGGCTGCGGCTCGTCGCGCAGGTGGAGATCACTGGCGGGTTATTCATCTACGACCCGTCCCTGAGCAAAGCCGAAGCTGACGCGGAGCTGTTGGAATACAACCGGCAAGCCGCATGGAGAAATGCGCGCCGGTTCGCGGAACTGCTTTGGCGCGACAATCCGCACATAGAGTACGCAGTGCTTTTCCGTCCGGAAGGCGAAGGCGGTCTGCATGAGGCGGTTTGTGTTTGCAGAGTGATCCCCGACATCCCCACCTGACGAGAGCCGGATGGCAACCGGCCGAAACGTCCCCCGCAGCCAGCGGGGGCAGCGTCGTGGGAAGCCGCCCAACGGGAACGAAAACCCGTGAAGCCCGGAACCATATCCCTGTGAGCCGGTATTTCAGAGAGGGCAATAGGCACGAAGATGATCCGGGCGGGCAATTTCCCAATTTCAGCGAAAGGAGGAAAAGGCATGAATGCGATCGCGCAAGATGAAGCAATGGCAAGGGCGTTAGGTCTGACATACGGAGCTTTAAAGGCTTTGCAGGCGCCCGGGCGTACAAACGGCGGGAGCAAGGCTGCGGCGGCTTTGGCCGCACGGGCAGAACCCCGATACTGCATCAACTGCGGCAAGCCGCTTTCCGGTCGTCAGCGCATTTACTGTGATGCAGAATGCTCCAACCGGTTTCGGTGCCGGAAGTATTACGCCAGAAAAAAGGCGCATCGGGTCAAGTGAAAGGAGGAATGAAGCGTGGCAACAAACCATGAGGTGCGGGAGATCCTTTATTGCCAAATGAAGGCGCTGCATGAGCGCTCGACCGAGCGCGGGATACCGCTGATCGCACTGGACGGCCTGAGCGGGAGGATCGCGATGCTCGGCAAGATCCTGCTGGATGATGCAGGCGTAGCCGCTGCGGACGGGCGCGCGGAAGCCGGACCGGAAAGCGAGGGCTGCTGAAATGGCAAAATTCCGGCATTCAGAAAACCGGACGCCGTGGTTTTCCATCACGGCGCGCGAGCTGATCGAGTATTCCGGCAACGATTACCCGATCTGTGACGATTGTATGTCCAGCCTGCTCGAATGCGGCGATATCGTGCTGATCCCGGTCCTTAACGAAGCATTTTGCCCGAAATGCGGACAAATCAAGCTGGCGCAGCTCGGCCGATATCCGGAGGATGCAGCCGTCGAACAGCGCCGGACCGAGATGTTCCTGGACTACTTCCGGAACGCGCAGAAAGGACGGCGAACATGATTTACAAGACCTGCCCCTATTGCGGGGCGCATCTGGACCCCGGCGAGCGGTGCGACTGTCCGGGGGCAAAAAAAGAGGTCGCGCTGCTGCAACAGTCGCGGCCTCTCGCCAATGGAACTACTGACAGTTTATCAAACCCGCGCCCGGAAGTCAAGAGCGGCGAGCGGGCGGCGCGCCCGGAAGCCGCCGGAAGGGGGACTGCGAATGGCTAATTTTTATTTTACCTATGGAAATGCAGGGCATCCGTTTTATGGGGGCTGGACCGTTGTCGACGCCCCCAACGATCTCGCTGCGGTCGCGGCATTCCGCGCCTTTCATCCGGATAAACACATTGGGCTGCTGAATTGCGCCTGTGTATATGATGAACCGAATTTCATGGCCACGAAAATGGCGATGGTTGGAAATTTAGGCGCGCGCTGTCACGAAGTCATCTTTTTGCAGCGGGAACTTTCCGAAAAAATGGCAGGAGGTCACCATGGATCATAATTTGATCGTTGTCCGGCAGCTGCCGGTCATTGAAGACCAGCTTCGGCAGGTCAAGGCCAACATCGAGGCAAGGGTAAGCAGCGTGCTTTCCCTCGCCTGCACGGAGGAGACCTGTAAAGAGGTCAAAAAGGCCCGTGCTGAGCTGAACAAGGAATATGCGGAACTGGAACAGCGGCGCAAGGAGGTAAAGGCTGCGATCCTCGCGCCGTATCAGGAATTTGAAGCGCTGTATAAAGAGTGCGCCGGCGATCTCTATTCCGCCGCCGACGCGCAGCTGAAAGCCCGCATTGCGGAGGTCGAATCCGGGCTGCGGCAGCAGCGGCTTGACGATGTACAGTCTTACTTCGACGAGTACCGCCAGAGCCTGCACATCGATGGAAAACTCGTATCCTTCGCCAACTCCGGCATCAAAATTACACTGTCGGAATCCCGGAAGGCGCTGCGGCTGAAAGCGAAATGCTTCCTTGACCGGATCGCTGGCGATCTGGCAATGATCGAGACGCAGGAGCATAAGGACGAAATCCTTGTGGAGTATCGGCGGACGCTGGACGCTTCGCAGGCGATCACTGCGGTCAGCAACCGGCATAAGGCGATGGCGGAAGAGCGCAAGCGCCGGGAGGAGGTTGCTGCGGCGCAAGCGGCGCGTGCGGCTGCTCAGGCAAAGGTCGAGAAGGCGGTTGCAGAAGACGCCGCGCCCGACGCCCCTGCTCCGACATTGCCCCCAATGCAGCCGCCTGTAGCGGCTGCTCCGCAGCCGGACGCGCCTATGCCCGGGGAAAAGCGGTACGCGCTTTCGTTCCGGGTGACCGGCACGCTGGAAAAGCTGAAAGCGCTCAAGAAATTCCTGATCGATGGAGGATACCAGTATGAGCAGCTCTAACCGCCCGACCCCGGCAAAACAGAAACCGAAGTTTTCCGTGGCGATCAATACCACGGGCTACAAAAACCTCATCAACAACACGCTCGGCGATCCTGATCGTGCAAAGCGGTTTATTGCATCGATCACTTCGGCAGTTGCGGTCAATCCGGCGCTCCAGGACTGTGAGGCCGGTACCATCCTTGCCGGGGCGCTGCTCGGCGAAAGCCTGAACCTCTCGCCCTCCCCGCAGCTCGGGCAGTATTATCTTGTGCCGTTTGACTGCAAGCTGAAAGGGCCGGACGGGAAAACGATTTGGGTGCTGGATGAAAACGGGGACCACGTCAAGGGCGACAAAGGGAAATGGCTGGCCGCAACGGAAACGCGGGCGCAGTTTGTCATCGGCTACAAAGGATATATCCAGATGGCGCTGCGCAGCGGACAGTATGCCGACCTTGATGTGATGGAAATCCGGCAGGGGGAATATCTGGGCAAAGACCCTGCCACAGGCAAGCCGCGTTTTCGGTTCGTCGAGGACGACGACGAGCGGGACGAGCTTCCGGTCATTGGCTATATGGCGTACTTTGAATACTTAAATGGATTCCGAAAAACGCTTTACTGGTCAAAAAAGAAGATGGAAAAGCACGCGGATACCTATTCCCCGGCATATTCATCCACTGCGCACGAAAAGCTGCGAAATGGCGAGATCGCCGACAAGGACCTGTGGAAATATTCCTCGTTTTGGTACAAGAATTTTGACGAGATGGCAGAGAAAACGCTGCTCCGCCAGCTGATATCCCGGTGGGGCGTGATGTCCACAGAAATGCAGCAGGCGATCGCCAAGGATTCGACGTTTGCGTCGATCGGGGCGGGGGACGAGATCGTCACCCTGCCAGAAGGCGAACAGCCGATCGTATCGCCGGAGGAACAGCCGCCGATCCTCCAGCCAGAGGCGGCAAACGTCGTGGAAAACGTCAGACTTGACGATCTTTAAGGGGCGGCAGGCATGATACCTTACAAAATTATTTCGACCGGCTCGCAGGGCAACGCCGTGATCGTCAACGATGCGATCCTGATCGATTGCGGCGTCCCCTTCCGGGCGCTCCGCGAACACGTCCCCGCGCTGAAACTGGTGCTCCTGACGCACATCCACAGCGACCACTTCAAGCCGTCCACGCTCCGCAGGCTGGCGCAGGAGCGGCCTGCGCTCCGCTTCGGCTGCTGCCGGTGGCTGGTCAAGCCGCTTGCGGATGCAGGCGTCTCCACCGCGAATATCGATCTGCTGGAAGCCGGAACGATGTACGGCTACGGCATTTGCAGCGTGATCCCGGTGCTGCTTGTTCATAACGTGCCGAACTGCGGCTACAAAATCCATTTTCCCATCGGCAAAGTGTTCTACGCGACCGATACCAACAATCTCAACGGTATTCAGGCGAGGCACTATGATTTGTATATGGTGGAGGCCAACTACGAGGATGAAATCATACGGGAAAAAATCGCGGCCAAGCAGGCGGCGGGAGAATACGCCTACGAGGTACAGGCGATGCAAAATCACCTGTCCAAAGCAAAATGCGATGATTTCATTTATCGTAATATCGGGCCCGGCGGCGAATATGTCTACCTTCACTGCCACGTTGACAAGGAGGGGCCGCCATGCGGGGACGCTTGATCGGCCTGTCGTTCGGGTCCTCCCGGAAGCAGCGCATTACCGTAGAGGTCGACCGCGACTTCCGGGAGGAGTTCGACTGGCTGAAAGGGTCGGAGCTGCACATCGATATCAGGAAATATCGCAGGCAGCGTTCTTTGTCCGCAAATGCTTATTTTCACGTCCTGGTCAACAAAATCGCAGCAGAACGCGGCGGCAGCGATGAAGAAACCAAGGTTTGGCTGGTGCGCGAATACGGCGCGCTGGCGAAGGATTCGGAAGGTATGACAGTCGGCTTCAAATTGCCAGCCTCGGTGGATGTCTCCACGATTTATCCTTATGTCAAATGCTTCGATACCCGCGAGGAAAACGGCAGGCTGTTCCATTGCTATCTGGTCTATAAGCAGACCCACCTCATGGACAGCAAGGAGATGGCGCGCCTGATCGACGGCGCGATCGAGACCGCCCGTGAATTGGGGATCGAGACGGACACACCGGAGCAGCTTGCACGGTACAGAGACGGCGCGGAACGACACGGGAAATAAATTGTGCTACGATAAGGGCGAGACAATTTATGGATAGGAGATGAAGCTGTGGTCAATAAGGACGGCAAGCGATACGTTCCGATTTGGATGAGCTACGAAAGCTACTTTGAACCGCTCAGCGACGCTGAGGTGGGGCGTCTGATCCGGGCGATGATGGAATACGAATCGTCCGGGGCAACGCCCGAACTCAAAGGCAATGAGCGGTACATCTGGCCGGCGATCAGGAGGGATATGGACGCATCCGCAGCGAAGCAGGGCGGCAGGTCTGAAACAAACAGACAAAACGCCCTGAAGCGCTGGGAGAATGAGAAAACCGGCGCTCCTGACGAAAGCGAAGGCAAGCAATCATATGCGAATGAATGCGAACGTATGCAAGCCGATGCAAATGACGCTATAGAAAAGGAAAAAGAAAATGGAAACGGAAACGGGAAAGGGAACAAGGGAGATTCCGGCGGAGCGCCGGCAAGCGGCCCTCCACCGGCGATAACCCTGCCGCTGAACGACGGCACAGCTTACCCGATCCCGACGGAGCAATGCCGGAAATGGGCGGAGCTATACCCTGCCGTGGATATCATGCAGGAGCTGCGGAAGATGCTGGGATGGTTGGATGCCAATCCCGGCAAACGCAAAACCAGACGCGGAATCCTGCGCTTTGTGACCGGCTGGCTTGCAAGGGAGCAGGACAAAGGGCACAGCCGGGGCGCTGCCCCAACCGCTCCCCCTTCTTCGGGGAACCGCGGCGCAGCGCAGAGCGCCATGGACGATCTGCGTGAGCTGCACGATCTTTTCGACGAGGAGTGAAAGCATGACAAACAGGGAAATGACCGAGATATTTTCGGCGATGCTGCTTGCGTGGCCGAATGCGGAGGTGTTCAAGGGCGGGGTCGAACGGCTCGCGCCGACGATCAAGCTGTGGACAAACTGCACGGCGGATATCGATTTTTGGACCGGGCAGCAAGCGGTATACCGGCTTTGCCGATCCTGCAAATTCCCGCCGACGATCGCGGAATTCCGGGAGCAGGCGGATCGCGTGAACGCCGAAATGCGGGCGATCGCAGGGCAAACCGTTTGGGAGCTCCGGGGAGCCGACAGCCTGTATGGAAGCGTGGAAGCATTCTACGAAAAATTGCCGAAGGGCGCGTTCACCCGGGAGGTGATCGATGCTTTGGGCGGCCCCGGGGCGCTGCTGGTGACGGTCGGGCATGGCGGCGAAAAACTGACCATGTGGAATGTGTCGGGCATGGAAGCGGCTTGCCGGGCGGTCGTCAGCGAGCGTCCGGAGCTGATCGGCGGGAACCTTCCGGCATTGATCTGCAAAAAGGAGATGGTTTGAACCATGAAGAAAATATCCGCCCCGCCTGCGGAGAAAGACCCGCGCCGCCAGCTGCAAGGCAGGGCCAGCAAGGCGCAGGGGCGGGCGTTCGAGAGCAGGCTGGACGCCGCCTTTGCGCGGTACCGGGAAAACGGCGCGGCGATCATTGAAAAAACGCCGGAGCCGATGCGCCCGACCGAAAGCCTCGGCAACGGACGGTTCGTCGCGTTCTTCGAGCGAAAGGCGCAACCGGATTACAAGGGCACGATCAAGGGCGGCAGGACCGTCATGTTTGAGGCAAAGTTTACGTCGACCGGAAAAATGGAGCAGGCCCGGGTGTCCCCGGGGCAGGCGGAATATCTGGACCAGCATCAGGCGCTGGGGGCGCGGTGCTACATCCTGGCAGGATTCGCCACAGGCAACGTTTACCGCTTCCCGTGGCCGGTCTGGCGGGACATGAAGGCGATTTTCGGACGCAAATACGTGTTGGAGACCGACCCCGCGATGCGCGGCTATTTGATCCCGGCGGCGCGCGACGGCGTTCTGCTGCTGCTGGATTAACCGGGCAAAACCGAAAGGAGTAAAAAATGAGCGAAATTTCTTCGTATGAGGCGCAGGTCAAGAAGATGCAGGGGCTTTGCGAGGAACACAATCTGGTGTACCGCTTCCGCAAGGAGCGGTACCCGATGACGTTCACGATCAAGCCCTCACACACGATGGATGCGCAGATGTCCATGCTGGAAAACGTAGAGGATGAGGGCTACATCAGCCCGGAAGCGTCCATGACATGGATCTTCAACGACGGCGTGCTGGAAACCAAAGTGCGCGGCGGTACTTTTACCATCAGCAAGACGACCCGAACAAAGATCGAAAACATCCTGATTAAGATGATCGCCTACTGGCAGCAGTATTTTTTCCGCGAGGTCGTCGAGCGTGGGCTTCTGACCAAACAGCTCATGCCGAGGATCGACGATGAAGGACTCTGGCCGGATGATGCGGAATCGTTCGGGGATGATGACAACAATGCCAGCCCGGATGATGAATCGGAAGACGATGGCGGCGAGGCCGAGAACACTGCGCCGGTTGACGCTGGCGACCTGCCCGATGCAGATCGCGAAGGCGGCGACGCGCTGGTAAGCCTGGAAGACCCGGAAATCAAAGCGGCCGTGCGCATTGTCCGCGCATCGAACCGGGCTTCCTGCGCGCTGCTCCAACGGGAAATGGGGATTTCGGGGACGAAGGCCCTGCGGCTGCTGGAAGCGTTGGAGACGCTGGGCGTAGTCGGCCCGCATAACGGCTCCCGGGCGCGTGAAGTGCTGCCGTATGACGAACCGGACGACGAGGAGGAGGTATCCCATGCTGAAGCGTGAAGACTACAAAGCGATTAAGCACATGGGCAGGCGCGAGCTTGAAAAGTACATTATGGATGTTTACTTTGAGGGGTACCGGGCAGGCGTCAGGGTGATGGCTGACGAACTGCAAAAGCAGGCTGCTTCCAGCGCAGAGATGGAGGGAGAATAACCTATGGCGGTTCGGCGTGTCGGGGGCGAAAGACAAAGGAACATCGTAAAAATCATGGAAGGGCTGAGCGGAAGATATTCCAGATGGGAAATCTGGCAGGATTTTATCGTGATGTCCGCCATCAGCATTGCAAACGCCATAAAGGGGCCATACTGGAAGGAACGGGAAACAATATATCTTGAGCGAGCCGGGAAGTACACTTCAAACGAATTAAATGCTTTTTCGGAAATGCTTGCAGAAGCCATTGCGGATATGGAGCGAGACCCGGATCAGGATTTCCTTGGTAAGCTGTTTATGGAGCTTGACCTTGGGAATGAATGGAAAGGACAGTTTTTCACTCCGTATTGCGTCTGCAAAGCAATGGCGTCCATTACATATGGCGAGGCGATATCCCAACAGACGCTTGCAAATGGTTGGATATCCGTAAGCGACCCCGCGTGCGGCGCTGGCGCGACACTGATCGCATTCGCCAATGAATGCACGCGGCGTCATATCAATTATCAGCGCTCCGTGCTCTTTGTTGCTCAGGATATTGATTTTCTGGCAGGCTGTATGTGCTATATCCAGTTGAGCTTGATGGGGTGCCCGGGATATGTTGTGATCGATAATACCTTAACGCGGCCAAGCACGTGCTATGACGGGCGCGGCTTGATTCCAAAAGGCGGTCCGAACGTGTGGTATACCCCGATGTATTTCAGCGATATCTGGCAAGGGCGCAAGCTCTGGGCGCAGATAGACCTGCTTGCGCGTCCCACCCACGCCGCCTCATTTGCGGCTTCACCCAAAGGAACCGATTCCCACCGTGGGAAGTCGGCCCCCCTGAAAAACGCTGCCGAAATTGAATTATCCGCCACAAAGACAGGGCAGCTCACCTTCTTTTAACGATTCGCGAAAGGAGTTACATATGAATGAATTGAGCAAAAACCGCTGCCCGCTGAAAGGCGAATGCGGGCAGAAAAAATGTGAATACCAGGGGCACGAACTGGATTGCAGCTATTATCGCGCCAATACCCGCCCCGGTTATTTCCTCGAAGATCAATGGTGGGACGAATACGACGTTTCCGATGCAGGAGCAAACGCGCAGGATGACGCCGCAGAGCCGCTGCCGAAGGCGGATATGGCGTCTGCCCCGCCGACCTTCGGATTGATGACCGCGCTCCCTGTGAGCAAGCTATATCCGCACCCGGACAATCCCCGAAAAGATTTGGGCGACCTGACCGAGCTGGCAGACAGCATCCGGGCAAACGGTATTTTCCAAAACCTGACCGTTGTGCCGTTGGAATCCGGGAACGAGGAATGGTCCGAACTTGCAAAGCAGTACCAGGAGCAACCGACGGAAGAACTGCGAAACCGCATGAACCGTATTGCCGCCGGACAGTCCAGCGGCACAGGCTATCAGGTGATTATCGGGCACCGCCGTCTTGCGGCTGCAAAGCTGGCTGGTTTGACCGAGGTCCCCTGCGTGATTGCGCAGATGACTGTGAAAGAGCAGATGCAGACCATGCTGCTGGAAAATATGCAGCGCTCGGAGCTGACGGTTTACGAGCAGGCGCAGGGCTTCCAGATGATGCTTGAGCTTGGCAGTTCGGTCGAGGAAATCGCCGAAAAGTCCGGATTCTCCACCACGACGATCCGCCGCCGGGTGAAAATGATGGAGCTTGACCAGGACGTTTTAAAAGAGGTTTCCGCCCGTCAGCTTTCGCTTTTGGATTTTGACAAGCTGGCGCAGATCGAGGACATCAACGCCCGGAATGAGTGCTTAACGAAAATCGGGACCGCAGATTTTGACAGCAAAGTGAGCTATAAGCTCCGCAAGCAGGCCGTACAAAAGAAATTACCGCTCGTGATGGAATTGTTGGAAGCAGCCGGAGCAAAAGCTATCCCGGATAACGAGCAGTACAGCAGCAAATACCAGACCATCGGCAGCTGCTATATTTACGATTGGAAGGAAGGGACTCCGCTGCTCCCGGAAAAGGCGTCCGGAAAGCTGTTTTATTATATCGAGGAATATAGCAATCGCCTCCTGTTTTTTAAAAAAGCCAAACGGGCGGAAGCGGTTCGACGCTCCGCTGAGGAGATCGAACGGGAAAAGCAGATCGCCGAAGCATGGAGCCAGCTGGACGAAAAGGCGGCGGTTGCCTATGAACTGCGCTCCTCGTTCGTCAGGGACCTGCCTTATGGCAAGCGTAATGCGGAGCAAGTGCTTCGCGGGGCGCTGATTTACGGAATCATGAGCGCAAATGCCTATCTTGGTTCAGACGGCGAAAGGGTTCGGGAAATCCTGAAACTGAAAGGCGCCTGCTGTGGAAGTGAATGGGCGGCTAAAGCCGTAGATGCTCTGCAAGAGGCTGGCGAAAAGCAGATACCAACGCTGATTTACGCCTTATTTAACGACGGCGCAAAGGAAAGCTGGTCGAAAAGTTACCGCAAAGCCTATCCCAAATTCGACGTATCGGCTAAACTGAAAGGGCTTTATGCCTGGCTCACGTCTTTGGGCTATGTAATGTCAGAGGAAGAACGGCAGCTGCTGGATGGCACGCATGAGCTGTTCCATGAGGAAACGGCGACCCAACCGCAGAACGAGGTGGATGCATCATGAATTCTGTACAGTGCGATCGATGCGGAACGTGGTTCGACTGCGATACTACCGGTTTCGGTATCCTTAAAAAGGGCGGTCTGAAGGTGCAATATTTTTCCTGCCCGGAATGCGGTGAGAAATTTCATGTGTTCACCGAGGACGCCGAGATGCACAAACTGATCGAGCGTCGAAACGCGGTGCAGACACAAATCCGGATCGCACGCGCGAAGAAGTTCCGGAAGCAGACGATCCAGAAGTATACGCAGGAGCTGGAAGCAGTCATCCAAAAGCAGCGATCATTGATGCCGAAGCTCAAGGCTGAGGGTGAGAAGATCCTGCGCGATCTCAAATGCGAGGTGAAAAGCAAATGAAAGCAATCACGATCCGTCAGCCCTGGGCGTCCCTGCTGGCGAGCGGCAAAAAGCTGTACGAAACCCGTGGCTGGTCAACCCGATACACCGGCCCCATAGCCATCCACGCCGCTAAATGGCCGGTGCGTCGAACGATCGACGCGCTGGCCTCCGCCGGTCGCTGGGATGCGCTGGAATGGTTCGAGCACCTTTTCCAGACGCCCGGCGCATTGGGCGAGCTGCCGGGCGGGGTGATCGTTGGCAAAGCAGTCCTGACCCGCTGCCACCCGATCGACAAAGCATTCCTCGCGAAACTTTCGCCGCAGGAGCGCGCCCTCGGGGATTTTACCCCGGGACGATACGCGTGGGAGTTTGCCGAGATGACGGCGTGCGCGCAGCTGCTCCCCGCGAAGGGGGCGCAAGGGCTTTGGGACTGGGACGAAAATGCGGAGGAGCCGTGATGGTAATCATTTTGTGCGGCGATGCGCTGAAACAGCTGCAAATGCTGGAACCGGAAAGCGTCCATACCTGCATCACCTCCCCGCCCTATTACAATCTGCGGGACTATGGTACGCCGGGACAGATCGGCATGGAGGCCACGCCGGAAGACTACATAACGCGGTTGGTAGATGTGTTCCGGGAGGTGCGGCGCGCCCTGCGCCCCGACGGTACGCTGTGGGTGAACATTGGGGACAGCTACGCCACGCGTTCCGGTCAGCAGCCGCCGACCAATACCCGGAACAAATGCGGGCACACATCTAAACAGACGCCGACCGGCTACAAATACAAAGACCTGATCGGGGTACCGTGGATGCTTGCGTTTGCCCTGCGGGCTGATGGGTGGTATTTGCGGCAGGATATTATCTGGCACAAAACCAATGCCATGCCGGAGAGCGTCCGGGACCGCTGCACAAAAGCTCATGAATATGTTTTCCTGTTGTCGAAGTCAGAGCGCTATTATTTCGATGCGGCAGCGATCCGGGAGCCGTGCGGAAAAAAAGGGAACGCTAAAACGTTTCGCGGCGGCGGCGCTTACACGAGCGGCAAGGCATTCCAAAACAGCGTTTGTGCAGGGCGGGAAAGCCACGGGAACGAGGAAAACACTACGGGGCTCAGGAATCGGCGAAGCGTTTGGAGCATTGCGACTTCGCAGATGAAAATTGCGCATTGCGCCACATTTCCGGAGCGATTGGTTGAACCCTGCATATTGGCCGGGTGCCCAGAGGGCGGGACTGTCCTGGACCCGTTTGCCGGCAGCGGGACCACCGGGGCGGTGGCGGCGCGGTTGCGCCGTGATTTTATCGGCGTAGATATCAACCCGGAATACTGCAAAATGGCAAAAGACCGAATTTTTAACGGATCGGAAAGGATGACCTGAAATGAAAGAACGATTTATGAACCTTTACCTTGAAAACATCACGCGTCCCCATGCCGAAGACCTTCTGTCGTGGCTGGTATCAACAGATTTTTTCGAGGCTCCGGCCAGTACCCGCTTCCACCTGTCCCGCCCCGGCGGGCTGGCGGAGCACAGCATCCACGTTTATGAGCGATTGAAGCGGCTGTGCGACGCAGAATCCAAAACGCAGGACGGTTTCTGGGTCACGGACGAAACGGTTGCCATTTGCGGCCTGCTGCATGATATCTGTAAGGCCAATTACTACGGCGTAGAAATGCGTAACCGCAAGAATGAGCTGGGCCAATGGGAGAAGTACCCGTTTTATGTGGTAGACGACCAGCTCCCCTACGGCCACGGTGAAAAGTCGGTTTACATCATTTCGGGTTTTATGAAGCTGACCCGCGATGAAGCTATGGCGATCCGCTGGCATATGGGATTTTCCGACAACGATTTCAAAGCCGGAGGTTATACCGTAGGCAATGCTTTTTCGCAGCATCCGCTGGCGCTGCTGACCCATATGGCCGATCTGCAGGCCACATATCTTGATGAAAATGAGTGATCTGCAGGCGTCGCGATACGCAAATAAAAATGAACCGCATATCAATATATCAATGGAAACCGAAATACAGCATATCCTAAGCCTGAGTTACGGGAAGGATTCACTCGCCTGCCTTGGCGCGATTGAGCAATTAGGCTGGCCGCTCGATCGCATTGTGCATGCGGAGGTTTGGGCGACAGACACCATTCCCGCAGACCTGCCGCCGATGGTCGATTTCAAGGCGCGAGCTGACGCGATTATCAAAGCCCGCTGGGGAATTGATGTGGAACATGTCCGCGCGGCGCTGACCTACGAACAAGGCTTTTACAGGAGAAAGACTGAAAGATCAAAGCACAAACAGGGGCAGATTTACGGTTGGCCGTGCCTGCGCGGCGCATGGTGTAACAGCGATCTAAAGAGATCTACGCTGAATAAATGCCATGCAAAAGGCTCGATATCCTATCGAGGAATTGCATCTGATGAACCGATAAGGCTTGCACGGCTGGACGGCGTTTCGGCAGTATCACCACTTTCGGCGGCAGGTTGGACAGAAGCGGATTGCCGTCGGTGGTGTGAGGTAAACGGCTTGTTATCGCCAATTTACACGGACAGTACACGGGGTGGCTGCTGGTTTTGTCATAATCAGTCGGTCGGGCAGCTTCGGCTATTGCGCCGAAATTACCCGGATTATTGGGCGCTGATGCTGAAATGGGATTCTGATAGCCTGCGAAACTTTCACACGGATGGGCACGGCGTTCAAGACTTTGAACGGCGTTTCCGTTTGGAGGATGAAGGATTTCTTTCGCCGGATGATAAGGATTTTCGGTGGTTTATGCTGGATGAAGAATTAAATTACAGGTTGTTTTAATAACGCGAACAGGAGGCGCATTATGACCGTCACGATAAAAACGCCGTTTGGCGAAACCGATTTTGAAATGGAAAGGGATAAAGCGAATGACCTGATGTGTCTGGCGTTCCGATACGCAGGGGAGCAGCGAGAGGAAGCGCCTGCGCCAAAGCCTTCCGCCGGGAGCCTGCCGGATAAATCCGCGAAGGCCGTCAAGAGCCCCTGCAGCCGGATCGAACGTATGTTCGGCGACTGGAAAGCCAGAATCCCAAAAGCTGCTGCGCCGGAAGCGCATTCGATCAAGCCGGAAACCTATAAAGGATTTTTGCTCATTCGATGCGAGCACTGCGGCAAACTCAAAGGGTTTTGTACCAGGCACGCACTGAGTAAGTACCTTTGTGACTGCGGTATGGAAACGGAGCTGTGTGCGCTGCCGTTGCTGCATCTTCACTGCAAATGCGGCAAGTATTTCCGATACCGAACGAATGTGACCGGCGACGTTCTCGAATATCCGTGTCTGGAATGCGGAAGCCCGGTGGACCTGATGCGGGACAAGAAAGGAAACTATATCACCATCGGGACCGGCGATAAGGGGGATTCGTAAAATGTACGGAAAAAACAGATGCCGAGGCTGCGGCGCTGAGATCGTATGGATCAAAACGGAGAAAGGTAAGAGTATGCCGTGCGACCCTTTGCTGGTCCCCTTCTGGGAGCGACCGGGCGCTGTGGGCAAGGTGCTGCTCCCGCGCAGCGGACGCGTCATCAGCTGTGACTTTGAGGGGCCGAGGGAGCTCATGACCGGTTTTGGCTACGTCTCGCACTTCCGCACATGCCCGGAAGCCCGGGCGTTCAAGCGCAAATAAATCATGGAGGTGGCGGCTGTGACGCTGGAAGAATTATCAGGGTACTACAGGTTACATATACGGTTGGAACGGAACCTGGAAATGCTTGAATCGCTGGAAGCGGCAGCGCATCCCGGCGCACAGCTCATCACCGGTATGCCTCATGCGGCTGGCGTTCGGGACAAGATCGGCGATCTGGCGATTGAGATCGCCGACCTGAAAGACCGTATCCTGTCCCTGCGGGAAGAACTCGACCGCAAGGAAGCGGAAATAAGCGGCTTCATAGCCGCCATTGAAAACGACCAGACGCGGACGATCTTCCGGCTGCGGTTCCTCCGCTGCCTGACGTGGGGGGAAGTCGCCGCCCTGATTGGCGGACGCAACACGGAAGCCAGCGTCAAAAGCATTTGCTACCGTTACCTCGAAAGTTGCAACGCCATGTTACGCGGTGATGCTTGATGTTTCGCCCTCCTATATGCTATGCTATCCTTGTAAAATCCTAAATAAGCCAGGCGGTCCTCTTACGGGAGGGCCGCCATTCTTTTCGGAAAGGAGGGGTTGGCTGCTGCGTGTTTCTCCTGCGCGGCAGTCAACGCCGGGTCTGACGTTTGCCAGCGGACAGACAGCGGCGGCACATTTTTTAAGGAGGAATTTCATATGTTCGCAAAAGCTGTTCGGAAATTCAAAGAAAACCCGATGATTTACTATGCCATGAGCATTGCGGCGTCGTGGGCTGGCGTTGGCTCCATGATGAACAGCATCACCCTTACCCATACCTATGGGCTGATCCCGTCCCTGATTTGGGGGCTCGGGAACTCCGTGGCCTGTATGCTGTTCGGGCTGGTTGCCTATCACCTTCCAGCGATGCGGATGCTCATGCGGACAAAAACCATGCAATACCTCATCGGTATTATGAGCGTTTTCCAGCTGTGGATCAACATGAACGGCATCCGGGAAATCTGTACAGATACGGTCCTCGGAACGACCGGTGGCACGATCGTTGTCTATGCCGTGTGCATCGGTTTCATTATCCTGCTGCTGCGCTTTGGCCTGATCCGCAATGTGTTGACCGACAGCGTGTCATGGTATGCGGTCTATGGGCTGGTCGTCCTGATGACACTGCTTGCCTATCAGCAATCCGGCGGAAAGACGATCCCCATAGCCATGGGCACGGAATGGGCAAACCTGCAAGAGGGCATCACGAAAGGGCTGCTCCTGCTGCCCGGGCCCTTCACCTACCCATACTTCTATGCATTGCTGGATTACAACGATTCCAACTGCGATAAAACAACGAAAACCGATATCAAAGGCTCATTTTTACTCGGCGGCGTCCTGTTTGGAGCCTATATGCTGTTCACGTATGCGCTTGCAACCGTCGAATTCAGCCCCTTACTCAATCTGATCAAAGCGGCCCTTGTGAGCCTGATCGGTATTTCCACACTGTCCACGTTTCTTTATTCCGAGTACATCGTGTTCGGGAAAAAGCTGGGCCTGCTGATCGACAGCCTTGCGGTCCTTTTCTGGCCGCTGCTGATCTCCATGGGAGTGATGGGCGTATGGACGCTGATGGCAGAGATCCGTATCTACCTGATCGCCGTCCTGCTTGCGATCGCGCTGGTCAAAAAACTGGCCGTGCAGAAGCGGAGGGATCGATCATGAAAATCGTCCTTGGCAGAAAGCAGAAATACACATCCGACGAGCCCTGGCGCGACGCAGCCGCCCGCATTGAGGAGCTTATCAGCGCCGAAGAATGCGAGGGATTCGCGGCAGCAGCCGTGAAGCGCATCGCCGATGCAGCATCCGGCAAAAATGCCGGGTACGCATGGAGCGGCGGCAAGGATTCGCTTGTGCTGGCCGACCTGTGCCAGCGGGCGGGGGTCACGCAATGCGCCCTGTTCCTGACCAAACTGGAATTTCCGGCGTTTGAATCGTGGCTGCTGGAGCACAGGCCGGACGGCTGCGAAGTGCTCCGATTTGGCTTCGACCTGGACTATCTGGCCGCGCACCCCAAGCTGATCTTCCCGAAGGGGAAAGAAATGCAGCGGTGGAACATCATCATGCAGCGCCGGTCGCAAATCGCGTATTACCACAAGCGGGATCTGGATATCCTGCTGACCGGGCACCGGCGCATTGATGGGAACACCTGCGGGAAAGAAGGCTTTACACGCCGCAAATCCGGCGAAACCATCTATGCGCCGATCTACGATTGGCCGCATGAGGCGGTGCTCGGCTATATCCATTATCATGACATCCCCATGCCGCCGATCTATGATTGGCCCAGAGGGTACCGCAACGGCACGCATTTCTGGCCGTACCGCAACTGCGACAGCCGCGCGGATGGCTGGCGCGAGGTTTACCAGATCGACCCGTCGGTGGTGGAAGCCGCTGCCGAAAAGCTCCCCGAAGCGAAAGCGTTTCTTGAGGGGGTGCGGTCATGAAGGTGATTTCCAAACCGCTGTCCGAGCTGCGCCGGATGGAAAAAAACATTCGCCGTCACCCGGAGAAGCAAGTAAAAGAATACGTCCGTTCGCTGGAAATGTTCGGGCAGATCAAGCCGGTCGTCATTGACGAAACCGGGATGATCCTTGCGGGGAACGGGCTGTTCGAGGCCCTTCGCAGCATGGGTGCGGAAACGTGCCAGTGCTATGTCATGGCGGGGCTTACTCCTGCGCAGAAGAAAAAGGTCATGCTGGCCGACAACCGCGTCTACGAGCTGGGGGTTACGGATACCGCCATTTTCGACGAAATCATCAAGGAGCTGGAAGGCGACATCGACGTTCCCGGTTGGGATGCAGACCTGTTGGAAATGCTGAACGCCAGCATCGCAGACGCAAACAATATCGTGGAGAGCTACGGCGTTTATGACCCGTCCGAGGTCGAGGCCGTCGCCAGCCGGGAGCGTCCCGCCGCCGATCCATCCGCCGCGCCGCAGGCGGCTCCGGCATCCGAAGCACAGCAGCCCGCAGCGTCCGCGCCCGTTCCGTCACAGGAGCCGCGCGTGGTCCTCTGCCCGAAATGCGGTGAACGGATATGCCTGTAAAAAAGCTGCAAAGCACGCGGAACGTGCTGGAGGCCGCAAAGCTCCGCATTAAAAACGTGTTCTCCAACGGCTGCAAAGTTTACCTCAGTTTTTCCTCCGGGAAGGATTCCCTCTGTATGTCCTCCATCACCTACGACCTGATACGCGGCGGGGAAATCGACCCGAAACAGCTGACTGTGATTTTTGTGGACGAGGAAGGACTTTATCCGTCAATGGTCGAAGCCGCCGAACGCTGGCGCCGCAATTTTCAATCGGTCGGCGTGCCGTTCCTGTGGCTGTGCCTGCCGTTCAAGCAGGTGTCGGTGATCGACCACCTGTCTTCCTCCGAAAGCTGGATCACCTGGGAGCCGGGCAAAGAACATCTTTGGATTCGCAAGCCCCCGGCGGGCGCGATCCTGTCCAGCCCGTATCTCAGGTACCCCGGGCAAATGAACTACCAGACCTTCTGCGAGCGGGCATTTGCGGATGGCATCCAAATGATTGGCCTGCGGACGGTCGAATCCCTGACGCGGCTTCAGGCGGTCTCGCGCGCAAACGCAAAAAGCCTGAACGGGAAATTCTATCCGATCTACGATTGGCAGGATTCGGATGTATGGCTTTACATCAAGGAACGCGGCCTGGAATTCCCCGAAATCTATATGCGGCTTTATGAAGCAGGCGTGCGAAAGAATCAACTGCGGCTGTGCGCCTTCTTTGGCGACTGCGGCACGCAGGGGCTGCGCTGGATCGCGGAGACGGACAACGACCTGTGGCAGCGCATTGAAAAGCGGGAGCCGAACGCCTACCTCGTGCTGCTCTATTGGGACAGCGAAATGTTTCGCCGCAGCTCGAACAAGCGCCGTAAGCTGGAAGCCGGGGAGGACGCCAAAGACTATTGCGCGCTGTGCAAGGACATCCTGTTCCTCAATACCGGGAAGTACACCATCGCCCGGGATACCAAAAAGCGCCTCAGCAACTGGCGGAGCCTGTTTTTGAAAACCTATGGCGTAGCAACGCAGCGCCATTACAAACGGATGTACGAAGCGATTTTGTATGGCGATCCCAAATCGCGTGTCCTGCGCATCCTCTGGACCATGATCTATACCGATTACAACGGCAAAAGCAAAGGAGCGGAAACATGATGGATTTATTTGCGCCGCTGGCGTCCCTGCAATGGGTAGACCACGGCCTGCTGCGGGCAAATGGCTATAACCCCAATAAGGTCAGCGAAGACAACCTGAAGCTGCTCACGCAGTCCATCCTGACCAACGGCTGGACGCTCCCGATCGTAACGCGTCCGGATTTCACGATCATTGACGGCTTCCACCGCTGGACGGTTGCGGGGCGCGAACCGCTGTACGCCAAGCTCGGCGGCAAGGTGCCGGTCGTCATTGTTGACCATAAGGGCAATGAATCGGAGGATGTGTACGGGACGATCACGCATAACCGCGCACGCGGCACGCATTTGCTCGAACCGATGAAAGCGATCGTCAAGAAGCTGCTGGACGACGGCAAGACGGTCGCCGAGATCGGCAGGCAGCTGGGCATGAAACCGGAAGAAGTGTTCCGGCTTTCCGGCTTCACGCGGGAGGAATTCCTTGCGCTCATGACCAAAGGGCACGACCGCTACAGCAACGCTATTGTATATACGCACATTTGATCGGCCGTTCCGGAGCCTGAGCGCCGCTCTGGGCGCATTCATGCATACGCCTATATTCCGATATATCCGGGTGCGGGAAAATCCGCGGAGAGGGCGACAGGTCGTCGCAGGCGGAAAAGGTACTGTGACGGCCCCGCCCCTGCGCCGCGGGCTCGAAATGACCCCGAATTTCGTGTAGTTAGTGGGAAATTTTCCGGGCATTTCCGTTCCGCTTTGGTAATGCCGCGGAGAAAGGAGAGCGCTGCGGTGGAAAACGCGAAAATCACGCCCGAAACAGAAGTCGGCACAACCGAGCTGGCCTGCGTTCTGGGCATAACCGGACGGCGAATCCGGCAGCTGGCCGAGGATGGTCTGCTCGACAAGGTATCAAAAGGGCGCTTCCTCCTGTGCGAATCGGTTCAGAGGTACATTTCCTCCATGGCAAAGGAGGGAGAAAACGAGGACGATCGCCGGATAGAAAAGGCGCGGCGAACTGCCGCTGCAACATTACAGGCGTCAAAGGCGCAAATCGCCAAGATGGAGGCGGACGAGCTGCGGGGAAAGATGCACCGAAGCGAGGACGTGGCCGCTATGACCGAGGACTTGATCTATACCATCCGCGGGTCACTCACGGCTTTGCCCGGGCGGTTGGCCGTAGACGTGGCTGCGGCTGCGACGCCTGCAGAGGCTGCCGAGATCATCCGAAAGGAAGTCCATGCGCTTATGCGGGAGCTGGCCAACTATCAATATGATCCGGAAAAGTACGAGGAGCGGGTGAGGGAACGGAGAAATTGGGCGGCTGTCGGCGGTGATGCAGATGACGAGTAGGCTAGCTGCCCGGCGTCTGAACAGCGCGATCGCAAAGGCGCTGGCCGGGTTGAAGCCCCCGGACGATTTGACCGTTACCCAATGGGCCGAGCGGAACCGGCGTTTATCTTCCGAGGCCAGCGCCGAGCCTGGCCCGTGGCGTACCAACCGGACGCCATACCTCCGAGGCCCGATGGATGCGTTCACCGACCCGAAAGTCCGGCGGATCGTTATGGTTGCGGCTTCGCAGGTGGGCAAATCGGAGTTTGAGCTGAATGCGATCGGCTACATCATCGATGAAGACCCGGGAAGCATTTTGTTTATCCATCCGACCACGATCGATGCGAAGGAATTTTCCAAGCTGCGCGTCGCCCCCATGATCCGTGATTGCCCCACGCTCCGGAAGAAAGTGGCCGCGCCCAAGAGCCGCGACAGCGGCAACACCGTCCTGCAAAAGACTTACCCGGGCGGGATACTGACATTGTGCGGCTCGACCGAGGCGCACGCGTTGGCATCCAAACCCATCCGGTATGTGATCGGCGACGAACGCGACCGCTGGGCGGTTTCCGCCGGGAATGAAGGCGACCCGTGGGAGCTGGCAATGGCGCGGCAAACGACGTTTTATAACGCCAAGGCGGTTGAGGTCAGCACCCCGACCGTGAAAGGGGCCAGCGCGATCGAATCTTCCTATCGCGAGGGGACGATGGAGCGCTGGAAGTCCCAATGCCCTCACTGCGGGGAATATCACGAAATCCAGTGGGGAAACATCCGCTACGAGCACGAAGAAAATGAGGTCAACAAGCAGAAAACCTTCAAAATAACAAAAATCTGGTATGTATGCCCAGGCTGCGCCGCCGTATCGGACGAGGCAACCATGAAACGCCAGCCCGCCCGCTGGGAGCCGGATAACCCTGCCGCTTATGCAAACGGAATACGTTCCTTTTGGCTGAATGCGTTCGTCAGCCAATGGGCCAGCTGGGAATCCATCATCCTGAAATATCTGAATGCGATCGGCAGCACCCGGAAAATGCAGGTCGTATACAACACCTGCTTTGGGCAGCTGTGGGAAGACCGCGGGGAACTGGAAGACGAGGATAGCCTTATGGAGAGGCGGGAGGATTATGGCGTCTGCGAAGATGGACGCCCCATAGAACTCCCGGACGGCGTGCTGGTCCTTACCGCCGGCGTCGATACGCAGGACAACCGTATGGAATATGAAGTTGTCGGCCACGGCCATTTTGGGGAGACCTGGGGCATTGAAAAAGGGATCGTCATGGGCAGCCCCGGCGACGCGGAAACATGGATCAAACTGGACGAAGTTTTGTTCGACCGATATTTTCGCTTTCGGGACGGCCTGCGCCTGCGCGTGTCGTTATCCTTTGTCGACGAGGGCGGTCATTTCACACAGGATGTGCGGCTCCGCTGCCGGGAGCGCATCCGGAAAAAGGTTTTCTGCATCAAGGGCTTTGACGGGATGGACAGACCATATACCGCTCCGCCGAAACAGATGAAAATTGTGGTGGATGAACGTTATCTGGGAACGTGCTGGCAGTATCAGATCGGCGTTGATTCCGGCAAGCAGCTGATCATGGACCGCCTGAGCGTAAAAACCCCCGGCTCAAAATATTGCCATTTCCCACGGCGCGACGACTATGGTTCAGCCTATTTCGCGGGCTTGCTGTCCGAACATCTGGTACACGATCCCGCCAGAAAGAAGCCGTGGATATGGAAAAAGATTCCCGGCCATGAACGGAACGAAGCGCTTGACTGCCGGAATTATGCGATGGCGGCGTTCAAGGTGCTGCCAAAAAATCTTGATGAAATTGACCGGAAGCTCAAAGCGGCGCGCGGGCAGGCAGTCCCGGCGGACGCCGCGCCACAAAAACCTGTATCCGTGAACCGTTCCGGGACAAAAAAGCTGTCCGATTTTTATGATGATTGGTGATTTTATGGCAAACAAAGTTGAACTGCGCGCACGGCTGGCATTCTGGCAGGACGCACTTCAAAAGCTGCGGAAGGCTTACCTCGCCCTGCTGGATGGCGGCGTGCAAAGCTACCGCCTGGACGATATGGAGATCACGCGTTTGAACATCAGCACGCTCAACAAGCGCATTGAGGAAGCAGAAGCTAAAGTGGACGAACTGACTGCGCTGCTGGAAGTGCAGCGGCCGCGCCGGGCAGTCGGCGTGCTGCCGCGCGATTGGTAAAGGAAGATGCCTATGTATCAGGATAAAAGGACGGGGCTTTATCTGCCGCATGGAACAAGGCCGCAGGCAAGAGGCTACAGCGACGCCGGGGCAAGCATCACCCGGCGGGCGCTGAAAGGCTTTCAAGCGCGAAGCGGTTCCCCGAACGAGGATATCAACTGGAATAATTACACATTGCGCCAGCGTGGGCGGATGCTCTACATGGGCGCGCCTCTCGCAACTTCGGCGGTCAACACGAACCGCACGAAGGTTGTAGGCATAGGGCTGACGCTCAAGAGCGCCGTCAACCGGGACGTGCTCGGCCTGTCGCCGGACGCGGCCAAGCAATGGGAAAAACGCACCGAAGCGGAGTTCCGGCTGTGGGCCGAACGCAAGGAACGCTGCGATGCGATCGGGATGAATAATTTCGACGCGCTCCAACAGCTTGCGCTGGTATCGTGGCTGACGTCCGGGGACGTGTTCGCCGTATTCCAGCGGTACCCGGCCACGCGGATCAACCCCTATTCCCTGCGCATCCATCTGGTCGAGGCGGACCGGGTAAGCACGCCGAATGGGATGGGCGGTTTTACCGGCTGGCCAGCGATTACGGACGGCAGAAACGACGTGACCGGCAATCCGATCTATGACGGCGTCGAGGTGGACAAAAATGGGATGGTCGTTGCCTATCATGTCAGCAACAATTATCCGTGGCAGGTCACCGGCGAGCCGATCGATTGGAAACGCGTGGAAGCCTACGGTCAGAAAACGGGGCTGCCGAATATCCTGCACATCATGAGCAGCGAACGCCCCGACCAATACCGGGGCGTTACCTATCTGGCGCAGGTCATTGAACCGCTGCTGCAGCTGCGCCGCTACACGGAATCCGAACTGATGGCCGCACTGATTCAGAGCTTCTTTACTGCGTGGATCGTCACCAAAACCGACCCGAGCGGAATGCCGTTTGATGAAGTCGGCGCAGGCGATATCGCGGGAGTTCCGGGTGCAAATCCGAAAAGCGATCGGGTTTCATTCGACCCGAACGAATACGAGATGGGCCCGGGCAACGTTTTCCACCTCCAGGACGGCGAGGATATCAAGTTCGGCAGTCCCAACATTCCGACCGCTGGCTTTGATACCTTTACAAAAACCTTCTGCAAACTGATCGGCGCAGGGCTGGGCATCCCCTATGACGTGCTGGTCAAAGAATACAACTCCTCCTATTCGTCCGCGCGCGCCGCGCTGCTGGATGCATGGGAGGACTTTCGTATGCGCCGGAAATGGTTTGTGGATGATTTCTGCCAGCCGGTCTATGAGGTCTGGCTGGCAGAGGCAGTCGCCCGGGGACGGGTCAAAGCCCCCGGATTTTTTGGCGATCCGCTTGTGCGGGCCGCATGGTGCGGCGCACGGTGGATCGGGCCTGTCCAGGGGTCGCTTGACCCGCTCAAGGAAGCCAGAGCGGCAGTTTTGCAGATCCGGCACGCGCTGAAAACCCACGAGCAGGTTGCCCGCGAAACGGGCGGCGGCGACTGGGACGAGAATGTAGAACAGCTGGCGGCGGAAAACAAACGCCTGACCGCCGCTGGAGGCGGGGCAAGCCCTATGACGGATGACGAAGGAGGAGAAAACGAGTGAGTTTTTGGGACTGGCTTAGGGGCGGATCGCCCTTAAATGGCATGGGTGCGGTGCAGCGGACAAAGCTGCCGCCCGCATCTCCGGGCTCGCAGCCCGTACCGCCGGGCAAGTGCTATGCAATGTCCCTGCAGGGCGACGGCAGCGCGGAAATCACGATGTACGGGGAGGTCGTCGAAAGCCATCCAACGCACTGGTGGACGGGAAAGCCGCTGGAAGGGGATTACATTGCGCAGGACGATTTCCTGCGCGATCTGGACGGTCTGTCCGGCGCAAGGTCCATCACGATCCGGATGAACAGCGTCGGCGGCGACGCGCTGGTCGGCATGGTGATCCATAACCGGCTGCGGGAGCTGTCCCGAAAGGGCGTCCGGCTGACGTGCATCGTGGACGGCGCGGCCATGTCTGCCGCTTCAATCATTATGTGCGCTTGCGATACGGTGAAGATCAACCCGTCCAGCCTTGTGATGGTACACCGCTGCTGGAGTCTCCTTTGGGGCGGTTACAACGCGGACGACCTGCGGGAAATTGCCGCAAAGCATGACGCCTACGACCGGGCGGCGGTGGCTGCTTACCAGCGCCGGACGAAGCTGCCCGAGGAAGAACTGCTGCGCATGATGAGCGAAACCACGTACCTGACCGGCGCGGAGGCCGTCGAAAAGGGCTTTGCCGACGAGCTGATCGAAGACGCGGAACCGCTCGAGATCGCCGCCAGCGCGGACGGACGTTTCCTGCTGGCTGGCGGGCGGAGACTTCCCATCGCCCCGGGGATGTTCGCCTCGGGCGGAATCCCTACGGTCAAATCCGAGGCAGACGCCCCGGTCACGACAAATACAAAACAGCCGGTACCGTCCGGCGGACAGAATGGAGGAAACATCATGGCAAACAACCTTGCAGAACTGCGGCAGGAGAATCCGGCTCTCGCGGAACAGCTGATGAATGAGGCGCAGGCCGCGTTTTTTGCGGCAATGACAGCCGGGACGCCTGCTGGCGCAGCGCCTTCGGCTCCTGCTGCATCCGCAGCCCCTGCCGCTCCCGCGCCGCAGGCTTCCGCTGCTCCCAATGCGGCGCAGGAGGAACGCCAGCGTATTCAGGAGATCGACAAGCTGGCCGGGATCTTCGATTCCGAAACCATCTACGCGGCAAAGTACGGGGAGCATCCCTGCACGGCACAGGAAATGGTTTATCAGGCCGCTCAGAAAGCCGCCCAGCAGGGCAGGGATTTCCTTGCCGCTCTGGAAGCAGACACCGCTGCATCCGGAGCGCAGGACGTAGGCGCAGCCAACGGCTCCGCCGGCGACGGCGTCCACGAGAAGGATTCCGCTCAGGCCATGCTGGCGCAGGCCAGGGCCGACGCGAAAGCGTTCAATGAACGTAAAAAGGAGGTCAGGTGATCATGCATAAAAATCTGGTAAACAAGGTTGACGAACGCGGGCAGGACAACCTGATCGCGCGGCTTTATCCCCGCGCGCTGACGGTCGCGGTCAAGATCGCCGCCGGGGCTGGCGAGCTGGCGCGCGGCACGGTCCTGTCCTGCAAGGAAGACGGTACCTGCGAACCGATGGCGGCGGGCGGCGCCCCGGCCTACATTCTGGCGGATGCTGTGGACGCTTCCGGCGAGGAAGCGGTTGCCGCCGCCTACCGCAGCGGGAATTTTAACCCGGATGCAGTTATCGTCGGCGAGGGCTACGCCTTGACCGCCGCCGACAAAGACACGCTGCGCAAGTACGACATCGTGTTCACGCATATGTTGGAAGACTAAGGAGGAACGCGGAAAATGACCATTTACGACACCCTTTATATGCTGGCAGCCATTGAAGAGCTGACGCCTGAGCCGACTTTCTTCAAGCGCCGCTACTTCCCCACGGATTTGGCGATGGATGTGTTTGGCACGTCCAAGGTGCTTGCGGATTACAAAGAAAGCAGCCGTAAAGCCGCCCCGTTTGTGCTTCCGCGCATTGGCCCCCTGCCGGTCGGGCGCAGCGGTTTCAGCACCTACGAGCTGGAACCCGGCAACATTTCCATTTCCAAGATGCTGACCATTGACCAGCTAAACAAGCGCGGCTTCGGCGAAAGCATCATGAGCGCCGCCACCCCCGAAATGCGCGCCCGCGTGCTGCTGGTGGGCGACCTCAGCGACCTGTCCGCACGCGTTACCCGCCGGGAGGAATGGCTGGCGTGCGAAACCCTGCTGAACAACGGCTGCGTCATGCGGCACCAGACCGAAAACCCCGAGGTTTACGAGGATGTCCCCGTGCGGTTCTACGACGGCGAAAACAACCCCGCGTTGTTTACCCCTGCCGCAAAATGGGAACACGGCAAAGACGAACATACCCCCGGCAACTGGTATTTTGACATCGTGCAGATGATCAAAATGATGACCCGGCGCGGAAAGCCCGCCACAGATCTGGTGGTCTCCAATGACGTCGGCAACTTCCTGATGGAAGACCCGTGGGTACAGTCCATGATGGACAACCGCAGGGCAGATTACGGCGCAATGAACCCGTCTGCGCTGACAGAATACGTCATTTCGCTGGGGCGCTTCCATTTCGGAGGCCGCGCGCTGGAAATCTTCGTCAATGACGGTACCTTTGAAGACGAAACCGGGAAGGACGTTCCGTTCCTGGAGAACGGAAGCGCCATTGTGACCGCGCCCAACTGCGGCAAGGGCCTGTATGGGGCGGTCACGCAGAAGGAAATGGACAACAAATGGCACACCCATGCCGGAACCCGCGTTCCCAATTATGTGTCCACCATCCTTCCGCCCGCCGATGAAACCATCGTTTCCAGCCGCCCGCTGTTCGTGCCGAAAACGGTCAGCCCGTGGACGGCTGCAAAGCAAGTATTCGACGCCGCCTGATCGCGGCGGGAAAGGAGAACATCATGATTCGGATCAAATGCGGTACCTGCGGCACGTCGCAGGGCTACAAGACAGCGGCTGACGGCAAGCTGACGCTCCCGCGTGAGGAGGAAGCGCGCCTTGTCGCGCGCGGCGTCGCGGATTATGTGACCAGGCCCATCCTCAATGCTGCGTCCGACGTCGGAGCGCCCGCAGGGGCGGCGGCGGAAAGCGGACCGGGTGCAACCATGCCGGACAACGGGATCGCCGCAGAGGGCGCGACAGCGGACGGCAGCGCGAATATTCCCGCATACGACATTGACATGAAGGCGGATCATCTGCGTTCCCTGCTGAAACAGTTTGAAATCCCGCTCCGTGCCGGAATGTCCAAACAGGAAATGGTCGCCGCACTGGACGCGGTTTTCAAGCCGGAACAGCCCGCCGGGGAAGATCTAGACGGCGGAGAAGCCCCGCCGGAACTGGGCGCGGAGGAGCCGGTCGTATGAGCTTCAAAGAAATGGTTGCGGCCGATATCCGCAACGTGTTCCTGAACCCTGGTGAGTTTGCAGAAATCCGAACAGTCGAATATGACGGCGAACGCTATGAGGATATCCCGATCACACTCTCGGGGCCGAAGGAGTCCGACCGACAGCAACACGTAAATGACCGTACCGAAGGGCTTCATCTGGCATCGGCCGTCCTGCACTGCGCCGTCTCCGATCTGTGCGGCAATCAGCCCGAAAAGGGACAGCGTATCCGTATCAACGACGAAGCGGGCGGCGGCGGGTTCTTCCGGGAATACTACGTTGTTTCGTCCGTCTGCCGCATGGGAATGCTGCGCGTTGGATTGGAGGCGATTGACGAATGAGCGTCATGATCGAAGATATCGACCGGGAAGCCATTGACAGGGCGCAGAAGATGCTGGCAGGCATTGACGGCGGTTTCAACAGAGCGCTTCGCGGCGCAATGCAAAGGACGGCCGGCTTTTTGCGGACGAACAGCGCAAAGGCGATCCGGGAACGGTATGCCATTTCAGCCGCCAACATCCGCGCCGAGGAAAATGTGACCATCCGATACAGCTACCGGGATGGCGTTCAGGCGTTTATCACATTTGCCGGGCATAAAATCCCGCTTTACCGCTATGACGGGGCTTCCCCAGCGCAGCCTGCATACAACACCAGCAAATGGGTTTCGGTCATGATCGGCGGAGAGGAGCGGCGTGTGCATCCCGGCATTGCAGCATCCGGGCATCAGCTGAAAGGCACTTCCCCAGTGCGTTTTGATAACGCATTTGTTGCGCAAATGCGATCAGGCCATACCGGAATCTTTGAGCGCACTGGCGGAATGGCAAAAAGCGGCAGCTCCGAAATTCGCGAAATCATGGGGCTGTCTGTCCCGCAGATGCTGGGCAGCAAAGAGGTTTTGGAAAAGCTGACCCATCAGGCAATGGAAAAATTCGAGGAACGGCTTGACCATGAGGTTTTGCGTATCCTCAATGGCTGGGGGTAGCAGGCGATATGACCGGAGTAATTTTGTTGGACCGACTGAAGGATTTCACCGAAGAAAAAACCAAAAACCTTTTGCTGCCAGTGGCGCAGCAGAGGGGCGATCCGGCGCCGCCCGACCCGCGCGCCCCCGGGGTTTATCGTATGCGGCTCCCGGATGGCCGGGCCGCGGATAAGAAAGCCCCTTATGTGCTCCACCAATTCCTGACCCGCAAAGATGTACAGCCTGCCGGAAAACTGCCGATCGCAATCGCGACTGTCCGCACGATTTTCTGTGTGTACCATCAAGACGAACAGGAAGGCGGCCTCGCATTGCTGAATCTTATGGAACGGCTGCGCATTGCGCTCTGGGAGAATGGGGTTATCGGCAAGCAGTTCATCCTCGACCGCGAGGCTGGGCTTGAGAGCCTTGTCTATCCGGATAATACCGCACCATATTACGCCGGGGAAATGGGTTCCGTCTGGAAACTTCCCCCATTAGAAAGGATCATCCCAAATGAAGAAAACAACTGGACAGGCGGAGGTATCCGCCAGCACGACCACTGAAACGACGGCCGCGACCGCAACGGTCGCGGCCGCTTCAAAGACCGGAAGGTCTGGCAGACGTTCCGAGGAATTCTGGTGCTATCTCGGCCCGAATCTGACCGAGCTGCTCCAGACCGGTACCATCTTTCGCGGTACGCGCGAAGACGCGTTGGAAGCCGCGAAGGATGCTGTCGAAAAGTTCCCGCTGGTAAAGACGCTGATCGTCTCCGGGGAGCATCTGCCACAGGCCCGTTTGGACGTAAAGAAAACCGGTACCGCCCTGCACAAGAACTATATGAAAGTCGCCGCAGGCAAGCGGCAGTAAGGAGGTAACGTATGCCTAACCTTGGTATCCATGTCTACGAGAAAGCCACAGCGGTTGCGATTCCCGTTGTGGCCGACGTAGGCATTCCTTTTGTGGTCGGCACGGCTCCGGTACACGCCGCAGCCAACCCCGCCAAATCAAACGTCCCCGTGCTCTGTACAAGCTGGGACGAGGCCGTGGAAAAGCTCGGATTCTCCTACGACTGGAAATCCTACACGATCTGCGAATTCATCTATTCCCACTTCCAATTGTATGCTTGCCAGCCGGTCATCTTCTGCAACGTCTTTGACCCGGATGAAATGAGCGAAGATGCTGCATCGGCAGAATACGATGTGGTGGATCGCAAGGTCCTGCTCCCGTTCGCTATGATCGGCGCAACGCTGAAAATCTCCAATGGGGACGCCGTGCTGGCAGAGGACGTGGACTATACCATCCTTTTTGACGAGGACAAAAACGCCTGCGTCGTAGAGCTGCTATCCTCCGGCAACGCCTACAGCCTGACAAAGCTCACGATCGAAGGGCGCGCCGTCAAACCGGATGAAGTGACCGTGGCGGATATCGTTTCCGGATTGGGCGTTGTCGACGACTGTATGAGCATGGTCGGCGTTATCCCGGATTTGATCTGCGCACCCGGCTATTCTCACATTTCCACGGTCGCGGCGATCATGGCAACCAAAGCGGCAGCGATCACCGGGCTGTTTCGCGGCAAGGCAATTATCGACGTCGACAGCAGCGCGGACGGCGTGACCGAATATTCCGCTCTCGTGCCATGGAAAAACAAAAATAATATGGTCGACGAAAACCAGATCCTTTGCTGGCCCATGGTAAAGATCGGGGATTACCAATTCCATATGAGCACGCAGCTTGCGGGACTTATGGCAAAGGTCGATGCTCTGAACGCTGGAATCCCGTATGAATCCCCATCCAATAAAAATTTTAAGATGGATTGCTGCTGCCTGGAAGATGGCACAGAGGTCAATCTGACTTTCGCGCAAACCAATATTATTGCGGGCTATGGTATTGTGACCGCGCTTAATTTCATGTCGATGGGCTGGACCGCCCGAAACAACTATACGGCCTGCTACCCGGCCAACACGGATGTCAAAGACCAGTTCATTCCGGTTTCCCGGATGTTCGATTTCGTGGGAAACACCATCATCCGGACGTTCTGGTCAAAGCTGGACAAGCCGATGAATCGACGTCTTATCAACACGATTTTGGACACCTGCAATATTTGGCTCAACGGCCTGGTTGCGCAGGAGTACCTTCTGGGCGCACGCGCGGAGTATTTGCCCGAAGAGAATAGCCTGGTCGATCTGATGGCAGGCATTTTGCATATCCACATTTACATCACGCCGCCCAGCCCTATGCAGGAATGCGACTTTACGTTGGAATACGATACCAACTATGCGCAGTCTGCACTCGCGGCGTAACGAAGGGAGGAAGCGCAAATGAGTCAGCAGGCTGCTGCTTATATCAACCTTGAAATTTACGAGGAAAGCGTAAATTTGCTTGGCGTTGCAAAGGTCAAATTGCCCGATATTGTTTTTCCATGCGTCAACATTTCCGGCGCAGGAATGATGGGCAATATGGAGGTGCCGCTTTACGGCATGGTAGATACGATGACCGTATCGATCAACTGGCTTACGCCCCACGGAGACGCCGTAACGCTGATGTCGCCCAAGAAACACCTGTTGGATATGCGCGTAGCGGAAGAATACTGGGATGTCGGCGACGCCGAGGTCGGCCTTTGGGCGGACCGATACGTGATGATCGTCCGCCCCAAAACAACGTCTCCCGGTACGGTTGCCCCGATGGCTGCTGCAGATACATCGGGAGAATACGCGGTCTATTACTTTGCTGCATATCGCGGCGATGAGCAGCTTTGGGAAGTAGACAAGCGGAATATGAAGTGTGTCATCCTCGGTGTGGATTACATGGAGCCTGTGCGCAAAGCGCTCGGCAAATAACATAACGCGGGTTTCGGATATCGGTTCGAGACCCGCGTTCATTTAAGAAAGGATAATCGCCATGAATCTCGATCATAAAACCAGCGACGAAGCGGCTGCTGAGCTGTCTGAGGCAGTGAGCAGCGAACCGGACGTTTTCACTTATACGCATTATTTCAGCAAGCCCTTCACGTTTCGCGGCGTTACGCACGAACAGCTGACCTTCGACTGGGGCGCTCTGACCGGAAACGACCATATGGCAATCGAAACCGAGATGCTGCGGCACGGAAAGACCCTGATCGTGCCGGAATACACCAGCGAATTTTTGTGCGGGATGGCGGTTCGCGCCTGCACGGCCCGCAATGACGAGAACTTCCGCGTCCTTAACACGGACGCCATGAAGGCTATGCCGATGCGGGACTTCCAGACGATCTGCAAGAGGGCGCGCAATTTTTTGCTTCATGCGGGGTCGTAATCGGCAAGGATGGTTTATGGCTCCAAAAACAATGCCTGATCCTTGCGAAAAACAATAACACCGACGTCGCTTATTGGATGTCGCAGACGTTTTTGCAGCTAAAACGATGGATCAAAGCCAATAATGCCGTGGTCAGCGAGGGGAAGGAGGGCGAAAATGGCAAGTAGGAAAGAATACGAGATGCTTTTCGCCCTGAACGCCCGGATGAACAGCGGCTTTAGCAGCGCCTTTTCCCGCGCACAGGCAGAGTTTTCCCGTCTCGGCAAAGAGATTCAGGATCTGCAAAAGGTCCAAAGCAACGTCAGCGCATACCAGAAGCAGCAGGCGGTCGAAGCGACCCGCTCTAAGCTGGAAAACCTTACGAAGCAGCAAGCCCTTTTGCGCACCGAAATCGAGGAGGCCCGGAACGCCGGGCAGTCCACCGCTGCATTGGAGCGCGAAGAAGCAAAGCTGGAGCAGCGGATCGCCAACACCAACAACGCTTTGGAGCGCCAGCAGCAGCGCCTGAACCAGACCGGCGAAGCGCTGCGCTCCGCCGGCGTCAGCACCGACAACCTTGAGCGGGAGAGCCGGGAGCTGACCCGGCAGCTGGAAACCCTTCGCGCGCGGCAGGAGGATGCCGCAAACGGCGCTCGGACTTTCGGCGAACAGGCGGCAGAAGCGTTCGAGGCGGTTGGTCAGGCGGTCGCTGCCGTCGGCCTTACCGCCACGCTAAATGAGATCAGACAAGCGTTTGAGGAGGCGCTTTCTGTCGCGGCAGATTTCGCTTCCGCCGTGTCCAACGTCGAAGCGCTGTCCGGCGCGTCGGCGCAGGAAATCGCCGCGTTGACCGATCAGGCAAAGCTGCTGGGCGCGACAACCCAGTTCACTGCCAAACAGGCCGCCGACGCGATGGGCTACATGGCAATGGCAGGCTGGGACGCGGAAGAAATGCTATCCGGCATGGACGGCGTGCTTTCGGCGGCGGCAGCTTCCGGCGAGGATTTGGCGCTGGTATCCGATATCATCACCGACAGTATGAGCGCGTTCCAGCTGACCGCTGCGGATACGGCGCATTTTGCCGATGTGCTCGCTGCTGCGGCGACCGGCTCCAACACCAGCATATCCATCATGGGCGAGACGTTCAAGAACTCTGCGTCCGTCGCCGGTGCGCTGGGATACTCCATTGAAGATGTTGCGGTTGCCGTCGGGCTGATGGCAAACAGCGGCGTGAAAGGCAGCATCGCCGGTACTGCGCTGAAAAACACATTTAACGGTTTGCTGGAAGGCGTCACGCTGACCAGCGCCGCTTTTGGCGAATACGAATATTCGGCGGTCCGGGCGGACGGAAGCATGAAGGAATTTGGCGACACGGTCAATGAGCTGCGCGGATATTTCGAGCAGATGACCGAAGCCGAACGGATCATGAACGCCCGTGAAATCGCTGGCGACCGCGGTTATAACGGCCTGATCGCGATCCTGACCGCTGCCGAAGACAGCTATGCAAGCCTCACCGAAGAAATTTATCACTGCGAGGGTGCGGCTGCGCGGATGGCGGCGATCAAACTGGATAACCTGAACGGCGATATCGCGCTTGCGGAATCGGCATGGGAGGGCTTCCAGATCGCGGTGGGCGAAAAGGCGACCCCGGCGATGCGCCTGTTTTATCAGGCGCAGGCGGACGTGCTCAGCGGAATGGGCGAGTTCGTGGACGAAAACCCTGCGCTGGTGCAGGGCATCATGGCGACGGTGGGAGTCCTTGGCGTAACCACTACGGCTGTAACCGGCCTGTCGGCGGCGGTCAAAGTATTCAAGGCGCTTGACATGGCTTCCCTGTTTATGGGGCCTGCCGGTCTGGCGCTCAAGCTGGGCGCCGGGCTTGCGGTTGCGGTCGGCGGCGTGGTCGCGTTGACATCCGCTTATAACGAGCAGATCCCGCCCGTGCGCGAGCTGACCGAAGCCGCGCGCGGAATGCAGGAAGCCATCGAAGCAGGCGCGGCGGCTTATGAGGATACCCTGGCCGAAACGCTTGCGGCGGCGAATGCAGCCGATCTGTATATCGGCAAGCTGGAAGCGCTGGGCGACGCAGAACGTCTCAGTGCAAGCCAGAAGCAGGAATATCACAATATCCTCGCCCTGCTGACGGAGACCATACCGGAACTTGCGGACAGCATCGATCTGGAAAACGATACGATCGCGGGCGGGACGGCTGCGCTCCGCGCCAATACCGCAGCCTGGCAGGAAAACGCGAAAGCGAAAGCCTATCAGGATTATTACACGGAACTGTATCAGCAGGAAGCCGACCTGACCCTCGAAATCGAAAAAAACCGGATCGGTTTGACCAAAGCGACGCTGGCGCAGGAAGCTGCCGAGAAAAAGCGCGCGGACACGCTCCGGCAGATGGAGGAGGCTAATGCGCGCGGCATTGAAACCGGCGATTACAGCAAATACCGCGAGCTGGAAGCGTCTCTGGATGCGATCAACGGAGAGATCGTGCTTGCGGAACGGTCTGCTGCAAACTATACGCAGGCGATCGCCGAGGGGGAAGCTGCACTTGCGGACTACCAAAGCGAAGCGGAATTGACCCGGCAGGCGATCGAAAGCCTGACCTCCGCAACGGACAGCGGTACCGCTGCGTCGGAGGAGGCCGCAGAGCAGGCCCGCGGATTCCAGTCGGTCATGGAAGGCGTTACCGAACAGGCAATGGCCCTTGCCGCTGCCTACGAGGAAACCTATGGCGCTGCGCTGGAATCGATGCAAGGTCAATACGCGCTGTGGGACGAAGCCGAAGAAGTGATCGCGACCAGTGCGGATTCCGTCAACCATGCGCTGGAAAGCCAGGCGGATTATTGGCGGAGCTACAACGAGAACTTACAGCTCCTGATGGATCACACGGGAGATATCGCGGGACTGGGTGAAATGCTTGCCTCTTTGGATGCAGGCGATGCAGGCACCGTCAATTTTGTTGCCGGACTGGCAGACGCGGCGAAAAACGATAAGCAGGCGCTGGCCGACCTTGTCGCAAACTGGCAAGCCGCCAAAAAGGCGCAGGAGGATGCCGCCGATTCATTTGCCGATTACGTGAATGACTTCACCGTGCAGATGGATGGGCTTCAGGAAGAACTCGCCGCCGACATTGAAGCGATGGATATGAGCGCCGAAGCGCGAAGGAGCGCGGAGGCGACGATCGATGCGTTTGTCGCAGGCGCTTCCGGGAAAATCGGAACGGTCCGGAACGCTTACGCGGAAATTGCCGCCGCCGCGCGGGATGGCCTTGGGCTGGCCGCTGTGCCCGGCAATGGGTACGTTTCCACGGCTGCGATCCGCGGCTATGCATCCGGT
Source organism: uncultured Eubacteriales bacterium (assembly GCA_910586105.1). Lineage (GTDB taxonomy): Bacteria > Bacillota > Clostridia > Oscillospirales > Butyricicoccaceae > QXXE01. Next base: position 11,335 of record CAJUGU010000007.1, on the reverse strand, counting down.
ACCGAAAACGCCCCGCCGGGCTGGGCCTGGGTCGGCGAGGAAGGCCCCGAGCTGATGAAGCTGCGAGGCGGCGAAACCATATTGCCGGCAACGGTCTCCGCGAAACTGGCGGAGATCCCGTGGTATGCCTCCGGAGCCCTGGATGCAGAGCCCGGGCTGGCGATGGTCGGGGAGAATGGGCCTGAGCTGATGCGGCCGGATCGGGGCGGCGCTATGCAAAGCGCTGTCATGCCTGCGCCATCCGTCTCGGCGCTGTACGCGCTGGATAACGGAAACAGCAATAACGTCACCCTTCAAGTGAGTTTTTCGCCGACTTATGAAATCAGCGGCTTGTCAGACCGCGACAGGCTGGAAACCTCCCTGAAAAAGCTGACCATTGAGCAGCGCGAAGAACTGATCGAGCTGATACTGGATACGATTGCAGACCACGAAAGAACGAAAGCATTGGGGGCGTATCGATGAAGACCTATAAAACCGTTCAGGGCGATATGTGGGACAGCATCGCCTATCAGCAGCTGGGGAGCACGGATTATACGGACCGCCTGATGCGCCTGAACTGCGCCTGCCGGAACTATTACATTTTCCCGGCCGGTATTGTGCTGACGCTCCCCGAGCCGATGTATAAGATCAGCGAGAACCTTCCGCCCTGGAAGCGGGTGAACGTATGAGCAGCGCCAATCTTGCGCGCCGCACAAAGGCGGAGATCAAGTTTGCCGGGGTCGATATCACCGGCTCCATCCAGCCCTATCTGTTGTCGGTAACGTATACCGATAACGAGGAGGATGAGGCCGATGACTTAACGATCAAGCTGCAGGACCGCGACGGTATCTGGCTGGAAGACTGGCTGAATGATGCGATCGAAGGCGCGGCGGCGGCCAAACTGAAAATGGATGTTGTTTTTGTCCGCGAGAATTGGCTTGGCGGCGGCGCTGATATCGTGTTCCCCTGCGGTGAGTTTGAACTGTGCAGCGTTGACGCATCCGGCCCGCCTGCGGTTATCAACATTCGGGGGTCGTCGCTGCCGTTCAGCGCAACCGTCCGGAGCACGCTAAAAAATAAAGCGTGGGAGTCTTACGCCCTGTCGGGCATTGCGAACGAGCTGGCGGGCGCGAACGGTATGCTGTGTATGTATGAGGCGGCTGACGACCCGTTCTATGAACGCGTGGAGCAGGTCAAGACCAGCGATATCAATTTCCTGTCCGGCTTGTGCCATGACGCGGGAATATCGCTCAAAGCGACCAACAATATCCTTGTGCTGTTCGACCAGGCGGATTATGAAGCGAAGCCCGACGTATTCACGGTGAAACGCGGCAGCGGCGTTTATACCAAATACCGGTTGATTGCGGGGACTGCGGAATCGCAGTATTCGTCCTGCCGCGTGTATTACACCGACCCCGAAACCGGAAAATGCATACAGGGGATCGCAAAGATCGAAGATTATAAAGCGGGCGCAAAGACCAACCAGCAGCTGGAAGTCCAGGCGAAGGTATCCAATGCCGCTGAGGCAAAAGCCCTTGCCGAAAAAAATTTGCGGCTGCATAACAAACTGGATCGGACGGCCTCTTTCACGCTTCCCGGAAATCCGGATTTGGCGGCGGGCGTGACCGTTGTCCTTGAGCAGTGGGGCGGATGGAGCGGCAAGTATATCGTCAAAAAGGCGACTCATTCGGTCAGTTCAACCGCTGGCTATACCACGCAGATCGAACTGCGCCGGGTATTGGAGGGATATTGAATGTCGGATATGGATACGAAGCAGATTTTGTCCGGGCTGGTGCGCGTCGGGATCGTCACTGCGGTGGATTACGCAGGATATCGCGCGCGCGTCCGGTTTGATGATATCAACACATCTTCGGGCTGGCTGATCGTATTGGACAATCGGCCGTTCATCCCGGACTACAATGCGCCCCAGCGAACGGAGTACGAGGAGGGCGGCAGCGGATTCCCGCAGTTTGAAAAGCACAAGCACGATCTGGTCATCAAGCAGTGGATGCCGGCGATCAATCAGGCGGTGCTGGTGCTTTACCTCCCCGTAAAAAATGCAGATGGGTTTATCCTGGGAGGGATGCAGTAATGGCTGTTGTTGGCTGTCTGGGCGATATCGTCTTCCAGGTTTCCGACGAAATTGCGAAAACCATTCACAATATGCAGTGGTCCGGCTCGGTACGGTTTTCGACGCACCAGCGCCATTTGCAGAATGCGCTCACAGAATTCTGCGGCGTTGACCCGGATAAAATGTCATTCGACATTGATTTGATGGAGGAGCTTGGAGTCGACCCCATGGTCGAAATGGTGCAGCTGTGGACCTATGAGCGGGCCGGTGAAGCCTTGCCGCTGGTCATTGGGGAAAAGCCTTACGGGAAGTACCGCTGGACGATCCTCAGCCATAAAATGAAGACGCAGCATCACGATTACAAGGGGAACGTCAGCTGTGTTACCGTGTCCGTCAGCCTGCAGGAATATTTGGAGAGGTGAGCCGTGACATATAACGTAAATGCAGCGGATTTGAAGAAAATCCGGCTCAATGAAACGGATACGCTGGCGTCCGTCCTGCAAAATATTGCGCTGATCCTGAAAACGCCAAAAGGAAGCGTGCCGATGTACCGGGAATTCGGGCTGTCCCAAACCTTTTTGGATAAGCCGATGCCGGTCGCAAAGGTCATGATGATCTCCGCGCTGAAGGAAGCGATCGAACGCTGGGAACCGCGCGCAGAATTTGTCGGCGTTACCTTTTCCGCCAACGCGTCCAACCCCGGCGAGCTGAACCCTACTGTGGAGGTGAAAATTATCGGTGAGTAGGAACACGGAATATCAATTTGTCAGCACAGACCCCGCGTTGCTGGAAGCAGAGCTGATTGCTAAATTTGAAGAAATTACCGGCAGGAGCGTACATCCGGCAGACCCGGAAAAGCTGTATATCCAGTGGGTAAAATCCATGATACTCCACGAGCGGGTCCAAACGAATTATGCGGGCAACCAGAACCTTCCCAGCCGCGCGGATGATGAAAACCTGGACGCCCTGGGGGAGCTGTTTTGCGAGCAGACCCGCCCCGACGCAAAAGCGGCAACCTGCAAGATGCGCTTTTCGATTTCCGCCCCGCAGGATACGGCGATCCTGGTACCGTCCGGGACGCGGGTATCGGATACCAGCAATGCGCTGGTCTGGCAGACGACTGCCGACGCGTACATACCGATCGGCGGGCTGCACGTTGAAGTCATTGCGCAATGCCAAACGGTTGGCGTCGCCGGAAACGGTTATGCGGCCGGACAGATCAGCAAACTGATCGACATTTACGATTATTATTCCGAATGCCAAAATATCACGGTGTCGGACGGCGGAGCGGACCGGGCGAATGACGACGAATTTTTCGAGCTGATGCGCGCCAGCATGGATGGCTTCAGCTGCGCCGGGGCGCGGGGCGGATACGCTTATTTTGCCAAAAGGGTCAGTACGGAAATCGCCGATGTCGTCCCGAATTCGCCCAGCCCGGGCGTGGTCAAAATCTACATCCTTATGAACGATGGAACGCTGGCAAGCGAAGAAATCAAAAATCGGGTTTTGGCGGAATGCAGCGCCGATGAAAGACGGCCGCTGACCGACCATGTGCTTGTGGAGGATGCCGAAATCGTCCGCTACGATATCAAATTCACCTATTATCTCCAAAATGGGCGAAGCAAAAGCGCGGCCGAGATCGCAGCGGGCGTGAATGAGGCCGTGGAACGATACGTGGCATGGCAATGCGCGAAGCTGGGGCGGGATATCAACCCGGACGAGCTGCGGGAATATCTCTATCACACCGGCGTCAAACGGATCGAGCTGACCGCCCCCGTCTTTACCGCGCTGCGGGATGGGCGGGATAAGAAGGTGCCGCAGGTGCCGCAGGTGGCGTCGATCGGCACGATCACGGTCACGAATGGAGGCTATGAGGATGAATGATATCCACGGCCTGACTGTTGAAAACCTTTTACGAACATTGCCGGGCGCGCTCCAGGACGACGAAACGATGATGGCGCTTGCCGGGGTGGCGGCTGGGGAGCTTGCCGAACGTCCGGCGGAAATCGACCGGATACGGATTTATGCGGATATTGACCGTCTGGACGAACGGCTGCTGGATATCCTCGCCTATGACTTCAAGGTGGACTGGTACGGATATGATTACAGCATCGAGGTCAAGCGCGAGCTGATAAAAAGCAGTTTTTATGTGCATCGCCACCTCGGCACAAAAGCGGCGGTCACGACTGCGCTGTCCGGTATTTACCCGGGCTCCACCGTGCAGGAATGGTTTGAATACGACGGGGAGCCGTACCATTTCCGGATCATCCTTGACCTGTCCAATCAGCGGATACCCCTTTCGCTGGACGCCGTTGTGAAAGCGGTTGATATGTATAAATCGCTGCGTTCGCACCTTGAGGATGACGCGATCGTCTTTAAAAGCCATTTTACGATCGAAATCATATCCGGCAGTGCGTATGTGATATATGCCGTGCGGCTTTGCGGCACCTATCCGGTTCGCGCGACGGAAGGGGCGGTCATGGATGGCGGCATCGTCGTTTGTCAGTCGGAAGCCGGAATGCCATACGGCGCGCCGCGAACCGGGCTGCTGCATACGGGAGCCTATCCGGCAGACAGTACGAAAGGTCTGGTCTCTGACGGCGACGTTGTCGTGGGTACCGGCGCAGACGGCGCGGCTTATGCTGCTCCGCGCAGCGGGGTTCGCCCGGAAACCGCTACGCAAGGGGGCATAGCGCCCGACGGCATATCGATCGTGCCGGTTGGCGGCGGAACGGCCTATCGCGTCCGGACGAGCGGCGAATACCCGTCCACAGCGGCGCAGGGCGGCGTTGACGCTGCGGGCATCGTCCTGCATCTGGACGAAGGCGGCGCGTCATACAGCGCCCCACGGAGCGAACAGCGGTATACGGGGACGCACCCGACCGAATGCACGGTCGCAGGGGAGCTCCCGGGCGCAGGCATTGGCTTCGGGGTGGAGGGCGGCAGCGGGACATACGATGCGAAATTTTGCGGAGATGATTTTTAAAGGAGGGAACGAACATGATCGATGCCGCGGCGTATACAGACCTGCGGAATTTTATCAAGCGCCGGATCGCTGGCGCAAGATATCGCGTTGACGGAGCATACCGCGACGCGCAGGCGACAAAGGTCGTTGTTTTGGAGGATGGGACAGTCCGCGCGCAGGTGTCCATCATCCCCGGGGAAACGATCGCGGTAGACCGCGTGGAGCTGTACAATTCCGACGGGCTGGCATGGGCCCACGAGGATTGCAATATCACGCTGTCGCCCGGACAAACCGGGATCTTGTACTGGTTTGATTTTACAATTAAGGAAGGTGCATCCGATGTATAACCCTACGATCTGGCAGGATCACGTGACCAGCCCGTCACGGAACTTTGTCATTACGCCGAACGGCGACGGTACCCATACGATCGCCCGTGCCGGAACTGTGATGCAGCAGGGCACGCCGCAGGATCAGGTGCATTTTAACAACATGGAGCGCGGTATCCTGGACGCCCATCTTGCGATCGGGCTTTTGCTTGGCGCGGTGCAGCAGAATTCGTGGGAGCTTGAGCGCGGCACGGCGACGCTGCATAACTCCATGCATTATCCGTTCAACAGCAGCAAAGCAAGCATTGCGCTGCTGAGCCCGAAAGGCAGCGGGGAATATTTTGTGCTGGCCGATATCCTGTCCGCCGACGGGAATCCCGGCGAAATCGTCGTTTCGGACCGGCTGTCTAACGGCTTTAAATTGGAGTACACCGGCAGCGCTTCGCGTGTGACGGTGAAATATACAGTGATTGGAGGATTTCTGAAATGAAGATTGTGAACCAGAACGAAGGGGCGAAGATCGCCTATGAGGTCGACGGCCAGAAGATCACATTCGATGACGACCTGACGATCAACCTCGCAAAACGCCAGCAGGATTGGGCGGTGCATATCGATGTCTGCCGTGATGCGGACGGCGGCCTGGTCCTGGGCGCTGCGGCTGGACGGGCATATGTAGCGCAGCTGGATATCCCGGCCCGGGAATACATCCAGACGCAGATGTCCCGCGCCCGCTCTGCGCCGGAAGCGATGGCTGAGGACGTGGAACCGCCGCAGGCGATCCCGTTAGACATGGAGCAGGTGACGCTCACTCTCTGGGCGATTTAAGAAGGAGGTTCATTATGCCGAACTATGATTTGTCTGCACTCGCGCTGGCGGCGGTTTGCCCCGGCAATGAACTGCTGTATGATGACCTCGGAATCCCGTCCGTTATGGTCAAGATCCCAAAGCTGACATATGCGCAGCTTGGCATGGGCGAATCCACGGAGATCCATCCCGCCTTCATCGTCAACGGTCAAGAGGTCGACGCGGTGTGGATCGCCAAATATCAGTGCCTTGTACAAAACGGCCGCGCGTATTCTCTCCCCGGGCAGGACCCGGCGGTGAATATTGACTTTGATACCGCGAAAGCGTCCTGCGACGCGAAAGGCGACGGCTGGCACGTCACCACGGCGGCGGAATGGGGGCTGCTGAAACAGTGGTGCCAGCACAACGGCTTTATCCCGAACGGCAATAACAATTTCGGCCATCACCATACGGAAACAGGCTATAAAGCGATTCCGACCCTTCGCTATAACGAGGAGGACGGAACGCCCCGCATTGGCCGCATTGCTACTGGCACCGGCCCGCTGACCTGGTACCATGATAATTCCCCCGCCGGGATCGCCGACCTGTGCGGCAACGTGTGGGAATGGACGGGCGGAATTCGGACGGTTTGCGGCGAGGTGCAGATCCTGGCGAACAACAACGCGGCTGATGCAGCGCATTCCCTCGCGCCCAACGGGATGGAATGGCGGGCGATCCGGGCGAGCGACGGCGAGCTGATCGTCCCCGACGGCAACGGCACCACCGCCGGAAGCGTCAAGATGGACTGCATCGACGGCAGGCTGACCTATTCAACATCGATCACCGATACTGCACGCGGCGGCAAGTATTGTACATTCGGCAATATCTCCTGCACCGCAGCGATCGGCGAAAATGCAAAACTGCTGCTGCAAGCATTGGGGATGCATCCATATGGGACTGACAGCCCCATGAAAGACCAGGGTACGTGGTACGACAATGCGGAGACGGAGCGTTTGTTTTTCTCCGGCTGCGGATGGTTCACTCCGGGCTTCGGGCTCGGCTCGTTCCTCGGCTACTTCGCCCGGTCGCTCCGGACCTGGGATGTCGGCTTCCGCGCCGCTTATGTAAAACTGCCGCCTGCGTAACTGCGTTCTGTGTGGCTCCGCGATAGCGGAGCCACCGCCGAAATTTTTGCATAAAATCACGTATTTCGTTATTTTATAACAAATCGTGCCGTATCGACAAATTCCGCGGTATAATGGCGTTGCGGATCACAAGCCGCGATGAGGTGTTTGCACAATGGACGATTTAAAAATCCTGCAAAAAATCATGGATATGATGGAGTATGGTTATGCTGCGCTTGCGCAATATCCAAAATCCGAAAAATTTGCGCTCGTTACGGACATCAAACACAGCATGGATATTATGTTGGAACGGACGATCGAAGCGAAAAAGAAATACTACAAAAAGACCACGCTCCAGGAATTGGACGTGGAGATCATGAAACTGCGGGCATATCTGCGCCTGTCGTTCCGGCTCGGCTTCCTGCCGATGAAAAAATATGAAATCTGGTCAGGACAGGCTGTGGAAATTGGTAAGATGTTAGGCGGCTGGCTAAAGACCGTCAATAGCCAGCCGCTTGGCAAAGGGAAAAAGCCGTAGCGTTTGTTTTTCTCCGGCTGCAGCTGGTACAATCCGGGCAACGGGCTCGGCTCGTTCAACGGCAACAACGCCCGGTCGAACCGGAACTGGGATGTCGGCTTCCGCGCCGCTTTACCTTGACGCCAGATGTTGCGCATTCATGGGTGCGCTTCCAGTGCAGAGGTTATAAAGGGGCTTTTTCCCTTGGTCTGCATTGCAGGCCAGAAAATATACAGCTGCGAATACCGCCGTTCCGGCAGGATTGTACGGCGGCTGTAAAGCGCGGCACTCAAGGAGTATGGTGGGATGGAAAGGTATCAACATGTTTTTGAAAAATTTGCGGATTTTGAGACCATGTATGACGGTTATCGGCTTGCGGGCAAAGGGAAACGATACAAGCGAGAAGTGCTGGACTATTCCGCCAATCTTGAGGAAAATCTGATCGACGCAGTCAACCGATTGCAATGGAAAGAATATCGGATCGACCGTCTCGAAGAATTTTACGAGTATTATCCGAAAAAACGGCTGATTTGTTCGCTTCCCTTCCGCGACCGCGTCATTAACTGCGCCGCATATCGTGTGCTTTGGCCGATTTACCGGCGCTCGATGTACGAACATAGTTATGGCAGTATCCATGGGCGGGGGCCGGTCCGTGCGGCGCGGCAGCTGCAATACTGGATGCGGCTGGTCGAACATAAACCGCAAAAGTGGTGGATCGGGAAAGCGGATATTGCTAAATTTTTCTTTCGGGTGCCGATCGAAGTCCAAATCGAAGCGCTGGGCCGGCCTTTGGATGACCCGGATATGATGTGGTTTTTAGAGACGGCGATCCGTGCAGACGGGCGTCCGCTGGGACTGCCTGCATATTGTACGGATGTCTCGACCGCCGAACGGATCAGCGGGATCGGGATGCAGGTCGGCTCCCTGATATCGCAGGTGACGGCCAACGTTGTGCTGACCCCGCTGGATCATTATATCAAGCGTTGTCTGGGCATTCCGTACTATATCCGTTACATGGACGACATGATCGTGCTTGCGCCGTCGAAAGAACAGGTGTGGCACGCGATCGGCGCGATCGATGATTACCTGCATGAGCATCTTGGCTTGGAGCTCAATAATAAAACCGCTGTGATACCGGTGGGCAATAAAGTGGAATTTGTCGGTCGTAAAATATCCCCCGCGACGATCGAACTGCGGAAAAGCACTGCGCTTCAGATGAAACGTCATCTGAACTATGTGCGGGAGCATTATGCTGCGGGCGAATTGCCATACGAATACTGCCATAGTGTAATTGGCAGCTATCTCGGGCTGATGAAGCATTGTGATTGTGACGCGCTGCGGGATAAAGTCCTCGAAGATTTTGTGCTGTAAACTGAATAGACGAATCAGGCAACCGTTTTCTGCGGCTGCCTTTTTTGATGCCATATTGGGAGGCGGTGATTCTGGCACACGAATACAACGATGGAAATGATATCAAAAAAGGAGGTGCGGCATGAGCATCAAAGAGATGCTGATCGATGGGGGCGAGCTGCTATTGATCGTTATGACGCTGGTCCAGTTCGCTCCTATTAAAATCAATCCCTGGTCCGCTTTGGCACGGATGCTCGGTAAAGCGCTTAACGGCGACGTTATGGCGAAGCTGGAGGAGCATATTCGGGTAGATGATGAGCGTGACGCAGATATGCACAGATACCGCCTGCTTCGGTTTAATACGGAACTGGTACGCAGGACCCGGCACACCAAAGAGGAGTTTGACGAAATCCTCTATAGCGTCAACTGCTACGAACGGTTTTGCATCGATCACCCGAAATATGAAAATAACCGGGCGGTTCTTGCGATCGAGAACATCAAGCGGGTTTACAAAGAGTGCATGGAAACGAATGATTTTCTTTTGTAAGGAGACCGAAAATGAATATTACACCGATTCTGCAGGCGGCGGCTGTGCTGCTTGCAGCGGTAATCACCTATGTTGTGGTACCGTATATCAAATCCAAAACGTCGGACAGCCAGCAGCGACAGATCAATGCTCTGGTGCAGATTGCGGTCGCGGCGGCGGAGCAGGTCTATACTGGCGCTGGCAAGGGGGAGGAAAAGAAAGCCTACGTGCTCGACTGGCTGCGGGAGCACGGTATTACCATTGATGAGGCCCAACTTGACGCCATGGTCGAAGCCGCGGTGTATGGGCTCAAGACGGGCATTATCCCAGTCGGTACCGGCGTTTTGAGCGAGGAGGGAGACGACAGTGGAAATTAACGTAAAAATCACCCGCCAAGAAAACTATACCTCAGCGACGCGGCGATTGTCTGACATCACTTATCTCGTCGTCCATTATACGGGCAACAAGGGCGACACCGCGAAAAACAATGCAGACTATTTCGCTCGCGAAATCATAAAGCCCTCCGCGTCCGCGCATTTCTTCGTGGACGAAAATGCGGTTTGGCAGTCCGTGCCGGACAACCACGCCGCGTGGCACGTTGGAGCCAGCAAGTATTATCACCCGCAGTGCCGAAATGCGAACAGTATCGGCGTAGAGGTCTGTATGCTGGACAAGAACGGGCAGGTGCGGCAGGGCAGCATCGACCGCGCCGCAGAGCTGGTGCGGGAACTGATGCTCAAATACAGCATCCCGGACGATCACGTGATCCGGCACTACGACGTTACACACAAGGACTGCCCCGCGCCGATGGTCACCAACCCGGCGCTGTGGCAGGCGTTCAAAACAGCGATTCAGGAGGAAGACATGGATAACGCAAAATTCAAGGAGTTCTGGGATGAAATGCGCAAGGGCTTGCAGGATAACGATGCGGGCGCGTGGAGTACCGAGGCTCGGCAGTGGGCGATTGACAACGGCCTGATCGCCGGGAACGGCGAAACGGTAGACGGCAAGCCGAACTATATGTGGGGCGACCTCCTCACCCGCGAGCAGTTGGTAACGGTGCTTCACCGCTTCGCCAAGCTGACGGGTAAGGCATGATGGAATTAACCCCTGTCACGCTTAAGGCTGCAAACGCATTTGTCGCGGAGCATCATCGTCACCACAAGCCTGTCGTCGGTCATAAATTTTCCATTGGCATCCAAGAGAGCGGGAGACTCGCTGGTGTCGTCATCTGCGGTCGTCCGGTGAGCCGCTTCCTGGATGACGGTTATACGCTGGAGGTCAATCGACTTTGTACCGATGGGACACGGAACGCTTGCAGTATGCTCTATGGAGCAGCGGTTCGGGCGGCGCGGGCGATGGGCTACAAGAAGGTCATCACCTATATCCTGGACAGCGAGTGCGGCGCGTCCCTTAAAGCTTCCGGCTTTGTGTGCGAAGGCCTGGCCGGAGGCATGGAGTGGACAGGCAGTCGCAAGCCAAAGGATAGTAGTCTATATCCGCATGAACTGAAGCAAAGATGGAGCAAGACATTATGAAGGATGGTAAGCAGCAGGACTTCTCCAAGCGCCTGATCTCCGATATCCGCCTTCTGCTCTGGGTAGTTACAATTGGGGGGCTGGCCCTTGCAGCCTATTGCATCTGATATTGTCAATATTGGTTGACACTTTTTTTACAAGGATATCAATGTCTAA
>CAJUGU010000006.1 GCA_910586105.1 uncultured Eubacteriales bacterium | reverse complement strand
CGCCCGCAGGCGAAAGAAGGGAGTCCAGAGGGACGAGCCCCTCTGGCGCTGTCCGCGCAGGACCGGGGTCCGGGGCAGGGCCCCGGCTCTCGCCCGCAGGCGAAAGAAGGGAGTCCAGAGGGACGAGTCCCTCTGGCGCCGTCCGCGCAGGACCGGGGTCCGGGGCGGGGCCCCGGCGTTAAGCCTCGATGAACTGGTCTTTGCCTTCGGCGCACTCCGGGCAGACCCACTCGGCAGGCAGCGCGGAAAACAGCGTGCCCGGCGCGATCTCGGCGTCTTCGTCGCCGACCTCGGGGACGTATTCGTAGCCGCAGCCGCCGCAGACGTAACGCGGGCCGATCGGCTCCGGACGCGGCGCGGGCGGACGCTTCATCTTTACCATCGGCGGCGCAGGCTGCTTCTCTTCCGTGCCGAGCGCTTCCGTCAGCAGCGGCAGGATCTCGTTGACGTCGCCTACGATGCCGTAATCGCAGTTCTTGAAGATCGGCGCGTTGCCGTTCTTGTTGATCGCGACGATCGTCGACGCGTCCTTGATCCCCTTCAGGTGCTGGATCGCGCCCGAAATGCCGCAGGCAATATACAAGTTGCCCTTGAACTTCTGGCCGGACATACCCACATAACGGTTCAGCGGGACGTATTGCAGCGTTTCCGCCACCGGACGGGATGAACCGACCGCAGCGCCCGCAGCCTTCGCAAGATCCTCGATCAGCTTCATGTTTTCACGGCTGCCGATGCCCTGGCCCGCCGAAACGACGCGCTCGGCCTGCGGGATCGGCGTGTCGATCGGAATGCCCACCGTGAAATCGTGCCCGTCCTTTTTCAGCGCCGCGACGAGCGCGTCGACCTTGTCTGCCGCCGTGCCGTCCTTGAGGATCAGGTTTTTGCGAACGCCGGTGACCGGCGCAGGCTTTTTTGGGCGGCTGGATGACCCGCCTTCCTTCTTCGGGGGCTTGCCCATGATCGCCGCCGAAATGACCATGCGCTGAACCTCGCTGGTACCTTCGTAGATGGTCGTGATCTTGGCGTCGCGGTACATCCGTTCGACATCCATGCCCTTGAGGAAACCGGTGCCGCCGAAGATCTGAACGGCGTCGTTCGTGACCTCAAGCGCGATCTCAGAAGCATACAGCTTGGCCATTGCCGCCTCGGTGCTGTAAGGCTCGTGCGCTTCCTTCTTCTCCGCCGCCGAGTAGACGAGGAACCGCGCGCAGCGCAGCTTGGTCGCCATATCCGCCAGCTTGAAACCAATCGCCTGATTGAAGCCGACCGGCTTGCCGAACTGCACGCGCTCCTTGGCGTATTCGACCGCCGCCTCATACGCGCCCTGCGCGATGCCCAGCGCCTGTGAAGCAATGCCGATACGCCCGCCGTCCAGCGTCGCCATTGCGATCTTGAAGCCCTGCCCTTCCTTGCCAAGCAGGTTTTCCTTGGGAACCTTCACGTCGTTGAAGATCAGCTCGGCTGTGGAGGAGGAACGGATGCCCATTTTATCATAGTGGTCGCCGAAGGTGAACCCCTCCCAGCCCTTTTCGACGATAAAGGCGGAAATGCCGCGCGTGCCGATATCGGGCGTGGTGACGGCAAACACAACATAAGTATCCGCCTTGGGCGCGTTGGTGATGAAGATCTTGCCGCCGTTGAGCAGCCAGTGGTCGCCCTTATCAATCGCGGTAGTCTCGGTACCGCCCGCGTCGGAGCCTGCGTTCGGCTCGGTCAGGCCGAATGCGCCAATTTTCTCGCCCTTACACAGCGGGACGAGGTATTTTTCCTTCTGCGCTTCGTTGCCGAACGCGAAGATCGGCCACGTGCCCAGCGAGACGTGGGCGGACAGGATGACGCCGGTACCGCCGTCAACGCGGGAAAGCTCTTCCACCGCGATCGCGTAGCTGGTAACGTCAAGCCCTGCGCCGCCATATTTGGTCGGGTAGGGGATGCCCATCAGGCCCATTTCGCCCAGCTTTTTCACCGCTTCCGCCGGGAAGCCGTTTTCCTTATCCATCAGGAAGGCGTGGGGTTTTACCTCGGTCTCCGCAAAGGCGCGTATCTTGGCACGCAGCTCCTCATGGGCCTCGGTCGTCTGGAACAACATAGGGAGTACCTCCTTTTTGAATCTTAACCAGAATGAAAACAATTCTCATTCAATATAAATTTATTATACCATATTAGTATAAAATATGTCAATCATCCTTTGCAGTCTTTGCATAAAAATTTCCGCTCCGTTTTTGGTGATTTTGTCGAAAATAGCAGGTTTTCAACGGCGGCGCGCCGGAGGGGAACGTTTCCCGCGGCTGCAAAGCGGCGCGGTTCCCACAGGAAGGGCGGGCTCCTGCGCGCGCCCGGCGGTCAGCGGATCCGTCCGAGGGAAAATGATGAAAATTATGTGAATTGTGCATCCTGACCCTTCACAATAGCGGAAGGGTGTGATAAAATAAATTAGATATGGGCTGAAAGCCCTTCCGGCGGGCAGGTCCCGCCGGGAAAGTTTGCTTGATTCAAATTTCTTTGATTTTCGGATAAGGGTGCAACAACTATGCAGTTAGAACAAAACATTCGGGAGCTGTGGGCGACGGCCGCAGCCCTGTTTAAAATGGCGGGCTTTACCGATTATATCGACATGGCGCTCGTCGCGTACCTGATCTATCGCGCGATGAAGCTGCTGCGCGATACCGCCGCCTTCCGATTGGCGAAGGGCATATTGGTGCTGATCGTCGCTATGGCGGCGGCCGACCTGCTTTATTTAAATACGATCAGCTGGGTGCTCGATCAGGTCATGAGCTTTGGTCTGATGGGCGCGCTGATCATCTTCCAGCCCGAGCTGCGGCGGATGCTCGAACAGATCGGCAAGGGCAGCGTGACCAAGATCCTGATCGGCCACGAGGAGGAGAAGGGGGATGTGGAATCCATGATCAACGCCGTCGTCGCGGCCTGCGCCAGCATGAGCCAGAGCAAGACCGGCGCGCTGATCGTCTGCGAGCGGCAGGAAAAGCTGGGCGAGATCGTCAAGACGGGCACGCAGGTCGACGCCGCGCCTTCGCCGGAGCTGATCAAAAACGTGTTTTTTCACAACTCGCCTCTGCATGACGGCGCAATGATCGTGCGCAATGGCCGCGTGCTTGCCGCGGGGTGCGTGCTCCCGCTTTCGGGTAGCCAGAACCTTTCTCGCGACCTGGGCACCCGCCATCGCGCGGCGGTCGGCATGAGCGAATCCTCGGATGCGGTGCTTGTGGTCGTCTCGGAGGAGACCGGCGGCATTTCGGTTGCGATCGGCGGGATGCTCAAGCGGCATCTCACGTCCGATCTGCTGCGAAAGCTGCTTGTCAGCGAGCTGATGGACGAGGGCAAGGAACGGCGCAAGAACAGCGTGCTCAATAAATGGAAGGTGAAGACCAAGTGAAGGATATCTGGAAGAAAAGCAACATGCCGACCATCCTGCTGTCGGTCCTGCTCTCGATCTCGCTATGGACGGTCGTGCAGCTGACTTCGGAAAAGCCGCGTCAGCAGCCGATCTATAACGTGCCGGTGCGCATCGAAAACGAGCAGACCCTGTTCACGAACACCGGGTTCTCGGTGATTGAGGGCAAGGAGGCGACCATCCGCGTCGATCTGGAGGCGCGGGGGACTTCGGTCGCCGAGCTGAATAAGAAAAACATGGAAGATATTTACGCGGTCGCCGACGTGCAGGCGATCACCGAGCCGGGGCGCACGAAGGTGCGTTATACCCTGCAATATCCGACCAATCTGGGCATTACGGTCCGTTCGTCCACCCCGCGGCTGGTCGAGGTCTGGGTCGACGAGATCGTCACCCGGGAGATCCCGGTCGAGCCTTATGTCGAGGGCGCCCCGGCGGATGGCTATCTTTACGACAGCCTGACCCCCGATCATGAGACTGTCACCGTAGAAGGCCCGGCGCAGGTGGTCGAGCAGATCAGCTACGCGCGCGCGACCCTCGCGGCGGAGGGTGCGACCGGCAGCCTGACCGACGCTGCGGGCATCACCTTCGTCAACCGGGAAGGCGAGTTCATGGACGCGGAAGAAAACCACTTGAGCATCGTTTCCGAGGGGGTCAACCTTTCGCTGAACGTGATTAAGGAAGGCATCGTGCCGCTGGTCGTCGACATTATCGAAGCGCCGGGGCTGACGGCCGGTCTGGCGACGGTCGATATCCAGCCGTCCAGCGTCAAGGTGCGCGGCGAGCCTTCGCTCGTCGACCGGCTGACGCAGGAGGGGATTGCGATTGGGACGGTCAACCTGGGTTCGGCGATCGACAGCCGGCAGCAGGCCATGGCGATCCGGCTTCCGGACGGGATTTCGACGGTTGCCGGGGAGCCCCACTCCGCGACGGTCAGCGTGACCTTTGCGGGCGTGTCGACGAAGACGATCGAGGTGACAGACATCACGATTGACCTGGGCGAGGCGGAAGGCTGGGATGCGATCCTGTTGACTGCCTCGGTGCCGGTGACGGTGCGCGGGCCTTCTGCGGCCGTGGACGGGCTGACGGCGGACGACCTGCAAGCGGTCGTGCGGGTCGATCCGGAGGACTACCAGGCGGGCACGCATACGGTGCGGCTGGATGAGATCGTATTCGCGGCGGCGGACAGCGGGGCCGCGATCATTGATTCGCCGGAGACGGTGAACATCATGCTTCGGCAGTCGGAAGGCGAGGGGCAGTCGGAAGGCGAGGAGCCGCCGGACGTTTCGGATGGGCCGGAAACCGGGGAAACCGCCCCGGCCTCGGGGGAGGCCGGGAACGGCGGGGAGGCCGGGACGGACGCGGCGAAGCCGGAGACGCTGCCGGAAGGGGAGGCTGTGGAATGAGCCTGTTCGTTTCGGGGCTGCGGTTGCCGTTCGACGCGCCGGACGAGGAAGCGCTGGCGCTGGCGATGCGGCAATGCGGCCTGTGCGAAGGGACGCCTTCGCTTTACCGGCGATCGCTTGACGCGCGGCACGGCAAAATCAACAAGGTATGCTCCGTCCGGATTGACGGGGTCGACGGAGAGGAGGCATTTGCGCAGCGGCTGCAAATGCCCTCTGTTCGTTATAAAAAAAGTGAGCCATTCGTGCTGGAGCCGGGCGCGGCGGCGCTCGGACACCGTCCGGTGGTCGTGGGGCTTGGGCCTGCGGGGCTGTTCTGCGCTTACATCCTGGCGCGGTATGGTTACCGGCCGATCGTATTTGAGCGGGGCGGCGCACTGGAGGAGCGGGACGGCGCGGTGCGGCGGTTTTGGGACGGCGGCGCGCTGGATCCGGAATGTAATATCCAATTTGGCGAAGGCGGCGCGGGCGCGTATTCGGATGGCAAGCTGACGACGCGGATCAACGACCCGTTGTGCGAGACGGTGTTGCAGATCCTGCATGAAAACGGCGCGCCCTCGGAGATCCTGACGCAGGCCAAGCCGCACATTGGCACGGACTTGCTGAAGGGCGTTGTTGGGCGGATGCGGCGGGCGATCGAGACGGCGGGCGGCGAGGTCCATTTCCGCACGCGTCTGACGGGGCTTGTACTTCGTGGGGACGCGCTTGCGGGGCTGCGGGTCGACGGCGGGGAGCTTGCCTGTGAGCGGGCGGTGCTGGCGTTGGGGCACAGTGCGCGCGACACGTTCGGGATGCTGCACGAGGCGGGGGTATTGCTGGAACCCAAACCGTTTTCGGTGGGGGTACGCATCGAGCACACGCAGGCGGCGATCGACCGCGCGATGTATGGGAAGCATGCGGGGCACCCGGCGCTGCCGCCTGCGGAGTACGCGCTTTCCCACCGGGAGGGAGGCCGCGCCTGTTATTCGTTCTGCATGTGCCCGGGCGGCACTGTAGTTGCGGCGGCGAGCGAGCCGGGCGGGGTGGTCACGAACGGGATGAGCAGCCATGCGCGGGACGGTGCGAACGCGAACGCGGCGCTGGTGGTCTCGGTGCAGCCGGAGGACTTTGCGGACGGCACGCCGCTGGGCGGCATTGCCTTCCAGCGCAAGCTCGAGCAGGCGGCTTACGCTGCCACGCGCTCTTACAGAGCCCCGTGCCAGACGGTAGGCGACTTCCTGACAGGCCGACCCAGCAAACGTGCGGGGGCGGTCGCGCCGACCTACCCGGCGGGCGTCGTATATGGAGATCTGACGCCGGTCCTTCCGCCGTTTGCGGCGGATCTTTTACGGCGGAGCTTACCGGTCTTTGGGCGGAAGCTGCGCGGCTTTGACGACAGCGAAGCGCTCCTGACGGGGCCGGAGACGCGGACGTCGTCGCCGGTACGGATCGTGCGGGGCGCGGACATGTCGAGCCTGAGCATCCGGGGGCTGATCCCTTGCGGGGAGGGCGCCGGCTATGCGGGCGGCATCATGAGCGCGGCGATAGACGGCATCCGCGCGGCGTCGCGGCTCGTGAGCGAGTTTGCCCCGCTTTGAGAGCGCCGCCCCTCGCTGGGGAGGCGTCCTGCGCGGACAGCGGCAGGGCCCTGCCCTGCACCCGCCCCTCGCCGGGGAGGCGTCCTGCGCGGACGGCGCCAGAGGGCCAGCCCTCTGGACTCCCGCCGGGGTCACAGACCCCGGGCCCCGAGATGCTTCGCATCTCTTTTCGCCTGCGGGCGGGACGGGGGATCGGGTGCGACGCAGCCGGATTTGCTCTGCGGACCAGCCCGCCAGAACGGCGGCGGGCTGGTCGATGGAGTGAGATGTTGATTGGAGGAAAACGTGATATGACACAGAATGCAGTGGTCAAACGCCTGTTGCCTGATGGCAAGGCGGAAGTGGAAGTAACAAGGCAGTCGGCTTGCGGGCACGATTGCTCTAAGTGCGGCGGCGGGTGTACCGAAATGGTATCCGGCCCCATCCTTGCGGAAGTGGTTAACGCGATCGGCGCGGCGCCGAATGAACGCGTCGTCATTGAGGGGGAGTTTAAACGGCTTATGGGGCTTGCCGCCATCGTATATGCCGTGCCGCTCGTGCTGTTTTTTGCCCTGTTTGCGGTCGCGAGCCTGCTGGGCTTTGGCGAAGGCGCTGCCTCCGGCTGCGGGATTCTGGGCTTCGCGATTGGCGTAGCCTGTGCGATAAAGTACAATAAACGCTATAAAGAGCGCGGCGAGATGGTGTTTACCATCGTTTCACGGGTCGCCGGCGAGGCCTGATTTCAAAATTTTTTGTGAATTCTGCGGCGGGAGCCGACGCGCAGACTTGTAATTTTGGGAAAAATCTAGTAAAATATATAGAACGGTTATTGGACGGCTGGGAGCGCAGAGGTCTCCCGGGGGGAGGCGGTTTCTGATGTTTGGCTTTATCCGTCCCGTCAAGGACGAGCTCCGCGTGCGGGAGGTCCACCGCTTTCAGGAGGTTTATTGCGGCCTCTGTCACGCCATCCGGGCGCGTTACGGCAGGTTCCACACCCTTTTTTTGAGCTATGATATGGTGTTTTTCGCCCTCGTCCTCGGCTGTACCGGCGAGGACGGCGAGACCGCCCGCTGCCGCTGTGATGCGTCGCCCTTCCGCAGGCGTCCGGTCTGCCGGGGGAACGCCGCCGTCGATTACGCGGCTGACGTCAGCGTCCTGCTGAATTATCACAAGCTGCGCGACACCGTGCGCGACGAGGCCGGGCTGCGCCGGGCCGGGGCAGGGATGCTTCTGGGTCTGGCAAAAAATGGCTATCGCCGCGCCGTCCAGCGCCTGCCGGATGTCGACCGCGCGTTCGCCGCCTGTATCGACGACCTCGCCGCGCTTGAAGCCGCGCAGTGCGCCTCCATTGACCGCGCCGCCGACTCCACCGCCCGCCTGTTGGCCGCCGCCGTCCCTGCGACTGGGGACGACCGCGAACGCATCCTGCGGCAGCTCTTTTACCACACCGGGCGATGGGTCTACCTGATCGACGCGTGCGAAGACCTCGCGGACGACCTTGCGCGCGGGCGCTACAACCCCGTAGCCTTACGGTTCGGGCTTTCGGAAGCCACCGGACTTGCCCCTGCGCGCGAACAGCTCGAACGGACGCTCGAACGCTCCCTTGTGGATGTCTGCACCGCCTTCGACTTGCTCGGGGCGCAGCGCGACGCGGGGCTGATCGAAAATATCATCTGGCTGGGCCTGCCCGCGGTCACGCGGCAGGTGCTCGATGGAACTTATCAAACGAACGGAGGACGAATTCGTCATGGATCCTTATAAACTGTTGGGCGTGACGCCGCAGACCAGTGATGATGATGTAAAACGCGCCTATCGTGAGCTCGCGCGCAAATACCACCCGGATAACTACGTCAACAATCCGTTGGCCGACCTTGCCGAGCAGCGCATGAAGGAGATCAACGAGGCGTATGACCTCATTATGAACGAGCGCTCCGGACGCGGTTCCTCCGGCGGGACCCGGCAGCAGGCTTACGGTCAGCAGGGGTTCGGCGGACAGCAAAGCTACGGCGGACAGCAGGGATATGGGGGCCAGCAGCGCCGCAGCGGCGGCGTGTTTGGGCAGATCCGCTCGGCGATCAACGCGGGTAATCTGAACCTTGCCGAGGAAATGCTCCAGCGCACCAGCCAGCGCGACGCGGAGTGGTTTTTCCTCATGGGCACCGTATATTATAAGAAGGGCTGGTATGACGAGGCTTCCAACTGCTATCAACAGGCGTGCGCCATGGATCCGGGCAACACCGAATACCGTTCGGCGCTGAATATGGTCAATATGGCGGGCAGCTACGGCGGCTATCGCCCCATGCAGCACGCTGACCTCTGCGACTGCTGCGCGAACCTGCTCTGCCTGTCGCTGTGCTGCAACTGCTGCAACATGGGGTGCTGACCGGTGAACGCGCGCAGTGTGGCGCAGGGCGGCGTAATGACCGCCGTTTCGATGCTGCTGCTTGGCGTGGGCTCGCTCTTCGAGATCGCCGCCGGAGCGGCGGCGTTGCTGGCGGCGCTCGTCCCCGCGCTCTTTTTCCTGCGGGGCGAGGGGAAGGTCGGAAGGATGGTTTATGCCGCGACCTCCCTGCTTGCGGTGCTGCTCCTGCCGGATAAGTTCACCGCTCTGGTGTACGCCCTTGTGCTGGGTCTGTATACGGTGGTCAAGTTCAGCGTCCTGACACGGGGCCGTTTCGTCCGGCTGGCGTGCAACGCGGCGCTCGCCGCGTTCTGGGTCGGGCTTTCGGTGGTCGTGATCCGGCTGGGGTTGGTCCCGGAGCTGCAAACGCTTTCCCCGTTCGTGCTGCTCTGCCTGGCGGGCGGCTGGACGGCGTTCATCACGTATTATGATTTTTGCATGACGCGGATCTTCGCGGGGCTGCGCCGTTGGCTCAGCCGCTTCCGTTAAGGCGCAGCTGCCCGGGGATCCTGCGGCGGTCTGGCAATATTATCAAAATGAAGGGGTTTGAAGGAATGAAAAGCATGACCGGTTACGGGCGCGCGCGCCTGTCCGCGCATGGGCGTGAGATCACCGTTGAGGTGCGGGCGGTAAACCACCGCTATCTGGACTGCACGGTGAAAGCGCCGCGCGTGTACGGCTTTTTGGAGGAGGCGCTGAAAAAGGCGGCTTCCGGGCGCATTGCGCGGGGCCGGGTCGACATCTTCGCCGCCATCGACGACGACGGCGCGGAGGATACCGAGATCATCCTGAACGAACGGCTCGCGGGCGGTTATGTCGACGCGCTGCGGCGACTGCGCGACCGCTTCGAATTACAGGACAACATTACCGTTCTGGGCGTGGCCAAGCTGCCCGATGTGCTCACCTGCCACCGCGTGGAGGTCGACGCCGACGAGCTGACCGCCGACGTGCTCGAAGCCTTTGGGCTGGCGGTCGGGGAATTCGATGTGATGCGTGAGCGCGAAGGGCAGAAGCTCGCAGCCGACGTGCGGGGCCGCGCGCAGACCATCCTGGAGCTGGTCGCCGAGGTCGAAAGGCGCTCGCCCGAGCGCGTCGCCGCCTACCGCGAAAAGCTCTGGAAGCGGATGCAGGAGGTGCTGGAGACCGCGCAGATCGACGAGCAGCGCATCCTGACCGAAGCCGCGATCTTTGCGGACAAAACGGCGGTCGACGAGGAGACCGTGCGCCTGCGCAGCCACATCAGCCAGTTGGAGCTGATGCTCGCGGAGGAGGGCGCGGTCGGGCGCAAGCTCGATTTCCTGGTGCAGGAAATGAACCGCGAAGCCAACACGATCGGATCCAAGGCCAACGATATCGCGCTTTCGCGGCTGGTCGTCGACCTCAAGGCCGAGATCGAAAAGGTCCGCGAACAGATCCAGAACATCGAATGAGCAGCCGCCGCAAAGGCGGCGCAGTATGCGGAAGGGCCCGCCCGCCGCATGGATAAGGGGGCAATATGAAGCTAATTAATATCGGCTTTGGCAACATGGTTTCCGCAAGCCGCCTCGTGGCGATCGTCAGCCCGGAATCCGCGCCGATCAAGCGCATCATTCAGGAAGCGCGCGACCGGGGCGTACTGATCGACGCGACCTATGGCCGCCGCACCCGCGCGGTCATCATCACCGACAGCGACCACGTGGTGCTCTCGGCGATCCAGCCGGAAACCATCGCCGGACGTATGGCGAGCCGGGAAGACGAGGGGGTCGACGATGCGTAAAGGGGACCTGTACATTTTCACCGGCCCGTCGGGCGCGGGCAAGGGCACGGTGCTGCGCGAACTGCTCGCGCAGGATCCGGGGCTGTTCCTGTCGGTTTCGGCGACAACCCGCGCGCCGCGCGAGGGGGAGCGGGACGGCGTCCATTATTATTTTATCTCCAGGCCCGAATTTGAGCGGAAGATCGCGGAAAACGCGTTTTTAGAATACGCGCAGTATGTCGATAATTATTATGGCACGCTGGAAGCGCCGGTCGACGAACGGCTCGCGGCGGGCGTGGATGTGATCCTCGAGATCGAGGTGCAGGGCGCGATGCAGGTGCATGAAAAGCGGCCGGACGCCGTGCTCGTCTTCCTTGCGCCGCCGTCGGTCGAGGAGCTGGCCGTCCGCCTGCGTGGACGGGGTACCGAGACCGAGGAAAAGGTGCGCAAACGCCTGGAGACCGCGCGCGGCGAGCTGGCATATCAGGACCGCTTCGACCATACCGTGGTGAATGACACGGTCGAAAACGCGGTCGCGCGCCTGCGGGAGATCATCGCCGCCCGCCGTGCCGGACATTTATAAACAACCAATTTTCAGGAGGCGGGGGCCCCGCCTGTAGGGAGGAAATACGATCTATGTTAAAACCATCCATGAACGAACTGATGGCCAAGGTGAACAACCGCTACCTGCTCGTCAACCTTGCGGCGCAGCGGGCCCGCGATCTGGCGGACGAGTCGGAGGAGACCGGCGAAAGGCTGCCGGATAAGGCGGTCAAGCTGGCGCTCGACGAGATCGCCGACGGCTCGATCGTGTACTGCGACGGCCCGCGCGTCGAGCCGGAGCCGAAGCCGGCGCCCGAGTCCGCCGGGGAGGCCGCGCCTGTGACGCTCGATCTGGACGGGGAAGAAGAAGACGGCGAGGAGGACGCCGCCGGCGAGGCCGGCGGGCAGCCGCTGGACGAGTTCGCTTTCCCCGATGAAAGCCCGTTGACGGAGGGGTTCTGAACAGCCGATGGATCTGAAGGGTAAGACAATCGTATTATGCGTGACCGGCGGGATCGCGGCTTACAAAGCCGCCGATCTCGTTTCGCGTCTCAAAAAACAGCAGGCGGAGGTCATCGTGCTCATGACAAAGTCTGCCTGTGAGTTCATCACGCCGCTGACGCTCGAGGTGCTTTCGGGCAACCGCGTGATCGCGGACATGTTTGACCGCGACTTCCCGTGGGAGGTCGCGCACGTTTCACTTGCGAAGCGGGCGGACGTATTCGTGATCGCGCCCTGTACGGCCAACGTGATCGGCAAGGCGGCGCACGGCATCGCGGACGACATGGTGACGACCACGCTGCTTGCGACCCGTGCGCCGGTCGTGATGGCCCCGGCGATGAATACCAATATGTATGACAACCCGGTGGTGCAGGAAAATCTGCGGATCCTGGCGGGGCGGGGCGTGCGCTTCGTCGAGCCGGAGAGCGGCAGGCTGGCCTGCGGCGACACTGGGCGCGGCAAAATGGCCGACCCGGCGGCGATCTGCGAGGCGGTGCTGCGCGCGGCGGCGCGGCGCGATCTGGAAGGGCTGCGCGTGCTGGTCACGGCGGGCCCGACCCGCGAAGCGCTCGACCCGGTGCGGTTCCTGTCCAACCATTCCACCGGCAAGATGGGCTATGCCGTCGCGGAGGCGGCGGCGCGGCGCGGCGCGGCGGTAACGCTGGTCAGTGGCCCGGTCTCGCTGGCCCCGCCGGAGGGCGTGGAGGTCGTCCGCGTTGTTTCGGCGCGGGAGATGTACGACGCGGTGCTGGCGGCGCTGCCGGAGCAGGACTTTCTGGTGAAGGCGGCGGCGGTTGGCGATTACCGCCCGGCGGAAACGGCGGACGACAAGCTGAAAAAAACGGACGGCGGCATGGAGGTCAGGCTGGTGCGCAACCCGGACATTCTAAAGGCGGCGGGCGAGCGCAGGCGTCCTGGGCAGGTGATCTGCGGCTTCTCGATGGAGACGCGCGACCTGCTCGAAAATTCGTCCGCCAAACTGGAAAGCAAGCATTGTGATCTGATGGTCGCGAATAACCTGAAAACGGAGGGTGCGGGCTTCGGCACGGATACCAACGTCGTGACCATCCTTCGGCGGGGGGCGGAGCCGGAGGCGCTGCCGATCCTGCCCAAGGCCGAGCTGGCCGACTGCATTCTGGACCGGCTGCTGGCGGTGCGGGCGGCGCAATGAAAATCTGCTCCGTTGCGGTCGACGCGGCGACCTATTCGATTGACCGGCTTTACGACTACACCGCCCCGCCGGAGGGCGCGCCGGAGGTCGGGTGCCGGGTGCTGGTGCCGTTCGGCCGGGGGAACAAGCGGCTGGAGGCGGTCGTGATGGCTGTCCGGGACGGTTCGGGCGAAGGGCTCAAGCCGGTGCTGGAAACGCTTGACCGCGAGCCGGTGCTCACCTCTGCGCAGCTGCGGCTGGCCGTGTACCTGCGGGAACGGCTGTTCTGTACTTTTTTCGACTGCGTGCGCACCATCCTGCCTGCGGGGCTGTGGTTCCGGCGGCGGGAGCGGTACGCGCTCGGCTCGTGCGACCTGGCCGCGTGGCAGGCGCGCGACGACGACGCGGGGGCGCTGCTGCGGCAGTTCTGCGCCGGGGAACCCGAACGCCTGCTGTCCGAGCTGGAGGAGGCGCTGCCGGGGAAAAGCATCCGGCCGCTGCTCGACCGGCTGTGCGCCGAGGGCGTGCTGCGGTATTCGCCGGGCATTGCCCCGAACGCGCGCGACAAGACCGAGGCCATGCTGCGACTGGCGGTCGACCCGGATACCGCGATGCGGAGCTGCGCGCGGGGGAGCCCGACGCGCGCCGACGTGGTCAGCCTGCTGGCGGACGGCGGTTCGATGAGCCGCCGCGAGCTGATGTACATGACCGGCGCGAGCATGGCGGTGCTCAACGGCATGGTCAAGCGCGGCCTGCTCGAAAAGGAAGAGGCGGAGGTCTTCCGCACGCCCGATTTTTCGGAGATCCCGCAGGGGCCGCCGGTCGAGCTGAGCGCGGCGCAGGAGCGGGTGTTTGAAGGGCTGCGCGCCCTGCTGGAACAGGACGGGGCTGCTGCGGCGCTGCTGTACGGCGTGACCGGCAGCGGCAAGACCCAGGTCTATTTGAAGCTGATCGGCGCGGCGCTGGCGCAGGGGCGGTCGGCGATCGTGCTGGTGCCCGAGATCGGGCTGACGCCGCAGGCGATCCGCGCGTTTGTCGGACAGTTCGGCGAACGGGTCGCGGTGCTGCATTCCGCGTTGTCGACCGGGGAACGCTATGACAGCTGGAAGCGCATCAAAAGCGGCGCGTGTACGGTGGTCGTCGGCACGCGCTCGGCGGTGTTCGCGCCGGTTGAAGACCTTGGGCTGCTCATCATCGACGAGGAGCAGGACAGTGCGTACCGCTCGGAGCAGTCGCCGCGCTATCACGCCCGCGACGTGGCGAAATACCTGATTGCGCGGTCGAAGGGGCTGCTGGTGCTTGGTTCGGCGACGCCGTCGGTGGAAAGCTATTATGCGGGGAAGCAGGGGAAGTATCCCATCTTTACGTTGTCCGAGCGGTTCATGGGCACGCCGATGCCCGAGGTCACGATCGCCGACCTGCGCGGGGAGATCCGGCAGGGCAACGGCGGCAGCATCGGCGCGGTGCTGCAGGAAGCGCTGGCGCAGAACCTGGCGGAGGGACGGCAAAGCATCCTGTTCCTGAACCGGCGGGGCAACAGCCGGACGATCGGCTGTCCGCAGTGCGGTTGGATGCCCGAGTGCCCCTCGTGTACGTCGACGCTGACCTATCATTCGGTCAACAGCCGCGCGATGTGCCATTACTGCGGCTATTCGGTGAAGATCACCGGCGTTTGCCCGCAGTGCGGCGGCGGACGCCTGTTCACCGAGACGGCGGGCACCCAGCGGGTGGAGGAAGAGCTGCATGCGAAATTCCCGCAGGCGCGGGTGCTGCGTATGGATGCGGACACGACCGCCCGTAAGAACGCGCACGAAAAGCTGTTCGCGGCGTTTGGGAAGGGGCAGGCGGACATCCTGCTCGGCACCCAGATGGTCACGAAGGGGCTGGATTTTGAAAACGTCACGCTGGTCGGCGTGCTGGATGCGGACCAGAGCCTGTATGCGCCCAACTACCGCGCGAAGGAGCGCACCTTTTCGCTGATCACGCAGGTGGTCGGACGGGCGGGGCGGCGGTTCAGCACGGGGCGGGCGATCATACAGACCTACAGCCCGAGGCACTCGGTGATCCTGGCGGCGGCGCGGCAGGATTACGACCAGTTTTACGAAAGTGAGATCGAGGCGCGCGGCGCGCTGCTCGCCCCGCCGCTGGCGGAGCTGCTGGTGCTGACCGCTACGGGCGAGGAAGAACGGCAGGTGCTGGCCTCGCTGCTGGCGCTGCGCCGCCGTATCGAATCGCTGATGCAGGGACAGTTCCGGGAGATCTGCTGCCCGGTTTTGGGGCCGGCGCCCGCGCCGGTGGTGCGGGTGATGGGGCGTTACCGCTATCATCTGACGCTCCGCTGCCCGGATGGCAAGCCGCGCCGCCAGCTGGTTTCGGGGCTGCTGTGCGAGTTCGCGCGTGAGAAGCAGAACCGCGGCGTTTCGCTGTTTGCGGATATCAATCCGGATCTATAAAAAGCGGCATATGCTGATCGAGGCCATGCCGTTAAGCCCCCCCGGGGAGGCGTCCTGCGCGGACGGCGGCAGGGCTTTGCCCTGCACCCACCCCTGCGCGGGGAGCGCCAAAGGGGCGCGTCCGCCCCTCTGGACTCCCGCGATGCTGCGCATCGCCGGCATCGCCTGCGGGCGGGAACATAGGCTGTTGACGCAACCCGATCAGCAAAGATAGTATTCACCGGAGACGGCAAGCAGCCGCTTGCGGATACCGGAAGGGAGGCCGGACAGCGCTTCCTGTTACCGCCCCGCGCGGGGCTTGATCTTAACGAAATGAGGAGATAACAATGGCACTTCGCACGATCCTGACATTGGGGGACGATGCACTGACGAGAAAATGCCGCCCTGTCACCAAATTTGACGACCGCTTGAAGCAGCTGGTCCAGGACCTGACCGACACCTTGCTGTCTTCGAGCGGCGTGGGGCTTGCGGCCCCGCAGGTCGGCGTGCTGCGCCGGGTGGTCGTCCTGCTCGATATCACGAAGGACCCGGAGGAGGTCGTCGTGCTCATCAATCCGGAGGTCGTCGAGACCCGGGGGACGCAGCGCGTCCCGGAGGGCTGTCTCAGCGCGCCCAACGTGTGGGGCTATGTCACCCGTCCCGCGTGGGCCAAAGTGCGCGCGCAGGATGTGGACGGCAACTGGTTCGAGCGCGAGGGTTCGGATACGATCGCGCAGTGCTTCTGCCACGAGGCCGAGCATCTGGACGGGCATATGTTTACTGAAAAAATCGAGGAATTTATCGATCCGGAGGACATTCAGCAGGCATGAAGATCGTATTTATGGGGACGCCGGATTTCGCCGTCCCGTCGCTCGCGCGGCTGCTGGCCGACGGGCATGAGATTTGCGGCGTATTCACCCAGCCCGACAAGCCGCAGGGTCGCAAACAGGTGCTGACGCCGCCGCCGGTGAAGGCGCTGGCGCTCGGGCATGGGCTGGCGGTCTACCAGCCGCCGACGCTGAAAAACGGGGCGGCGGAAGACCTGCTGCGGCAGCTTGCGCCGGAGCTGATCGTCGTCGTGGCCTATGGAAAGCTGCTGCCGCGCTATGTGCTGGAAAGCCCGCGGCTGGGCTGCATCAACGCGCACGGCTCGCTGCTGCCGCGTTGGCGGGGGGCCGCGCCGATCCAGTGGTCGGTACTGGTGGGCGACCGGAAGACGGGCGTTACCATCATGCGCATGGACGAAGGGCTGGACACGGGCGAAATGCTGGCGAAGTGCGAGACCGAGATCGGCGCGCGGGAGACGGCGGGCGAGCTGTTTGACCGGCTGGCGGAGGATGCGGCGGCGTTGCTGAGCGAGACCGTCGGGCGGATGGAGCGCGAAGGCGCGATCGCGGGCGAGGCGCAGGATGACAGCGCGTCGTGCTATGCGCATATGCTCAGCCAGGAATCGGCTGTGCTTGACTGGTCGAAGACCGCGCGGGAGGCCGACTGCTTCATCCGTGGGATGAACCCGTGGCCGGTAGCGCGGACGGCGGTCGGCGGCGTGCGGCTGAAGGTCTATTCGGCGGAACCGGCGGAGGGCTCGGGCGCGCCCGGCGAGGTGCTTTGCGCCGATCCGAAGCGCGGAATGGTCGTCGCCTGCGGCGAGGGCGCGCTGGCGCTCGGCGAGGTGCAGGCGGCGGGCGGCAGGCGGATGCGGGTAAGCGACTGGCTGCGCGGGCATACTGTGAAAACGGGTACGATCCTGGGAGACTGAAGGGCGTACCGGGAAGCTGTATTTTCAGGAGGCGTGAAACGATGTATGGATACTATGGGTTCGACATTTACTGGCTGGTGCTGGTACTGCCGTGCATGATTTTTGCGATGTGGGCGCAATGGCGGGTGAACTCCACCTTTGACCGTTATTCCAAGGTGTATTCCCGCCGGGGCATCACGGCCGCGCAGGCGGCGGAGGCGGTGTTGCGCGCCAACGGTGTGACGGGGGTACGGATCGAGGGGATCGCGGGCAAGCTGACCGACCATTACGATCCGCGGTCGAATGTGATCCGGCTGTCGTCCGCCGTTTACGGATCCAGCTCGGTGGCGTCGATCGGGGTCGCCTGCCATGAGGCGGGGCATGCCGTGCAGTATGCGCGGGGGTATGCGCCGATCAAGCTGCGCGCGGCGATCGTACCGCTGACGAACATCGGTTCGATGCTGACGATGCCGCTGATCCTGCTGGGCATCTTTATTCAGGTGTCGGGGTTGGTGACGCTGGGCATTGCGGCGTTCGGGCTGTCGACGGTGTTCCAGCTGGTCACGCTGCCGGTGGAGCTGGACGCGTCTGGGCGGGCGCTGGCCGCGATCGAGGGCGGTTACCTGCTGGAAGGCGACGAGGTACAGCTGGCGCGCAAGACGCTGTGGGCGGCGGCGATGACGTATGTCGCGGCGCTGGCGGTGTCGCTGGCGCAGCTGCTGCGCCTGATCCTGTTGTTTGGAGGCCGTAGACGTGATTGAGAAACGGAAAATGCCGGGCACGCCGCGCGAGGTCGCGGCCTGCACCCTGTTTGCGATCCGCGAGGAGGGCGCATGGTCGGATGGCGCGCTGCGCCATTACCTGTCCGGCGCGCAGCTTGAGGCGCGGGACTCGGCGCTGGCGGCGCGGCTGGCATACGGGGTGCTGCAAAACCGCACCTTATGTGAGTATTATTTAAAGAAGTTTTCGAGCGTGCGGCTGTCGAAGCTGTTCCCGCGGGTGCGGGACTGTCTGGATCTGGGCGTTTACCAGCTGACGATGCTGGATCGGATCCCGCCGCATGCGGCGGTAAATGAAACGGTGGCGCTTGTGCGCAAGTACGCCCATGCGGGCGAGCGCGCCGTAAAGTATGCCAATGGCGTACTGCGTGCGATCGCGCGGGCGGCGGAGGGCGGGAGCCTGCCTGGCCTCGACTGCCCGACGGGGGAACGTTATCTGGCGCTGCGCTACAGCCATCCGGAATGGCTGACGGCGGCGCTCTGCGCGGAATTCGGAGCGGGGGAGACGGCATCGATCTGCGCGCTGAACAATGAGATCGCGCCGCTTTGCCTGCGGGTCGACCTGCTGCGGACATCGCGGGACAAGGTGCTGAGCGAGCTGCGGGAAGGCGGGGCCTCCTGCGCGCCGCACGGGAAGATCGAAAACCTGATCTTGTGCGACGGCGGGGACGTTGCCCTGATGCCGGCCTTCCGGCGGGGGGACGTGACGGTCCAAGACGGGGCGAGCGTGATCTGCGTTGACGTGCTTGACCCGCGCCCGGGGGAATGCATCGTCGACGTTTGCGCGGCGCCGGGGGGCAAGACCTGTTACATGGCGGAGAAGATGGGCAACCGGGGGCATATCATCGCGGGGGATCTGTACGAACACAAGCTGGAAAAGATCCGGGCGACGGCGGAACGGCTGGGGCTGAATATCATTGAAACCCGGCAGGCGGACGCATCGATCTTCCAGCCGGATCTGGAAGGACGCGCCGACCGGGTGCTGTGCGACGTACCGTGTTCGGGGCTTGGCGTGATCCGGAAGAAGCCGGAGATCCGCTGGAAGGGCGAAGAAAGCCTGCGGGGGCTGCCGGAGATCCAGTCGGCGATTCTGGAGACGGGGAGCCGATACGTTCGACCGGGCGGGGTGCTGGTCTACTCGACGTGTACGATTTTGCGGCGGGAAAACCTCGACGTGGTCGAGGGATTCTTAAAAAAGCACGCAGAATTTCGGCTGGAGGGCTTCACACATCCGGCGACAGGCGAAGCGTCGGAGGGCTGGATCACTTTATTGCCACATCTTCATCAAACCGACGGATTTTTTATTGCAAAATTACGCAGGGTGTAGTAAAATAAGGAAGGTTTACAAATTCCCCAGCCATTCGGCAAAGCGGATGTGCTATACTGAGCAGGTACGGGGGCTTTCGCCCGCTGCGGCGGGCGACGAGGGCGCTGCCCCTCGGCCACGCAATTTTTTCGAGAAAAAATAGACTAAAAGCATCATCAACGTCTGCGGGGCGGGGCGGGACGAGGGTTATTCGGCGGGTAACTTGTTGCGCGCAGGGTATAGCCATTGCTGCCGCTCGCGGGACTTGGATATCATATTTTAAAATCAGTACGAGCCAGTCCCGCCCGCAGGCGGGAATGGGAGTCCAGAGGGACGAGTCCCTCTGGCGCTGTCCGCGCAGGACGCCTCCCCGGCGAGGGGCGGGATTCCCAAGGGCAGAGCCCTTGGGCGCCGTCCGCGAAGGACATCAGGCTGCGCAAAGGAGTAGGAATGACCGAGATCAAGGCGTTTACAATCGAAGAGCTTCGCGGCGCGTTGGCCGCTATGGGCGAAAAGCCCTTTCGCGCTGGCCAGATCTTTAAATGGCTGCACCTTCCGGTCGCCTCGTTCGACGAGATGACCGACCTTTCCAAAGACCTGCGCGCTCAGCTCGCCGGACAGTTTTTGCTGACCGTCCCACGCGTCGAGCGGAAACAGGTTTCCGCAGTCGACGGTACCATGAAGTACCTTTGGCAGCTGCATGACGGCGACTGCGTTGAAAGCGTCCTCATGCGCTATCGCCACGGGAATACCGCCTGCGTTTCCACTCAGGTCGGGTGCCGCATGGGCTGCGCCTTCTGCGCCTCCGGCGTCTCCGGGCTCAAACGCAACCTCTCCGCAGGCGAGATCCTGGACCAGATCCTCTTTATGCAGGCCGATTCCGGTCTCCCCGTTTCCAATATCGTCCTCATGGGCTCCGGGGAGCCGCTGGATAATTATGAAAACGTAGTAAACTTTATCCGCATCGTGAGTTGCCCCGAAGGAATTTGTATCGGACAGCGCCATATTTCCTTGTCAACGAGCGGAATTGCTGATAGAATAGAAGCACTGGCAGGCGAGCGCTTCCAGCTCACCCTGTCGATCTCCCTGCACGCGCCCGACGACGAAAGCCGCAGCGCTATGATGCCCGTCAACCGGAGCTATCCCGTCGCCCGGCTGCTGCGCGCGTGCGAATACTACTTTGACCAGACCGGACGCCGCGTCTCCTACGAATACGCCATGGCCCGCGGCGTCAGCGACCGGCCCTGGCAGGCCGAGAAATTGGCCCGCCTGCTGCGCGGCAGACCAAGCCACGTTAACCTCATCCCCCTGAATCCCGTGAAGGAAAGCTGCCTGCTGCCAAGCACCCGCGAAAGCGTCTGGCGCTTCCAGCAGATCCTCGAACAGGGCGGCGTGACGGCTACCGTGCGCCGCCGGCTTGGACCGGATATTGACGCCGCGTGCGGCCAGCTGCGCCGCCGCCGGCTTAAGGAAGGTGAATCACTTTGAAAGCATATGGGATCAGCGACCGGGGCTGCCGCCGTCCGACCAATCAGGACGCCTACGCCGTACATCTGTCCGAAGAGGATGGCATCGCAGTCCTCGCCGTTTGCGACGGCATGGGCGGCGCGAACGCCGGCAACGTCGCAAGCCGCTTCGCGATCGATACCTTTATCGAACGCGTGCGCGAACAGGTCGCCGCCGATATGAGCCGCG
Organism: uncultured Eubacteriales bacterium; assembly: GCA_910586105.1. Classification (GTDB taxonomy): domain Bacteria; phylum Bacillota; class Clostridia; order Oscillospirales; family Butyricicoccaceae; genus QXXE01. The sequence goes on along the minus strand of CAJUGU010000006.1, from coordinate 35,632 downwards.
AGACGATCGAACGCGTCCTCCGGGACGCCGCCGAAGCGGCCAACGAGACGGTCTTCCGTCTCTCGACCCGTCAGCCCGAATTCGCGGGCATGGGCACCACCCTTGTGGCGGGCATTATTACGAAGGAAAAAGCGATGCTCATAAACATCGGCGACAGCCGCGCGTATGAGATCGATGCAAAAGATATCGTGCAGCTGACGGAGGACCATTCCTTCGTCAACGAAATGGTCCGGCAGGGCAAGATCCGCGCCGAGGAAGCCCGCACCCACCCCAACCGCAACCTGATCACCCGCGCCGTCGGCGTAGACCCCCGGGTCGAAGGCGACGTGTACGAGGTCGACCTGCGCGAGGGCGAAGTGCTCCTCCTTTGCTCGGACGGCCTTTCCGGCATGGTCGAAGACGCTAAGATCGCGGAGATCGTCCGCCGCGTCGACGACCTCGAAACGGCAGGCCAGGCGCTGATCGAGGCCGCCAAGCTCTGCGGAGGCGCGGACAACATCACCGTGGTGCTGTTCTGCCGCGGATGGTCGCAGGAGAATGAACCCGCAACGCATGAGGAGTAACGAGAAATGGATGATAAATACATAGGGAAGCTGCTCGACGGCCGGTATGAAATACTCGATATCGCCGGCGTGGGCGGCATGGCGGTCGTCTATAAGGCGCGCGACCGCGCCCTGAACCGCTATGTTGCGATCAAGGTTTTAAAAGAAGAATTCGCGCAGGACGAGGAATTCCGCCGTCGGTTCTACAACGAATCGCAGACGGTCGCCCGCCTGTCGCATCATAATATCGTTTCGATCTACGACGTGAGCCAGACCGAAGGGCTCAACTACATCGTCATGGAGCTGGTCGACGGGATCTCCCTGAAGGAATACCTGCAAAAACGCGGCAGGCTGACCTGGCAGGAAGCCCTCTTCTTCGCCCAGCAGATCGCCCGCGCGCTCGAACACGCGCACAGCCGCGGCATCATCCACCAGGACATCAAGCCGCACAATATCATGATCCTGCGCGACGCGACGGCGAAAGTGACCGACTTCGGCATCGCCCGCTTCGCCGCCAAGGAGGAGACACAGGTCGTCAAAGAAGCGATCGGCTCGGTGCATTATATTTCGCCCGAGCAGGCGCGCGGTTCGACGATCGATTACCGCACCGACCTCTACTCGCTCGGCGTGGTGATGTACGAAATGCTGACCGGCAAGCTGCCCTTCGACGGCGACAACGCGCTCGCCATCGTCATGCAGCACATCAGCGCCATGCCGCTGATGCCGTCCGAGGTCGTGCCGGGTATCCCCGGCGGCATGAACGAGATCGTCATGCACGCGATGTGCCCTGCGGTCAACCGCCGCTACAGCTCGGCAAGCGAGCTGTATGCCGATCTCGAACGGCTGAAATCCGACCCGAACATGAGCTTCCATTACAATATCGAGAGTCGGGGCGAGACCATCGAGGCCGACGAGACCCAGAAGCTCCCCAATTTCGAGGTGCTCAACAACATCCCCATCCACCATACGCCCGCAAGGCCGCCCGCGGATTACGCCGAGAAACCGATTACGCCCGTGCGGCGGGAAAGCTCGCGCAATATCTACGAGGAGCGCCGCTCCGCGCCCAAGCCCGGGGAACGTCCCCCGCGCGAGCGCCAGAGCGAACGCGTGCCGCCGCGCCGCCGGCAGGTCGAAGAGGACGATGACGACGGACGTTTCAGCGATTCGCCGCTGCTGATGGTGGCGGTCGCGCTGCTGGCGATCGCGCTGATCGGCGGCGTCGCCTTCTTCTGGTTCGCACGGTTCTGGGGGAACACAGAAGAACAGATCGCGGTGCCCAGCTTTATCGGGGCGGTGTATACCGAGGTGCTGAACGACCCGCAGTATGAGAACTTCCGGTTCCTGACCGAAGGGCGGGTCGACGGTTCCAAGCCTGCCGACACCGTCATTGAGCAGAGCCCCGCGCGGGGGACGATGGTGGACGAAAATTCGACCATCACCCTGTATTACGCGATGGAGGATGCAGACGACGAGGAAGACGAAACCATCGTGATGGAGGATTTTGAGGAGCGCGAGCTTCAGGTCGCGACCGATTTCCTCGAAAAATACGACATCCGGTACACCGTCGAGCACGATAACCACGAGACCATCGAAGAAGGGCGGATCATCCGTACCACGCCGCGCAGCGGCCAGACCATCCTGCCGAATGAGGACGTGCTGATCGTCGTTTCGGACGGCCCGGACGAAGGTCCGTTCGATATGCCGAACTATTACGGCATGGACCTTTCCACCGCAATGGACGACCTGGCGGCCCGCGGGCTGACGCTCAAGACCTCCGAGTCGCGGGACACCGATATGCCGAAGAACGCAGTCGTCGATCAGTCCCCCGAAATGGGTACGACGGTGGAGAAGGGCGACGAGGTCACGCTGTACTATTCCTCCGGCAAGAAGCCCGAGGATAAGGAGCCGGACGAGCCGGACACGCAGGATCCCGACGAAGGGATCGGCACCGGCAGTATCCCGGTCACGCTGCCGCCGATCACGGGCGAAGCGCAGGTCATCATCGAAATGAGCGGCCAGCGCATCTGGTCGGAGTTCTACGACACCTCCGAGCGGATCGTGACGATCACCGGGCTGCAAGGCTCGATCGGCACGCACGACGTGATGGTGACGATTATCCCGCCGATCGGCGACGCACAAAGCTATGAAACGAGCATCACATTCAGCTAAAAAACGCGCAGCCTGCGCAAAGGGGCATAGGGTTTGATTGAAGGAACGATTTTAAAAGGCATCGGCGGGTTTTATTACGTCGACACCGCCGAAGGCGTGATCGAATGCAAGGCGCGGGGCCGGTTCCGCCGTACGGTTGGCAAGCCGATGGTCGGCGACCGCGCCGGGCTGGAGCTCCAGCCCGACGGCACGGGCTTCCTGCTGGAGATCGGGCCGCGTCAGACGGCGCTGATCCGCCCGCCGGTGGCCAACATTGAAGTGCTGGCGGCGGTCGCCTCCGCCGCGCCCCCGCAGACCGAGCCGTTCCTGATCGACAAGGTGCTTGCGATCGCCGAGCACAAGGGCATGGAAGCGCTGGTCGTGCTGAACAAGACCGACCTGGACCCGGCGGACGGGCTGTACGCGGTGTACAGACAGGCCGGCATTGAGGTTTACCGCGTCAGCGCCGAGACCGGCGAAGGGGTCGAAGCCCTGCGGGAACGGCTTGCGGGCCGGATCTCCGCCTTCGCGGGCAACTCCGGGGTCGGCAAGTCGAGCCTGCTCAACCGGCTGGATCCCGCGCTGGGGGCGAAGGTCGGCGCGATCTCCGGGCGCATTGGCCGGGGACGGCATACGACCCGCCACGTGGAGCTTGTCCCTTTCATGGGCGGCTATCTGGCGGATACGCCGGGGTTTTCCTCGTTCGATACCGAGCAGATGGACTTGGTGCTGCGCGACGAGCTGCAATATGCGTTCCGCGAGTTCGCGCCTTATCTGGGCGCGTGCAAATTCACCGGCTGCGCGCACGTCTGCGAAAAGGGCTGCGCCGTGCTGGAAGCGGTCGCGCGGGGGGATATCCCGCAAAGCCGCCACGCCAGTTACGTCCGGCTGTACGACAGCGTGAAGGACCTTAAAGAATGGGAGCTGAAACGTTGATCGCCTTCCCGGAGCGGCGCCAAAGGGACTCGTCCCTTTGGAATCCCGTTCTCGCCTGCGGGCGGGAGGGGCGCGGCCAAAGCCGTTTCCGCGTGCGTCTTCGTCCCGCCAAAAGGACGGCGGGACGAAGCGGCAGGGTCGGCAAAATTTTCGGAACGTGGATATAAGCCGCCGCAAACCGATCTCCGATTGGTTTGCGGCGGTCTTTTTGCGTCCTGCGGAAGGTGTGAAGGCGGGGGTTGACAAATGGAGGTTACAGGTGTAAACTGAAAGCGGAGATTACACCTGTAACCTCTGATGGGAAGGAGCGTTCCAATGGATCAGGCATACGAAAAAATATCGGACAGCGAGCTTGCGGTGATGCGCGCGCTCTGGTCGGCCGGGGGGCCGGTCCCGCTGGCCCGGCTGCGCGAACGGCTGACGCGGGAGCGCGGCTGGGAGCCTTCAACGGTGAAGACCCTGCTGCGCCGCCTGTGCCGGAAAGGCGCGGTCGCGCAGGAGCGGCGCGAGGTTTATTATTACACGCCGGCCGTCACCGAAGCCGAATATCACGAAAGCGCGGCGGGCTCGCTGCTCGACCGGGTGTTCGACGGCAGCGCGTCCCGGCTGGTCGCCTCTCTGGTGCAGGCCGAGCGCATTTCCGGCGACGAGCTTGACGAGCTTTGCCGGTTTCTGGAGGCGGAAAAACAGCGCCTTTTGGGCGAAAAGGATGCGAACTGACAGAACGACGAAAAATATTGGGAAATTTTGTGGAAAATGACGGTCACGAAACGCCGTTTCCAAACGTCTTTAAGAATAGGGAAGCGTTGGAGCGATCGGTGCGGCGATTGAGGGAGGCCGCCGCACCCTCGCGCAGCCCTTTGACAGGAGACGTGCGCAGCGGCGCTCAGGCGGCTGCGGCGTAACGCATTCGATCCGGCAACGGCCGGGAATTGGGGGGAGATACGAAATGACTGCAATGCTGTGGATGCTTTTCACACTGTCGCTTTCGGGCGGCGCGCTCGCCTTGCTGGCGCTGTGCCTGTCGCCCCTGCTGCGGCGGAGGCCGACGGTGCGGTATTACCTGCTGCTGCTGGTTGCGCTGCGGCTGGCGCTGCCGGTTGCGCCCGAGGCCAACCTGATGGCGAAGCTGGCGGAAGGACTGGAAGCGCGCAAAACGGAGTTTACGCCGGTACGGATGGAGGACCCGCCCGCGGCGCCGCAGGTACAGGCGTCGCCCGCCGCGATTGTCTACGCGCCGACAGACGGGGAGGACCCCTACGCCGGGCCTGCGCAGAGCCTGGCTTACGCGCCCTCGCCGGAGATCGTCAGCGGCATCGCCCAGACGACCCGGCGGCTGGCGGAGTTCGGCGCGGCGCGCGTGCTGTTGTTCATCTGGATGTTTGGCGCGTGCGCGTCGCTGCTGCCGCAGCTCTGGGGCTTTTTCCGGCTGCGGTGGCTGCTGCACCGGTCGGAAAGCCGGCCGCTGCCAGAGGAGCAGGCGGCGCTGGACGCGCTGTGCGCCGGGCGGCGCAAGCCCCGGCTGCGCCGCAGCGGGGCCGCGCAGACGCCGATGACCTTCGGCATCCTGCGCCCGACGGTTGTACTGCCCGAGTGCGGACGCACGCCGGACGAGCTGCGTTATATCCTGCTGCACGAGCTGACCCACGTGCGGCGGTTCGACGTGGCGTATAAGTGGCTGATGCTGCTGGTGACGAGCGTACACTGGTTTAACCCGCTGGCGTGGCAGCTGGAACGGATGGTCTCGCGCGACTGCGAACTTTCCTGCGACGCGGCGGTGGTCGGCGGGCTGACCGCACCGGAGCGGATCGCCTATTGCCGGACGCTGTTGCAGGCGGCGGCTGCGGGACAACGTCAGTGCCTGCCTGCGGCGGCGCTGGGCGAGGGCGCCCAGGTGATGAAAGAGCGCATAGAATCGGCGCTTGCCTTCCGCGCGCTGAGCAGGCGGGGCTGCGCCGGGTGCGCGCTGCTGCTGTCGGCGACGGCGATCCTGGGTCTGCTGCTGGGCTGCTCGGACGGCAAGACCGGCGGGAACGCCGGGGCGGAACCCGCGCAGGTCGCCGGCGGCCTGGACGGCAGCGCCGAGATCGACCGCCTTTGCACGACGTGGGCGGAGGCGATCCGCACGCAGGATACGGCGGCGCGCATGGCGCTGCTGGAGATACCGGATGCTAACGTGCAGAACCTTTTCGCGCCGGTGCGCGGCCATGCGGAGCGCCGCCTGCGCGGTTATGACTATGATTTCAGCGTCGACGGCGGCAATCGGGAATGGGGCTGGATTGAGATCCGGTATGTGATGGAGGACGACGACCTGCTGCTGTACCTGCTTTCCGAGCGCCTGATGCTGACGAAGACGGACGATGGCTGGCGCGTCGCGGAGCAGATCGATAACGCATACTGCGAGCCTGCGTCCTATGAGGAGCTGGTTTGGCGCACAGACGAGGCGGGTTATTTTCCGGAATATACCGAAAGCGACCTGCGCCGGATGGAAATTGGGCAGAAAGGGCTTTACGGGCTGGACGCCGGGGGCGCGGCGGAAAAAGCGCTGCACCTGTCCGGGGGACGGATGATCCGCGTTGCCCGAGCGGACGACCCCGCCGTTGCGGAATGCTGGTATCACTGGGAGGACGGCGACGCGCGGATTATGATGGCGCAGCCGGAAGGGCTGTCCGTCTGGGCGCCGAAGGCGGTCGAGCCGGTGCAGATGCCGGTGGGAAGCTATCTCAACGCGCGCAGCCTGATCCTGAACGGCTTGCCCGGCGGCTGGGAGACCGAAGACCTCGGGGTGGACGAGCAATATTTCATCTGCGGCGTGTCCGACCCGGACGGGGCGTTCCGCTGCACCCTCCGGGTGGATTGGCGCACGGGCGAGATTTTTTATGAAGAACCGGAAACTGGGCGGCTGCGCCCGTATCACGAATCCCCGATCCGCGATACGCTGGAAAGTCGCTCGGAATGGGAAGGGGAGTTTTACCCCTATCAGGCGAAGGACCGGCGCACGATCATACGCAGGATCGGCGAACGCGTATTCTCCTACGTCCGCCCGGACGGAAGCTCCGGCATGGGCGTTTATTCGGGGAATCAGGGCTGGACGGACGACGGGCAGTACCTGTACCTCTGGTGCGCTGACGGCTGTAATTTGAAGATCTTTCCGCGTGCGGAGGACGGCGCGCTGGTATGGCAGCCGGAAGATCTGCAATCCGACCGGTTCGACATCCGGTATCAGGAGCGGTGGGAGCAGAACTATGGCCGCGCACGGGCTTCCGGCCTTGCCGCCGTCGAGGCGCAGGAGCTGCTGGAAAGCGCGCTGCCGCAGGGCTTCACGGTCGAACAGCAGGGCATCCGCGGCGACTGGTACCTGTTGGCCACTGAACAGGACGGGGCGTATGTCTGTACGGTCGCGGTCAACAGCCGCAACGCCGAGTTCCGCGCCTGGGACGACGCGGCGGGCGAACCGCGTCCTTATCCGGAGTCGCCGGTTTATGCGACGATCGCGGAGCGCTGCGTGTGGGAAGGCTCCTTTGCAGTGCCCGGCGTTCCTGGGACCACATTCTTCTGGCGCGAAAACCAGGACGGGTTGGGCTTCTGCTTGAACGGTGGGCCGGATGATTATCCTACGGTCTTCGCCAATCAGGCGTACATCGAAACCGGCGATTGTATGTATCTATGGGACTGCGACACCGGGGATGTACTGGAATTTCAGCTGGATGACAACGGCGAGATCGTCCGCAGCGACGGCGCGTACTATCAACGGCTCACGCGGCTGAACTGAACGGGACGGCCTGCTGTAAAAAGGCGCTGAAAACGGCAGCTGCCGCACTTGCGATCGGAGGGTCGCAGGCGCGGCAGCTTTTTTGTTTTCCGGCGGCGCGGATGCGTTCGCCATCCGTCCGCACTAGCGTGCGTGCGGTTCCACTTCTCGGCGGCGCGGGTCGTGCGCGTTCGCCGTTCAGCCGCACGAACGTGCAGACGGTTCGGCTTCCCGGCACAGCGGGGAGGGGACGCTCAGGCGCGTTCAAGCCCTTCCAGCGCGGGGCCTTCGAGCAGCCGCCCGCGGAAGTCGAACCGGGAGCCGTGGCAGGGGCAATCCCAGCTCATAGCGTCGGGATTCCATTCCAGCTGGCAGCCCAGGTGGGGGCATCGCGGATCGATCGCGAAGATCTCGCCGTTTTTCGCCTTGTACACGCCGACCTTGGAGCCTTGATAGGATACAATGCCGCCGTGCCCGCGGGGCAGCTCGTCGGTCAGGGCGCGCGGCAGGCCGAACGCCGTCCGGGAAAGCCCGCGCACCGCCTCTGCCATGTCGCGGAACAGCTGCGCCGCCGAAGCCGAGGGCTGGAAGCGCTGCGGGGAAAACAACGCGTCGAACTCGGTCGTTTCGCCCTGGATCTGCGCGGTAAGCATCCGCGCCGCCGTCATGGCGTTGGTCATGCCCCATTTGCGGTAGCCGGTCGCGACGAACCAGTCCGGGGTATCGGCGGCGAAGCGCCCGATATAGGGCAGGCCGTCAAGGGGGACGCAGTCCTGCGCCGACCAGCGGGCGGCGACCTTGCAGTCCTGCCACAGCCGCCGGGCACGGGCTTCCAGCATTTCAAACTTGCCGCCCTGCCGGTTTTCCCCGGTACGGTGCTCGCCGCCGCCGATGATCAGGCAGCCGCCCGCCGAGCGGAACGAAAGGCCGTCCGGGTCGACGCCGAGGTACATGCCCCGCATCTCCCGCGCATTTTCGACCGCGATGCAATAGCTTCTTTCCTGATGCATCCGCATAAAATAATAGCCGGGGTGGTTCGGGAAGGGGAAATGGCAGGCAAACACGATCTTCTTCGCGTGTACGGCTCCGTGCCCGGTGGTCAGCACGCCATCGCGGACGCCGAGCACGCGGGTGTGTTCGTAAATGCGCAGCGGGGCGGCGATCCGCCGCAGGAATTTCAGCGGGTGGAACTGTGCCTGCCCGTCCAGCCGCAGCGCGCTGACGATCGGGAACGGCAGCTCGGTGCGGCTGGTCAGCTCGCCGCCCAGCCCGAGGGTCTGATAAGCCTGGAATTCCTCCTCAAGCGCGCCGGTTTCCAGACAGGTGTATAAATACGCGGGGGCGTCCTCAAGATCGCACTGGATTGCCAGCGAATCGATCAGCCGTCGGTAGAGCGCGACCGCCTGAAACTGGGCGGCGGCGTAGGACTTCGCGGCTTCCACGCCGTGGTCGTGGATCAGCTCGGCGTACCGGAGGCCGTGCTGGGCGGAGATCTTGGCGGAGGTGCGCCCGGTCTGGCCGCTGCCGATCCGTCCGGCTTCGAGCACGACGACATCCCTTCCGGCCCCGGCGAGATAATGAGCCGTCAGGATGCCGGTCAGCCCGCCGCCGATCACGGCGATCTCGGCGGCGATATCGCCCTCAAGCGGGGAACGTCCGCCGATCTGCGTCGTTTTCTGCCAAATGGATTCCATAACACTCACCTCGACGTTAGCATTTGCCAAATGCCGCAAATTATACTTCCGGCGCGGGGGATCTCAACGCGATCATTTTTGCACGTTGCGAAGTCCCAAAATTTGTGATATAATAGCCGCAGGCGGCAATCCTGCCGATTTCATGATCAAACGAAGCGGTAAAACGCCGTGCAGAACGATCAGAGCGCTGACGCGGGCGGCGAAACGCAGCCGCAGGCGGCAGCTTTATAAGAAAGCAAACAAGGAGGGGAAGCTATGCTGGATGCATGGAAGGAACAGGCGCGCGCAGCGGCGGAGGAGCTTTGCCGCGTGGCGAAGCTGCGGCCGGGCGACCTGCTCGTAGTCGGCTGTTCTTCAAGCGAGATCGTTGGGGAACGAATTGGCAAGGGCTCCAGCGAAGAGGCGGCGCGCGCAGTGCTGGAGGGTATCCGCGAAGCGCTGCTGCCCAAGCAGATCCAGCTTGCAGCCCAATGCTGCGAGCATTTGAACCGCGCGCTGATCGTCGAACGGGAGACGGCGCGGCAGTACGGCCTTGCGCCGGTCAACGTCGTCCCGCGGCCGAAGGCGGGGGGCTCATTTGCAACGGCGGCCTATCGGGCCTTCACGGCCCCGGTCGCGGTGGAAAGCCTGTGCGCGCAGGCGGCGGCGGGGCTGGACATCGGTGCGACGCTGATCGGGATGCATCTGCGGCCGGTCGCCGTACCGGTGCGGCTGGAAATGGGCCGTGTCGGACAGGCGATCGTGATCGCGGCGCGCACCCGTCCGAAATTCGTCGGCGGGAGCCGGGCGGTCTATGATGAAAACTTATTATAACGGGAGGGACACGACGTGATCAAAGCGGTACTTTTTGATCTGGATGACACCCTGTACACCTCCTTCAGCGAGCTGAACGCGCGCGGTTATGATGCGGTGAGCGATTGGGCGGAGCGGGAGCTTGGCATTCCTGCCGCGAGCTTCCGGGAGCAGGCGGTCGCCTCGCGCCGGCATTATCATACCATCCTGCACGCCGAGCCGGAAAGCCACGACCGGGTGCTTCAGATGCAGCATGCGCTTGAACATTTCGGGATCAACCCGATCCCTTATGCGCAGCGGCTGCACGGGCTTTATTGGGACGCCCTGATGAACGGCATGGAGCTGCGGCCCGGCACGCCGGAGCTGTTGGATCGGCTGCGTGCGCTGGGGATCAAGACCTGCGTCTGCACGAATATGATGATCGATAAGCAGATGGAAAAGCTGGTGCGGCTGGGGCTGGCGGAGCGGTTCGACGCGTTTGTCGCCAGCGAGGAGGCGGGGCGCGACAAACCCGACCCGCGGATCTTCGAGCTTTGCCTGCAAAAATGCGGCTGTGCGCCGCGCGAGGCGGTCATGGTCGGCGACAATCGCGAGCATGACATTGGCGGCGCGCTGGCGCTCGGCCTGCATGGCGTATGGCTGAACTGGAAAGGGGAGCCGCACGCGAAATATGTTTGCCCGCACTATGAAGCCGCGGATATGCGCGGCGCGGAAAAATGCATATTTGAAATTTTGAAAAAGGAAGGTAATCCACATGCGTTATTCATTTAAGACCAGCGGGACGTGCGCCCGTCAGATTGATTTTGACCTGGAGGGCAACGTAGTCCACAACGTCAGCTTCCATGGCGGCTGCAACGGCAACCTGCAAGCGATCAGCAAGGTCGTGGAAGGCATGACGGTCGAACAGATCGAGGGCTTTTTCCGTGGGATCGACTGCGGGGAGCGAGGCACCTCCTGTTCGGATCAGCTTGCGCGCGGGGTACGGGCTGCGCTTGACAAGGCGAATGCGGAATGATTGTTGTCAAACGCGTTATCCGATCGTGCTGGTGCATGGGATGAATTGCCGGGACGAGCGTCCGATTTTTTATTGGGGGCGCATCCCGAAAACGCTGCGCAGCCATGGAGCCCGGGTTTATCTGGGCGGGCAGGACGCCTGGGGCACGGTTGCGGGGAACGCGGAACAGCTGCGGAAAATGGTGCTGCGGGTGCTGGAGCGGGAGCGTTGCGGCAAGGTAAACCTGATCGCGCATTCCAAGGGCGGGCTGGAAGCCCGCTATTTGATCTCCAAACTTGGCATGGCGGAGCACACAGCGACGCTGACGACGTTGTCCACGCCGCACAGAGGCTCGCGCACGGCGCAGTGGTTCGCGGAGCGGCGGATCCTGATGGCGCCGTATGGCTGGTGTTCCAACCGCTTCTGGCGGTTGCTGGGGGACGAGGCCCCGCGATTCCGGGAAACGCTGAACGATTTATCGGCGGCAGCGGCGGAGACGCGGGAGTGTCCGGACGCGCCCGGGGTATTTTACCAAAGCTGGGGGGCGCGGCTGGGGGGAAGCCTGCACGACCCGGTTATGGCGTTGTTTGGCGCGGTGTGCCGGCCATTGGATGGGGAGACAGACGGGCTTGTCTCGCCGGATTCGGCCCGGTGGGGCGAATACCGGGGGACGCTGGAGCGGGTCAGCCATCAGGACTTGGCGGACGCGCTCCAGCGGGATCTGCCGCATTTCAAGCCATGCGCGTTCCATGTACGGCTGGTGCGGGAGCTGGCGAAAAAGGGCTTTTGACCGCCCTGCTGTGCCGCACGGACAGAAAAAAGCTCACCTGAACAGGCGAGCTTTTTCTATTCCGCAGGGCGGGGACGGTCCTGCGCGGACGGCGGTCCTGCGCGGACGGTGCCAAAGGGACGCGTCCCTTTGGAATCCCTTTTCCCGCTGCGGCGGGGAATGGCGCGTCCCGGATCGTCCATGCGTGCGTCTTCGCCCCGCCAGAACGACGGCGGAGCGAAGGGGCGGCAGCGGCGATCATTTTGGATAGGGCCATCATTGGGGAAGCAGGCTCGGTTTAAGTTGCGCTTCAGCCGAATGCGGGCGTATCTGTGCGAAGCGTTTTCCGGAAAAGCCGGACGCGTTTGCGGTCAGTCTTGCGGGACGGCGCTGGTTTTCCGCGCCGCTCCACACGATCGCAGGAAGGCGAAGCATACCGCCGTCCGTGCGCACTCGCACATGACGAGTACGGCGGCGAACACCACCTCGCACCGTCGAAGGAAATCGCCCATCGCCGCCAATCCCGCCGCGGCATATGCGGGATATGCATATGCCGCCCCGCCGAGCAAAAGCAGGGTGCGCAGGCTCAGCAGCGCGAGCAGCCCGCCGCCGAGCAGGACCCCCTTGGCGGGAGCTTTCGCATTCCCGGCGAGGTGGGCGGGCAGCACGGCCGCGAGGAAACCAGGGATCGTCTCCGCGCATTCCCGCAGGAACGAATCCGGCAGGACGGGGATCCGGAGATCCCAATCGGGCATCGTCACCGCGACCGACAGCAACAGCAGCGCCCCGGCGGTCAGCATCACCGGATAGGCCCACATGAACAGGCAGTCCGCGCCGCGCCGCGACAGGAGCCACGCGGTCAGGACGAACAGCGCCGCCGCAAACGCGGCCTGCATCCCGGCGTATTGCCAGAACCGGTACAACCGGAGGATGCTCCGCAGCGGCAGCAGTACGGCGAGTACGGCGCAGATCAGATCCAGCAGCTGCCGGGGCAGGCGGAGCAGGAGGAACAGCAGCGCCGCCGACGCCGCAGCGCCGCCGAGCAGCGTCAGCCACGCGCCCTGCCGCAGGGGCAGGTATAATCCGTCCGCAAGCACGAAAAGGGCGCACAGCGCCACCTGCCAGCGCGAAAAGATATGCTTTTTCATCAGATCCCCTCCTTGGGCAGGAAGCCGGTCAGGCAGCCGCCGTCAAAGATGGCGGCGCCCCCGGCGGCGGCGTGCTCGTCTTCCGTCGCGTACAGATAAGGCAGCTGGACCGTCTGGCCCTGCGCAAGCGCATTTTGGACTTTATAAAGCGGGGCGTCCGGGACATCCCCGCGCGCGGAAAGCCCTTCGAGCAGCTCGTACAGCGCCACGCCGGGGATCGCTTCGCCCAGCGCTTGCAGCTGAAGCAGCTCGTCGGCGGAGGCATCCCGGGCGACAACCAGCCGCAGCGTCAGCCTCGCGTCCTGCCGTTCGGCGAGCCAGCCGGTCAGCTCCCGGATACCCGCTTCGGCAAGCCCTTCGTCAAGGATCACCGTTTCCGCATGGCTGAAATAGAAGTGCCCGCCCAGCCTGCGCTCGGCTTCCGCAAACAGGGAAGGCAGGTCTTCAGCCTCGACGGAAAGGTAGACCGGCGCGGCGTCCCCGTCCAGACTGTCCTGCCGGATCAGCTCGGCGGTCAGCCGGTATCCGTCCGCCGTGCGCGACATCGCAGCCGCCGATACCGGCAGCGGGTTTTCCGCGCTGCACCCGCAGAGCAGCGCGGCGCAAAGTACGCAAAGTGCAAAGCAACGCTTCATTTGTCCTCCTTTTGCGCCAAAAAGCGGTTGCGGCGCATTTGAAACCAGGGCGCGCGCAGATAGCTGTCTTCGGTATGCGGATGGACGCGCGGCAGCAGGTTGAGCAGGTAGGGCGTTTCGCACGAATCGAGCGCGCACAGGTGCAGCAGGATCAGCGCGAGCCCGAACACGATGCCATAAAGCCCGAGCAATGCGGCGGCTGCGGTCAGCGCGAACCGCAGTACGGTCGTCGACGACTGGAGCTTTGGCAGCGCCAGCCCGGTCACGCCCGCGACCGCGACGATGATGACCGCCGGAGCGGAGATAAACCGCGCCTGCACCGCCGCCTGTCCGAGCACTAGCCCGCCGACGATGGACATGGTCTGCCCGATCACGCCGGGCGTCCGCGTCCCGGCTTCCTTGAGCAGCTCGAACACGATCAGCATAAGGAAAGTTTCGCTGGCCGGGGGCAGGGGCGTGCCCCTTTGGGCGGCGGAGATCGCCAGCAGCAGCCGCGTCGGGACAAGCTCCTGATGGTGCAGCACGCAGGCGAGATACAGCGCGGGCACCGTCAGCGTCAGCAGGAAGGCTGCGCAGCGCAGCAGCCGGGAAAGCCCGGCCTGTTCGACGCTGATATAATAATCGTCGTTGGCCTGGAAGCACTCCTGAAGGATACAGGGGGCGGTCAGAACCACCGGCGAACCGTCGGCGACGATCGCGACCCGGCCCTCAAGCATCCGGGCGGCGGCAACGTCCGGGCGTTCGGTTGTGCCCAGCGTCGGGAAGGGCGAACGCCGTTCATCCCGGATGCGCTCCGCGATGTAGTTCGAGTCGAGCACCGAGTCCGGATGCAGCTTTGCAAGCCGCTCCTGCACCGTCCGCACCAGCTTTTCGTCTGCGACCCCCTCTAGATAGCACAGGCAGACGACGGTATTGGTGCGTTCCCCGATCCGGGAAAAGGTAAATTTCAGGCGGGGATCGTTCAGGCGGCGGCGCAGCATGGAAAGGTTGGTCATGAAGACCTCGGTAAAGCCTTCGCGGGGGCCGCGAAGCACCTTTTCGCCCTCCGGCTCGGCGCTTGAGCGCGACGCAAACCCTTTTGTATTCACGACCACTGGCCTCGCCTCTCCCTCGGTTAGGATGACCGTATCGCCGTAGAGGAAGGAGGCAAGCATCAGGCTCAGATCCGGTTCGACCCGGCTGTCATTGATCTGGACGGCGGACTGGGCAAGCTCTTCGGCAGTCAGCCGGGAACGTGTTTCCCGGATCAATGGCCGCACGATCGATTCGTTGATCGCGACGGCGTTGACCATACCGTCGAAAAAGAAGATCGCACAGCGCAGCCCGGACGGGCTGCGGATCTCGCGGGAGACGAAGGTGCTGTCACCCGTAAACTGTGCTTTTAATACGGCGATATTATGATCGAGATCGTCCGTGAATTGGAAAGACATGACGTAGATCCCCTCCTGTTGGGCGCCCATGGGCGTTTTCCATAGGGTGCGCAGCCGGAAGGAAAATTATACACGCGCCGCCGGGAATTCCCGCAGACCGGGGAATTGCTTTGCCAGCGTCTGTCAAAAAAAGGCAAATTTTATAAAAATTTGCCTTTCCGCTCACGGCCGGACACCCATCTCCGCAGGCGCAGGCCCGGAGAGACTGATACCACGGAAGGACAGCGAGGAGGGGGATCATGCGGGAGACCTATGGTTATATCCGCGTATCCGCAAAGGATCAAAATATCCGGCGGCAGCTGGACGCGCTGCGGCCCTATGAAATACCCAGCGAAAATCTGTACATAGAGAAGCAGAGCGGGAAGGATTTCCTGCGCCCGGTATACCGGCGGCTGATGAAGCGCATCCGCCCGGGGGATGTGCTGATCTTAAAATCGATCGATCGGCTCGGACGCAATTATGCCGAGATTTTGGAACAATGGGGGATCCTGACCCGGGAAAAACAGGTCGACGTAGTCGTCGTCGATTTCCCGCTGCTGGGTACCCGTTCCGGCGGCGGGAACCTGACCGGAAAATTCATTGCGGATATCACCCTGCAAGTGTTGGCCTATGTGGCGCAGGCGGAGCGGGAAAACATCCGTCAGCGGCAGGCGGAGGGCATCAAAGCGGCGCGGGCGCGCGGGGTACGGTTCGGCCCGCAGAAGGCGGAACTGCCATCGGATTTTGACCGGATCTATAAGGATTGGCAGGCCGGGCGGCTGACCGAGGGCGAGGTGCTGCGGCGCTGCGCGATGAAAAGAAGCACTTTTTATGACCGTCTCGCGAAGTACCGCATCGAGCGGTATGGGGAAGGGGACGAAGGCGGGATATCCTCCGGAAACGGATAGTATATGGCAAAACGAAAGGGAAAACACCTGAAAATGTAGGTGTTTTCCCCTTTTTTGTGTAAAAGCTCCGATTGGACGGCGAAATGCAGATTTCCAGAATTTGACAAAAAGTCCAAAGTTGTATACAACTTTGGACTTGGTACGTCCTCCTGACGCTGGCTTTATTATATAGGCAGGATGCATGAAATGTCAAGGAAAATCTGGGCGTTTTGATGAAAGTTTACCCAAGATTCGTTCGGTTCCGAACAGTCCAGAGAAGTATACTTCTTTGGACTTTCTTACAAAACATGGAGGTGAATAAAAATGTTGGCTTTGACGGTCAGAGCGGGTGATTATATCACGATCGGCGACGATATTGTGATCCAGGTATTGAAGGTAGGAGACCTGTGCCGGGTTGCGATCGACGCGCCGCGTGAACTTGTGATCGAGCGTGAAAAGGTTCACGAATCGGTGGCAGGGACGCCGGAATGCATCCGGAGGGTGCGAAAAAGAGAGCCGCAGCCGACAATGAGACCCGGTTTTAAACAGGTTTCCATGAAGCCTGCTTAAAATAAAGTCCGAGGGTGACCGGGCGTTGAACTGGCCAGCAATGCTTGCGAACCCGAAACAATACAGACGGAGGGAAGGAGCCTTCCGTGATTTTAAGAAGGAGACTTATTTTATGCGTATTCAACACAATATTATGGCGATGAACGCCTACCGGAACTACAACAACAACACCAAGGCATTGTCCAAGAATCTCGAACGGTTGTCTTCCGGTTACAAGATTAACCGCGCGGGCGATGACGCAGCGGGTCTTGCCATTTCCGAAAAAATGCGCGCGCAGATCAGCGGCCTGGAAGCGGCTCAGAAGAACGTCAAGGACGGCGTTTCGCTGGTGAACACCGCCGAGGGCGCGATGCAGGAAATCCAGGATATGCTGAACCGTATGGTTTCGCTGGCGACCCAGTCGGCGAACGGCACTTATGACAACGAAGTTGACCGCAAGAATTTGCAGGCCGAGGTTGACCAGTTGAAGGAAGAAATCAACCGTATCGCCGATTCTGCGAACTTCAACGGCATTAAGCTGCTGGACGGCTCGCTGGATGAAAACAGCCCGATCGCAGCATCCAGCGCAATCAGCAATATCACCACGAGTGAATATTCCGCGTCCGGCGCTTCGCCGGCTTTCAAAGCCAGCTATGTGACCAACCGTCCCGAAGCAGTTACCACGCAGACGAATGCGTCGTTCTCAGTCAGCTTGGATGATTCGGCCGTAACGGGTGCGAAAACAGGCGACAAGTTCACATTAACGATTGGCGGCACAAAAATCGAATATGAGGTCCAAGCTGATGGAGATGTTGCGAGCGCCTCTGATTTAGCAGGGAAACTTGCAGCGTGTGGCTTTGCGAAGGATGCCAATAATGAGGAATTTACTGGCGGCGCAGCAGGTAGTGCAGACGCAGCCGGTAAAGATACTACTGCGGAATGGGATGACAAGACCGGTCAAGGAACTCAGGCAGATGATGGCGCCACGGCTACCAATAATTATATTTCTGTAGATGGCCACTGGTACAAAATGACGGCTACTGGCAATGAAATCAAGTTTGACCAGGTCGATTATATGGGTACAAGCGGCGAAACCATTAACCCGGACTATGCTGTTTCGCTGAAGCTTGATTCAGCTGCTGGCTCTACCAGCGATCTTACCGGTACTGTCAACTGGCAGGCTCAGAAGACCGTGTCCGGCGCTGGCATTGGCACTTCGCATCAGGCTCAGGCAACTGTTGATATGGATTTCAGCCAGTTGAAGAATGGCGATATTTTGATTGTCGGCGATAAAAAGTATTCTTTCCAAATTGGTGATGGCAGTACTGCCAATACGACTACTGGCGTAACCAATATTGATTTGAGCGCGATTCTCAGGACAGAGGAAGATATGTCCGATTCTGCTAAACTGGAGCAGGCAATGACCGCGATTACAAAGGCAATGGGCGATGCGGCGTCAACCACATGGAGCACTGGTAACGGCGGTGTCAAGGGGACTACCGGCACACTGACCTTCCAGTCACTTTCTACCTATGACGGAGATTCTGCTGGCGGTACGAAAGCTTATATTGGCGGCGGAAGTTCGGGTACGGTTTGCGATATGCGGACGGAGGACACCGTAATGGCGCAGTTCGTATCTCAGAGAGCTGACCAGCCCGCAAAAGTTTCTTTCGATCTGGATGTTACGAAGATCAAGGCAGGTGACACGGTTACGATCGATGGCGTGACCTTTGAGTTCTCGAACGGCGACGGTGCAGAGAAGGGGAACGTTGAAGTGGATCTCAGCAGCTACGGCATCGAAGGCGGCATTGCTTCTTACCAGACTGCTAATGTATTCAATGCTCTGAAAACCCAGATTCAGGCTGAACTTGGAACGACGAAATATGATATCACGGTTGACGGCAATACGATGACTTTGGCTTCCAAAGATGTCGCGACTACCGCCTCTACAAATGAGGCAAGGATAGCTGCTAAGGTTGAGGTTGCCGGTCTTGTAAGCGGTAACTCGCTGACGCTCCAGATTGGCGATACGAGCGATACGTACAATCAGCTCAAGGTTTCGGTTGGAGATATGCACGTTGCAGCGATGGTAGATGAAAACGGCGTATCGATTGCGGATATTAACATCGGCTCTCAGGAAGGCGCGCAGGCCGCGATTGATACAATCCGGTCGGCAATCAACTACGTGTCGGCTGTCCGCGGCAATCTTGGCGCGATCAGCAACCGTCTCGATCACACTGCGAACAACCTGTCCGTTATGACCGAGAACATCACCGACGCGGAATCCACCATCCGCGACACGGATATTGCAGAGGAAATGATGTCCTACACCAAGAACAACATTCTGGTGCAGTCGGCGCAGGCGATGCTGGCGCAGGCGAATCAGGTGCCGCAGGGCGTTCTCCAGCTGCTCCAGTAAGCAGAGGCGCGCATCGCGACACAGCGAAAAACCATATATTGGCCCGTCGTCTTCGGATGGCGGGCCCTTTTTTGTTCTGGGATTTTATCCGACTTCGCAGGCATGAACTGGCCGTCCCGGCAATAGAATGCAATCAGGGGGACGGTCTGCCCGGCGGGCTTCCAGTCCCCGGCTCTGCTGGCTGCGCCAGCCACAGATCGGAAAATCGTGTTGGTCGCTTTCGACAGAATTAACAAAATCTTTACGGGATTTTTCCGCTTTCAGTCGTTTCTATGAGTTGACATTTAATAGGTAGTGGCATTAAAATAGAAAGACGATGCAAATCGTCGAAACGAACCGAACAAAATCAATTCCTGCGGACAGAATACAGGAAAATCCTTTTAGGTAGAGTTAAACGTATGAGTATGAAATTAGGCATTGATATTGGCTCGACCACGGTCAAGCTGGTCGCGGTCAAGGACGGAAACATCGTGTATAAGCGTTATGAGCGGCATTTTTCCAAGGTGCGCGAGAAGGCGTGCGAGCTGCTGCGCGACGCGGAAGCCGTGCTGTGCTGCGAGCCGTTAAAGGCGGCGATCACCGGCTCGGCGGGTCTTGGCGCAGCGAAGGCAAGCGGCATCGACTTCGTGCAGGAGGTTTTCGCGACCCGGCGCGCGGTGGGCGTACACGTCCCGCAGGCCGACGTGGTGATCGAGCTGGGCGGCGAAGATGCAAAGATCATCTTCCTGACCGGGCAGCTGGAAGAACGCATGAATGGTTCCTGCGCAGGCGGCACCGGCGCGTTTATCGACCAGATGGCGATCCTGCTGGACGTTTCCCCATCCGACCTTGACCTGTTGAGCCTGGAGGCAGAGCGGATTTATACCATCGCCTCCCGCTGCGGCGTGTTCGCGAAAAGCGATATCCAGCCGCTGATGAACGACGGCGCGCGGCGTGAAGACCTGGCGGCGTCCATCTTTCAGGCGGTCGTCAACCAGACGCTGACCGGTCTGGCGCAGGGCCGCGAGATCAAGGGGGACGTGCTGTTCCTTGGCGGGCCGCTGTATTTTTTCAAGGGGCTGCAAAAGCGTTTCCAGGAAACGCTGGGGCTGGATAACAGCCACGCCCATTTCCCGGCGCTGGCGCCGTATGCGATCGCGGCGGGCGCGGCGGAATACGCGGGCGACACCGGACGCGAATATTCTTACGACGAACTGCTCGGCTGTCTGGAAAAGGCGGCGGGGGAGCCGGTCGTTTCCCAGTACCTTTCGCCGCTGTTTACCTCGCATGAGGAATTCCGCGAGTTCACCCGCCGTCACGACTGCCACGACGTTATGACCGAAAACGTAACTGTTTATTCGGGCGACGCCTACCTTGGCATCGACTGCGGTTCCACGACCACGAAAATCGTGCTCATGGGCGATAAAAACCAGATCCTGTACCACCACTACCAGCCCAACAAGGGCAACCCGGTCGACGTGATCCGCGAACAGCTGGCGCAGCTTTACCGTCTGTGCGGCGACCGGGTGCGCATCGTCGCCTCCGCCGTCACCGGCTATGGCGAGGCCCTGATCCAGAACGCGTTCGGCATCGATTTCGGGCTGGTGGAAACGGTCGCGCATTTTTACGCCGCGCGCCATTTCAATCCCGACGTGGATTTTATCATCGACATCGGCGGGCAGGATATCAAATGCTTTAAAATTCGCAACAACTGCATCGACAACATCTTCCTGAACGAAGCGTGCTCGTCGGGCTGCGGCTCGTTCATCGAAACGTTCGCGCGGTCGATGGGCTATTCGATCGAGGAATTCTGCAAGCTCGGCCTGCTTTCGGAAACGCCGATCGACCTGGGTTCGCGCTGCACGGTGTTCATGAATTCGTCGGTCAAGCAGGCGCAGAAGGACGGCGCGTCGATCGACATGATCTCGGCGGGGCTGTCGGTCTCGGTGGTCAAGAACGCGTTGTACAAGGTCATCCGCGCGCATTCGCCGGACGACCTTGGCAAACACATCGTCGTGCAGGGGGGCACGTTCCTCAACAACGCGATCCTGCGTTCGTTCGAGCAGGAGATCGGGCGGGAGGTCACGCGTCCGGCGATCTCGGGCCTGATGGGCGCGTATGGCGCGGCGCTGCACGCGCGGGACAACCGCCCGGAGCATACCGCCCTGATCCGTCCGGAGGAGCTGGAAGGCTTCCGGCATACCTCCAAAAGCGTCAAATGCGGGCTGTGCAGCAACCACTGCGATCTGACCGTGAATACCTTCCCGGGCGGCAGGCGGTTCCTGTCGGGCAACCGCTGCGAGCGCCCGCTGGGCCGTGGCGAGGCAAAACCGCTGCCCGACCTGTACGCGTGGAAACTGGACTATTTGAAAGCGCTGGCCTGTGCGCCGCGCGAGGGGGCCGCGCCGCTGGGCAGGATCGGCGTTCCGTTCGGGCTGAATTTTTACGAACTGCTTCCGTTCTGGAAAACCTTCCTCGAAGCGCTCGGCTTTGAAGTGGTCGTCAGCGACGTATCCAGCCGCGACCTGTACCAGCGCGGGCAGCATTCGATCCCGTCGGATACGGTCTGCTATCCGGCAAAGCTGATGCATGGGCACATCGAAAACCTGTTTGAAAAGGGCGTTACCCGCATTTTCTATCCCTGCATGACCTACAATCTGGACGAAGGCCGGGGCGATAACTGCTACAACTGCCCGGTGGTGGCTTATTATCCCGAGCTGCTTCAGGCGAACGTCGCGCGGCTTTCGGAGGTCGACTTCCTGATGCCGTATTTTGAGCTGAGCGACCGGAAGGAATTCACCCGGCAGGCGGTACGGTTCTTCCGCGAGCGGTTCCCGCAGCTGCACAGGAAGGAGATCGCGGCGGCTGCGGAAGCGGGCTACGGCGCGCTTCAGGATTATTATGCCGCTGTCCATGAGGAGGGCCGTAAGGCGATCGCTTACGCCGACGAAAACGGGTTGGAGATTGCGGTGATTGTCGGGCGTCCTTACCATATCGACCCGGAGATCAACCACGGCCTCAACCGCCTGATCGCGTCCTATGGCATGGTAATCGTCACCGAAGACGCAGTCTGGGATCTGGCGCAGCAGCCGGAGGTACGCGTGCTCAACCAGTGGACATATCATTCCCGGATGTATTCGGCGGCAAATTATGTGGTGCGGAAGGAAAACGCGCAGCTGATCCAGCTGGTGTCGTTCGGCTGCGGCATCGATGCAATCACGACCGACGAAATCCGTTCAATCGTCGAAGGCGGCGGGAAAATTTATACACAGCTCAAGATCGATGAGATCAACAATCTGGGCGCGGCGAAAATTCGCGTGCGCAGTATGCTGGCGGCTGTCGAGGAGGGCAGAAAGCTTGGAAAACAGTAACAATTACGCGGTGTTCACCGAGGAAATGCGCAAGGATTACACCATTTTGGTGCCGAACATGCTGCCGATCCAGTTCGGGCTGATGCTCCAGATCATGGGCAACTACGGCTACAAAATGGAGCTGCTGACGACGGAGGGGCCCTCCATCGTGGAGCAGGGATTAAAAAACGTGCATAATGACACGTGCTATCCGGCGCTGCTCGCGATCGGCCAGCTGATGGATGCGATCGAAAGCGGGAAGTATGACACGCACAAAATCGCGCTGATTATGAGCCAGACCGGCGGCGGCTGCCGGGCGTCCAATTACATCCACCTGCTGCGCAAGGCGCTTGCGAAAAACGGTCATGATTACATCCCGGTCATATCGCTGAATTTTTCGGGGCTGGAAGCCAACCCGGGCTTCACCTTCACCCCGCAAATGCTGATGCAGATCGCCTACGGCGTGCTGCTCGGCGACATGATCATGATGATCTACAACCAGTGCCGGGCTTACGAAGTCGTACCGGGCTCCAGCCGGAAGGCGGTCGGCGTTTGTATGGATGTGATTGCGCAGCGGTTCAGCGGCAACCGCATGATCCTGTACAGCGAGGTCAAGAAGCTGTACCGCTTCATCCTGCGGGTATTTGAGCGCGTCCGGCTCGACCGTTCGGTCCCGAAAAAGCGGGTCGGCGTCGTCGGCGAAATTTACGTCAAGTTTTCGCCGCTCGGCAACAACCATCTGGAAGACTTCCTGGTCGCCGAAGGCTGCGAACCGGTGCTCGCCGGGCTGCTCGATTTCTGTATGTACTGCCTGTACAACGCCGTGGTGGATCACCGCCTGTATGGGCGTTCGGCCAAGGCGGCGGCGATGAACCGGATGATGTATGATTTCGTGCTGAGCAAGCAAAAGGATATTATCCGGGTGATGAAAAAGCATGGGCAATTCCGCCCGCCGATCCCGTTTGAAGAGGTGCGCAGGCTGTCGCACGAGATCATTGGCGAAGGCGTGAAGATGGGCGAGGGCTGGCTGCTCCCGGCGGAGATGGTTGAGCTGATCCATGAGGGCGTGCCGAACATCGTCTGCGCGCAGCCGTTCGGGTGTCTGCCGAACCATATCGCGGGCAAGGGCATGGTGCGCAAGATCCGGGAGCGTTACCCGGAGGCCAATATCGTGTCGGTCGATTACGACCCGGGCGCGTCCAAGATCAATCAGGAAAACCGGATCAAGCTGATGCTGTCGGCGGCGAAATGAGCCGCCGCGCGCAGCGCCAACGGAGTGCTGGAAGGGAAGGCTTTCAGCACTCTTTTTTGCGTTTTCCGGGCGGCGGGGGGCAAAGTCCGCAAGAATGATGAAAAACGGCGTCCGCCGTTCTGCTATGATAGACGGAGCGGAAGGAGGGAAACGCATGGAACGTCAAAATTTAGAGCCGGTCGCGGCGGCGGTCGCCTTCGTCGAAACCAACTTGCAGGAACCGCTGGAGCTGTCCGCCGTCGCGGACGCGGCCCGCTATTCCAAATATCATTTGCACCGGTTGTTTACGGACGCGGTCGGGGTCACGCCGCACGATTACATCCGGCGCAGGCGGCTCACCGAGGCCGCGAAACGGCTGGTGTTTTCGGAAGCGCCGATCCTGGAGGTCGCGATCGATGCAGGCTATGAAAGCCAGCAGGCATTTACCGCGGTCTTCAAGGCGATGTACAAGAAAACGCCGAAGGCATACCGGAAGGCGCGGGAATATTACCCGCTGCAAGCGGCCTTTGTGCCGGGGCCGGAGCCGTCCGGGCTGGGCTTGCAGCCGCCGGTGTATGCGTCTGCGGCGGATGTCGCGGATTGGATGCGGTTCCTGCCGGCGGTCGTCGGCGGGTTCCCCTGTTTAAAGGAAGCGGAATACCTTGCACGGCTCCGGCAGGCGGTCGCGCAGCGGGAAGCGCTCGTCCTGCGGGGCGGCGGGGAAGTGGTCGGCGCGGCGGCGTTCTCGCGGCGGACGGGGCGCATTGACTTTTTAGCGGCGCATCCGCAGTACCGCGAAGCGGCGGGGACGCTGCTGGATTCCCTGCGGCGCGGCGCGCTGCGGGGAAGGACGGTCAGCATTACGACCTTCCGGCAGGGCGACCGGGCGGACGCAGGGCAGCGCGCAGCCTATCAAAGGCTGGGCTTTATGGAGGCCGAACTGCTGACCGAATTCGGGTATCCGACCCAGCGGCTTGTCCTGCCGCCCTTGAAAGGGGGCGCGCGGCGATGAATGACGAAGTTTTCCGGCAGGGCTGGAACGCGGGACGGCTGCTGCGGTTTGCGCTCCCGACCGTATTCATGATGCTGTTCATGGGGCTGTATACCGTCGTGGATACGGTTTTCGTGGCGCAGCTGGTCAGCACCGACGCGCTTTCCGCAGTGAATATCGTCTGCCCGGTCATCAACGTCGCGGTCGGGCTGGGGACGATGCTGGCGGCGGGCGGGAACGCGATCGTTTCCCGCAAGCTGGGCGCGGGCGAAACGCAGGCGGCGCGGGAGGACTTCACCCTGCTGACGCTTGCCGCCGCGGCGGCCGGGCTGGCGCTCGCGCTGCTGGGGAGCCTTTTTATTGACCGGCTCGTGTACGCCCTTGGCGCAAGCGAACGGCTGTTCCCGGACTGCAAGGCGTACCTGCTGACGCTGCTGTGGTTTTTCCCGGCGAACCTGCTGCAAACGTTGTTTGCGACCCTGTTCGTCACCGCAGGGAGGCCGGGGCTTGGATTTGGGCTGTCGCTGGCGGCGGGCGCGGCGAATATCGCGTTGGATTACCTGTTCATCGTCCCCTGCGGGCTGGGCGTCCGGGGCGCGGCGCTGGGGACGGGCTGCGGATATCTGATCCCGGCGGTCGCCGGGGTAGCGTGCTTCCTGCGCCGGGATGGGATGCTTGCATTCACAAGGCCCCGGCTCCGGTGGGACGTGCTGGGCGAAAGCTGCCTGAACGGCTCCTCGGAGCTGGTGAGTCAGTTAGCGTCGGCGGTGACGACCTTCCTGTTCAACGCCGCCATGATGGAACACCTTGGCGAGGATGGCGTTGCCGCGATCGCGATTTTGATTTACGCGCAATTTCTGCTGAACACCCTGTTCATCGGGTTTTCGATGGGCGTCGCCCCGGCGATCGGGTTTTGTTATGGCAGCGGCGACCGGGCGCAGCTGCGGCGGGTGCTCCGGATTGGTCTGCGGTTCATTGTGGGCGCGTCTGTAATGGTTTTCGCGGCGTCATGGTTTGGCGGGCGCTGGATCGTCCGGCTGTTCGCGCCGGAAACCTCGGCGGTCTATCCGATTGCGGCGGAGGGGTTCCGCATTTTTGCGTACAGCTTCCTGTTTTGCGGGATGAATATTTTCACATCCGCAGCGTTCACGGCGCTGTCGGAGGGGAAAACGTCCGCAGGGCTGTCCTTCCTGCGGACGTTCGGACTGCTCGCGGGCGGTATCCTGCTGCTGCCGCGCATTCTGGGGATTACCGGCGTGTGGCTGGCGGCGCCGCTCGCGGAAGGGATCATGTGCGGGATCTCCGCCGCCTGCCTGCTGCATTATCGCCGGGACGGCGCTGCTCTCAAAAAAACGGATAAGTTGCAGAAAGCGGCTGTTGGTGGATCGCCAACAGCCGTTTTCAACGCGTCTGGAAGGGGCGGTCATAGCCGCCGGTGCTGAGTCATGACCCTGCGGATTCGCAAAAGGTGAATTGGAACCCGGCAAGCCTGGTCCACCGGAATTTTCCATAAAAGAAAAACTGGTATTGCTCATAAAACAGGAACCGGTTTTGAAAGGTCATTTTGCCCTCGATCAATCGCTGGGTGATCCCTTCCTGAACGTGGCCGGAAGGGGTTGCCCGCGCCCATTTGCTCAGCTTGCCGAAGGTGCAGGGGTAGGAAATGGCGCCGTCGATAATCTCCTCCGCAAAGGGGGCGACGTCGTCTGCATGAAACGCATCTAACCCCAATGCAGCCTTCAGCGCGGCGGCTTCGGCAAAGTGATACATTCCGACCGCATATTCGCCGGGGTCGCCGGTTTCGATCCGCTGGATCCCTTCGATTTGGAAACGCCGTGGCGCATAATGAACGACGAACCCTCCGCCGTAATAGTAGGCGGGGCGGCCTTCAAGCGGAAAGACCGGCGCGCCGGTCATTTTGTCGACCTCAGATTTCGGCGTAAATTTCCGCATCGTTTTAAATACATCCCACATGTTTCCTCACCTCATTTTGACGCTGCCGATCGGCCATTGCCCCATGCCGCTGCATTCGGGCACGGCGGCGAAAGGGAAGCATCGGTTCCCGCCCTGCGGATCGATCCCGAAAGGCCGTTTTACAAATTATATCACAAAAAGCGCGGCTTGGAAAGCCGAAACGAATGGGATACCCGGCTGACGGACGGCATGGAAAAAAGGTTATTGCCTGGGCGCCAATAACCTGATTCCAAAGCGATATTTTGTTGCCGGGGCAAGCGGGCGCTGCGCCGCCGCGCTTACAGGAAGGGCTTCATCTGTTCGACGTTCGCCTGCTCGGTCGCGATGAGCTTTTTTGCCAGCGCCTGCACCTGCCGGTCGCTGCCGGTGTAATCGTTCAGGTGCTTGGTGCTTTTGGTGATCCCCATGGTGTTGCCCTGGATCACCATTTCCGCGATCTTCGACGACGAATTATCCGCCATCATTTTCATAGCGGTCATCACGCCGGACGACACCTTGGCGATCGCGCCCGGATCGGGCGACTCCTCGCCGCGTTCTTCGAGCATCCGGTTGGCGCAGCCCGCGATGCAGCGGTATTCCCGTATTTGGCTTGAAATCGCGTCATACAACGCATTTTCCCGCACCATTGGTTCGATATCGCGCAGACTTTCCACGCCCATCCGGGCGGTTTTATGGATAAACTGCAACAGTTCGGTATCCTGCATTTTTAAAATCACCTCACAGAACAGTATATCCGTCTGCGCCGGATTTATCCCGCGTTTACGTCGCGTTTTTTCAAGGAATAAATCGCGGCGGCGGAAAACGCGGCGATGAACACGGCGCAGCAGATGAAAAACAGCGGATAGTTCACGGCGTCGCCTTTGCCGTTTGCGGCCATGCCCATGCTGAGCAGCGAATAGGGGAAGAAATAGCCGTACCCCTTTGCGGAGATCCCCAGCCCGAGGACGCCGCCGCCCATCGCGACGCCGATCGGCACGGCAAAGGAACGGATCGTCATAGAGAGCAGCAGCTGGAAGGCGCTGACCGCGATCCCGCCCAGCACGCCGCAAAGCAGCCACAGCGCGGCTTCCGGCGGGAAGGTGCTCAGAGGGATCCCGCAGAGCAGCCCGCCGATCGCGAACAGCACGATCCCCCAGGCCTGCGCCAGAAACGTCATAGCGGCGGCAAGCGCCAGCTTCCCGAAGAAGACCGCCGCGACCGGCACGGGGGCCGCCATGAGTTGATTCCAGTTATGGTCGAAATGCTCAAGCCGCCAGAGGTAGGAGCAGTAGACGCCGACGAGGGCGGGATAAAAGAAGTAGCTGGAAAAGAGCGAGTGCTGCGACCAGAGGTTCGCCCAGTCGAGGGTGAGCAGCCCGAGGTTGTTCAGCAGGTTGACCGAACCGAAAAACGCCGGGAACATCGGCAGGATGAAGAACGCCAGCCAGACGGGGCTGCGCCGCAGCTTGTAGCGTTCGGCGCGCAAAACACGGAAAAACATGGTCACAGCTCCTTTCGGTCGAGGGCAATACGCCCGAAAACATAGATCGCGGCGATCCAGACGAGCAAGGCGGCGAAGCTGCCCCACGGCGTCGGGATACGCAGGAAATGGTAAATTCGTGTTTTGGGGTCCCAATCGGACATATAAATGAAGGACAACGCCCCAAAGAAGCCGTAAGGCCCGCAGAGCAGGCGCGGCAGCTCATACGGCAGGAACATCAGCAGCAGCGCGATGAACGAGCCGCCCAGCCCGATACACAGCGGCACGAACTGGTTTTTGATGGTGAGCGACAGCGCCAGGTGCAGCGCGTACACCGCAAAGCAGGCGGTGAAGGTGAACAGGGCGTACTGCCAGTAATTTGTGGGATCGGGCTGGCCGTAAAAGCCGTAGTAAAAGCCGATACCGAGCAGGGCGGCGGCCTGCAAAGCCGCGAGCGGCAGCAGGTGGCACGCGCCGAGCAGCAGCTTGGCGTGGAAAAGCTGCGCCTTTGGCTGGATGGTTTCGAGCAGTTTGAGCGTGTTGCCCTTATGCTCGATATCGGCGGTGCGCGACGCAAGCGTCGCGCCGATCACCGGGAACAGGATCCCATTGAGCAGCGGCATATTGTACAACAGGTAAAGCCAGCCTTTCTGGCGCTCTTGCTCGCTGGGGTTGTGGAACGCCCAGAAAATCCAGAGCAGTTCGACCGCCAGCAGCGCGGCGCAGACCAGCCACAGCCCGCGCCGCCGGGACTTCCAGAATTCCATGCGCAGGGCGGTCATAAGCTCACCGCCCCTTCGGTCAGGCCGAGGAAGATGTCCTCAAGGCTTTTTTGACGTTCTTCGATCCGCAGCACCGGGATCCGGCGGCTGCAAAGGAGGGCGATGCATTGCGCGACCTGCGGATCCTCAAGCGGCGGCAGGACGAGGTATTCTTCGCCGGATTTGCAGTCGACGCCGCTTTCCCGCAGCGCTTCGGCGGCGAGGGTGTTGTTGCCGGTGCGGATCGCGATATGGTGTTCGCTGCGCTCGTGCAGCCGGTGGAGTTCATCCTGAAAGACCAGCCGCCCGTCGGAGATGATGCCGACGTCGGTCGCCATCTGGTCGATCTCGCTGAGCAGGTGGCTGGACACGACGACGGTCATGCCATAACGCGCGGGCAGCGACCGGATCAGCTCGCGCATTTCCTGAATGCCCGCAGGGTCGAGGCCGTTGGTCGGCTCGTCGAGGATCAGCAGCTTTGGATAACCGAGCAGCGCCGCGGCAAGCCCCAGGCGCTGCTTCATGCCGAGCGAATACTGCGATACCTTTTTGTCCTTCGCGCTGCCGAGACGGACGAGGGCAAGCACTTCGGCGATCTCGCGGGCGGGGCGTCCCCGCAGGGTCTGGACGACGCGGAGGTTTTCCTCCCCGGTCAAATGGCCGTAGTAGGAGGGCGATTCGATCAGGGAGCCGACGTTTTGCAGCAGGGAAATACGGTTCGCATCGTTGACCGGCTTGCCGAAGATCGAGATTTCCCCGCGGGTGGGGCGCGTCAGCCCCAGCAGCATTTTTAAAGTGGTCGACTTGCCCGCGCCGTTCGGGCCGAGGAAGCCGTACACCGCGCCCTCCGGCACGCGCAGGTCGAGGGAATTGACTCGCAGGGCGCTTCCATATTGTTTGCACAGGTCTTTGGTTGATATAAGTATTAGCATCCTAATACACTCCTTTCTGTGCTTATTATAACACACCGGAAGGGGCGGTACGTGACGCTTACCTTAAATTTACCTTACGTTTACCTTACGATCGGGGATGAAATGTGCTGTGGAAACGGAAAGCCGCAGGCGCAAGGCGCGCGGACGGTTGGAAGATCCGGAAGGTATCGGGGCGCTGCCTGCAAGCCCGCCGCCCGGATCGGTATGCCGGAACGCAAAACAACAGGGGGAAAGGCGGTATGCCTTTCCCCCTGTGCGGCGCGGATTTTTCAGTGCGCCTTTAGTTCAAGCCCGATCCCCGCGTTCATCCGATCGATGCACGCTTCTTTTTCCTGTAGCTGCCGCTTCAGGGATTCCTGCATTTCTGCGTCGCCGTTCTGGATCGCTAACAGCAGCAGCCGGTTTAATGAGTATTGCTGCTGACGCAGGCTGTTCAATGTCAGCGGGCGTTTATCTTCCTGAAACCCTTCCAACTGAATTCTCATGGTACCTCCTTTCCCTGGCGCTCCCCGCCGGGGCTGTGGTTTTCCGCGGTTGGGGCGTATAGCCGATCATCGTTTGAATTTCAATGCGATCGCCAGCCCTGCGAACAGCACGGCCAGTGAAACGCCCAGCAACAGCAGCATGTCGCTGCCGGATGCTGCATCCGTTTGCGGCTCGTTTGCAAAGCCGCGGTTGGTCCCGTCAAAACCCGGGGCGGGCTGCCGGTTCGCGCCTGCCGTATCAGACGGCGCGCCGCCTTCGGTTGGCAGCGTCATACCGGATTCTGGCGAAGCGCCGCCTTCACGGGAGGGCTCACCGCTGCGGTCGGCGTTAGCGGTTGGAGAAGCGCCGTCGTTTTGGAACGCGTCGCCGTCGGTTTCAGGCCTGCCGTTCCGGTCGGATGCTCCATCCTGTTCCATAATATCGTTCGGTGCAAACGCTGTATCTGATGTTGAAGATCCATCCGGTTCGGATGTTCCGCCGGTTCCCGAAGCATCGTCCCGTTCGGACGTTCCGTCCCGGCCGGGCGCGCCTTTGTCGCCGAAACCGCCGCGATCGCCGCCAAATCCTCCGTCGTTCCCGCCAGGGTTGTGCATCGAACCCATTTCCGAAAGGTCGATCGCCGACGCGTCGATCAACGCGGAAGCGTCTGCTCGCTGCCCGTCCGAAGTCGACGGGATGCTCCCATCCAGCTGCCCTGCAATGCTTTCCAGCCGCAGCGCGCAGAACTGAAGCAGCGTTTCGACCCCGGCCTGGAATTCCTCATAGGTGCAGAACTTGGTGGGATCCGTTTCGACATACGGCGCGATCCGCTCCGCCGTCGTGCGGATCAACTCCGCGAGATAGTCGCCTTCGGTCAGCGAGGAGACCAGCTGGGCGTAAGCCGCATGATACTTTTCGGTGTATTCCGCATTGCTGAAGATCCAGGCGACCATGGGGCGGTCGGACTCGCTGCCGCCGGCGGGCGAATCGATCGGGCTGTTGACCGCGCTGGAAGCGTCCGAACCGCCGCCCATCGTGCCGAACGACAGGTTGTAATCCCACGGGATCATGGAAAGCACGCCGTCCTTCTCGTACAAATAATAATTATGCACGATCGAACCGGTGTAACTGTCGTCGTTGCAAAGGAAATCATGCACGGCAAAATATCGGATCGCTTCGTCGATGCTGACGACGCTTTCCAGGTCTTCCTGCTCGCCGAGCTGTTTCAGCGACGCGATCAGGCGCGCCTGGTCGGCGGTCGTGATATCGGTCTTCGCGTTGTCAAAAATGTTGGGATAGCTGTCCGGGTCGTCGTCGATGTATTGCAGCTTTACGTCGTTGCTGCCCATCCCGCCGGGCCCGCCGCCGCCAAAACCGTCGCGCGCGCCGCGTTCCGGCCGGGCTTCGCCTGCACCTGCGGCGTTCCCGCCGGTATCGTCTGCGTCCGGGCTGGACGCCGCGCCTTCCGGCGCAGGCCCGACGTCTGCGTTGGCGCTTTGGCCGGGGGGACTGCCGCTTTGGTCGTGCCCTCCGTTTGCGCTTGCATCCGGGTCAGGCTCCGCGCCGTCCGGATCGCGCCCGCCGCCATCGCCCGGCGCGTTGGGGAGGCCCATTTGTCCAAAACCGTCCGGCGGCGTAGGCATCCCCTCCGGCGGGGCCGGGAAACCGCCGTTTTCCATACCCGCCGGCAGTTCTCCGTCTTCCATCTGTTCAAGGAAATTGTCCATGTTGAAATCACGGCCGTTGCCGCGACCGCCGCCTGCGCCGGTGCTGTCCGGTTTATAAAGGTTGCCGGAATCCCTGCCATAGTTGCGCGAGAGGAACGCGTCTTCGACCGCTTCCACGGCGAGATACAGCCCCCAGCCTTCGCCGTTGACCGTTAGGTAGACGAAACTGCACAGCGGGGAAGCGACGCCGGCGCCGCGCATCAGCGTATAGGCGAGGTAATCCTTCATGTAGGTGTTGTCCTGTATGATGTTGTTCAGGCACAGCTTATCCAGCCCGTAATAGGTGTTGCCCGCGTCGTAGTGGTCGAATTCGATCTTGAAGCTGTAACGGTCGTTGCCGTAAGAGCTGACCATGCTCAGCGATGTGTTGCCCTTCGCGCGGAGCGCGACGTTTTTATAGGCTTCGTTGTCCACAACCACCGCGCAGGACTGGTATTCTTCGTTCTCGCAGGTTTCGAGGAAGCCCTCCCAATCGTCCATTACGATGTCGATCGTGTGTACGCGGGTCGTGTCGAACAGCCGCGCTTCATAGCCTTGCGCGCGGTCGGAGCGTTGGAGCCCCAGCCGTTCCCCGAAGCAGAACAGCGCCGCCGCGAGCAGGGCGAGCGCCAGCGCCGCACAGCAGACCCGCTCTATATTCCTGTGCGTTGACATAAAACCGTGCCTCCTCAGCCCATATATTCGCCGTTGTAGCTGACCAGTACCGCGCTGCCGACGCCTTCGATATCGGAAAGGGCGTTGACGAAATCGGTATTGTCGTCCTTCAGGCGGATCTCAAGGTTGAGCTCGACCATGCCCTTTTGCACGGTCTTGCTTTTCAGGATGCAGCGTTCGGTCTGCCGCTCCAGAAAGGTACGCGCCGCCAGCTCGCTCCCGTGGCCGTCGCAGGTGAGCACGACGATGTAGGGATTGTGATACGCCTTGCGGTTGACGAGCGCCAGCAGGAGCACGCCGATGACGACGCTGCCGATCACCGCCAGCGGGATCATGCCCGCCGCCAGCACGATACCGACCGCGATCGACCAGAACAGGAACGCGATGTCGAGCGGTTCCTTGATCGCGGTGCGGAACCGGACGATCGACAGCGCGCCGACCATGCCGAGGGAGAGCACGACGTTCGACGTGACCGCAAGGATGACGACGGTCGTGATCATGGTCAGCGCGACCAGCGTCACGCCGAAGCTCGACGAAAACATCACGCCGGAAAAGGTCTTCTTGTAAACGAGGAAGATGAACATGCCCAGCCCGAACGAGAGCAGCAGCGCAAGCAGCATGTCAAGGATGCTGACGCTTGTAATATTTTCGAGAAAGCTGGATTTAAAAATGTCCTGAAAAGTCATGGGGGATTGCTCCTTTCGCGCCGGGGACGTTTCGTCCGCGGCTGTAAAATATGATCGGTTTTGGTAATTTTGTGGTTTTGCACAAGTTGAGGAGGCGTCTCTGAAGACGACTTCCGTTAAACCGCACCGGCGGGCGGTTCTTTAAAAAACCTTTTTTGTGCAGATATTCCAATAGCCCCTTGTGTTTCTGGAAAAAATATGCTATCCTTTTTATATCAGGGGAGCGGGGGGCCTGGAAGCGCTGACGCAGGGGCGGCCTCCGTCGGAGGGCGCGGCCCTCATGCCGGGGATACGTTCGGCCCGGCGCTTTCCGTCCGCACGCCCGGATGCCGTTTCCCCACGTGCCACGGAGGAACTTATAATGATGGAAGATGACGTTAAAAAAAACAAACGGAAAAAGCGGCGGTCTATCCTGACGGTCGCGATGCTGCTGGGCTCCTGCGCGCTGTATTTGATCCTGATCGGCGCGACCGTCCGCACCTCGCAGCGGTATCAAACGATGGTCGCCGCCATGGAGGATTATATGTCCTGCCAGAAAAACGCGATGATGGTTTCCGAAGGCTCCGACTATCTCACCGAGCAGGTGCAGCTGTATGTGATGACGCAGGAACGGCAGTATATGGACAATTACTTTACCGAAGCGAACGTCACCCGCAGCCGGGAGACGGCGTTGGAACAGCTGGGCGATTACGCTGATACCAACGCGACCCGGATCCTGCGAACCGCGCTCGACCGTTCCAACGCGCTGATGGGGACCGAGTTCTACGCGATGCGGCTGATTGCCGAGGCGCAGGGAATGGATCCGGCCGCCCTGCCGCAGGAGCTGCAAGAGGTGCAGCTGACGGAAGCCGACCTTGCGCTCCGCCGGGAGGCGTGGATTGAAAAGGCGCAGTCGCTGGTGTTCAGCAGCGATTATCAGGCCGCCAAAAAGGATATCACGTCGGGCGTGTCGCTGTTTTTGAACACTGCCGTTGAACTCGCGCACAAACACCAGAAGGAAAGCTCCCTTGCCATGGAGCGGATCATGCTGATCCAAAAGGTACTGCTCACGTTCCTGCTGGTGCAGAGCGTAGGTACGTTCATTACGATCCTCCTGCGGAATTTTCACAAGCAGAAGGAAAGCAAGATCTTCATCAGCCAGATCATTCATTCGTTCGCGAAGAGCATCGACGTCAAGGACAAATACACCAACGGCCATTCGTTCCGGGTGGCGACCTACGCGGGGATGATCGCCAAAAAGGCGGGGTTCAGCACTGCGGAGGCCGAGGAGGTCTATAACATCGGCCTGCTGCACGATATCGGCAAGATCGCCGTGCCGGACGAGATCCTGAACAAGCCCAGCCGCCTGAGCGACGAGGAATTCAAGGTGATGAAGCAGCACACGGTGAATGGCAGCGAGATCCTTCAGGAAATCGCGATCGCTCCCGCGCTGGCGCTGGGCGCGAAATACCACCACGAACGTATCGACGGGCGGGGGTATCCCTCCGGGCGGAAGGGCGACGAGATCCCGCAGGTCGCGCAGATCATTGCCGTGGCGGATGCTTTTGACGCGATGTATTCCACCCGGCCTTACCGCAAGCAAATGCCGTTGGAAGACGCGATCGCCGAACTGAAACGCTGTTCAGGCACGCAGCTCAATCCGAAATACGTTGCCGCATGGGTCGAACTGATCGAAGAAGGCGCGTTGAATACGATGTCTTCGTGAGCGCCGCCGCCATGCTGTTGGGACGTCGTACTGGAGCCTTTGCCGCTGCTGCGGCGGAGGCTCTTTTATCCGTTTGGCGCCGGCGGCGGGCGGGTCAGCCGTAAGCACGGCACGCCGCGTATTTGGAGAATGCTTCCGTGCGGCGGCTGCCCAGCTGCACGGCGTCCCGGATGATCGCCGGAAGGAATTCGTCCCATTTCACTTCCAAAATGATGGGCGAATCCGGCGTCGGGATGGTCACGCAGGACGGCGACAGGAAGTCGACCGCGTCCAGCCCGGTGCGTATATTGTAATCGATTGTCACCCGCACGTTCCCCGGGCCGAAGACGAACGGCTCACGGGTATAATCAACGATGGTGCGCGGGCGCAGTCCCTGCGAACGCATTTTGCTGTAAAGCTCCTCTACCAGCGGCCTGCCGCTTTGCAGCATCCAGCGCAGGTCGCCGCCGGCCAGCGCCTGCGCTTCCTCTGCGGTCAGGGGGGCGCTGTACTTCGTGCCCAGCCCGTTGAGCTTGCACTTTTTTTCCAGGTGGATAACGTCTGTGTTCCCGTTATAATACCGGATGCGGAATTTTTCACGCCGGTTGACGCCGTCCAGCTTTTCCCGCAGGGCTTTGTCCGACAGGTTGTCAAAATACAAACTCCTGATCTCGTATCGGCCTTTCAGCGCGTGCGCGTCTGCTTTGGCGATCGCCCGCATCCGGCTCCGGATCGCGAGCAGATCGCAATAGCTGATCTCGTGCTTCCATTCGTGTCGGTATTCCGTGATCCGCATGTTGCATCTCTCCTTTTTCGGGGGATTTTTTCGCCGTCAGAAAGCGCCGGGCGCTTCTTTTCGGCTGCGGCTTTATTATACGCAAGTTTGCTGAAAGGAAGCTGAATTTTACCGTGTTGTTTCTGTGAACGCGTTTCGTTCCGGAAAAACAGCGTCGCGGACGGTTTTCCGCACAGGTACCCGCGAACGTTGGAGATAGTCGTCTGCTTCGCCTGCGCGGCGGGAGCCGGGGCGCTGCCCCGGGACCCCGGTCCTGCGCGGACGGCGCCA
>CAJUGU010000005.1 GCA_910586105.1 uncultured Eubacteriales bacterium | reverse complement strand
ATCCAGCATCTGGGGAGCGTCGTCACCAACCACGGCTATTCGGATTGGGCGACCACCGAGATCGACGCCTCCGTCCATACCATGTGGTACCGGCTCAGCCGCCGGGAGGACGATTTCCGCATCGAATGTTCGGAAGACGGCAGCGCCTTCCGGCAGCTGCGGATCTGCCACCTGTGGGAGGCGCAGGACGAGATCCGGTTCGGCCTCTACGCGTGCAGCCCGGAGGACTCCTCTTTCCAGGCTGTTTTCACAGAAATGCAGCTGCTCGAATGCCAATGGCCCGCCCATGACGGGCAGCCGCCGGACCCCGGAATATAATGCTTCCCCATCCCTGCGAACATCCGGTTTGTCACAAGGAGGATTGCGCATGAACATCCACGCCATGTATTTCAGCGGTACCGGTACGACCGAAAAAATCGTCACCGCGCTCGCCGCCCATCTTTCCGAACAGCTCCGCCAACCCGCGGAGCCATTCGATTTTACCCCGCCGGACGCCCGGACGGAACCGGCTGTTTTCACCGAAAACGACCTTGTGATTCTCGGCGTGCCGGTCATCGCCGGACGCGTCCCCAACCTGCTCCTCAAGTATCTGGATACCCTGCAGGGCAACGGCGCGCTCGGTATCCCGATCGTTCTGTTCGGCAACCGCAGCTACGACGACGCATTGATCGAGCTGCGCGGAATCCTGGACAGCCACGGCTTCCGCACCATTGCCGCGGGCGCGTTCGTTGGCGAGCATTCGTTTTCGGATACGCTTGGCAAAGGGCGTCCCGACGCGGACGACCTTGCGGAGGCGCAGGCGTTCGCCGGCCGCATTGCGGAAAAGCTGCTTGCGGGAAATCTTGCCTTCCCTGTCGCCGCCCGCGGAGAAACCCCGCTCCGGCCTTACTACACCCCGCGCGACCGCGACGGAAAGGGCATCGATATCCGTAAGGTCAAGCCGAAGACGGACGGCCGCTGCATCCGCTGCGGCTGGTGCGCTTCGGTCTGCCCGCTGGGTTCGATCGATTCTGCGGAGCCTTCCCTTGTGAGCGGCGTCTGTATGAAATGCTGCAAATGCGTCAAGGGCTGCCCGCAGCAGGCCAAGTATTTCGACGACCCCGGTTATCTTTATCATAAACAGGAGCTGGAAGCCCTGTATGGCGGCGGACGGGCAAAAAATGAAACCTTTTTGTAAGAATCGGTATTCACAAGCCCCAAGCGGCGGCTGGACGGGAGGCGCGCCGCTATGATCGATCATTTTGGCAGCAGCGAGGTCGTGCTCTCCACCTTACAGGACCGCCGCCCCCGCCTGCTGTGGAGCGAAGGCGCACAGCTGCTTTTTGTCCTGTGCGGCACGGTCAGCGCCCTGCTGAGCGGCCAAGCGGTCACGCTCACCGAGGCCGGCCTCCTGCTGGTCAATCCGTTGGAGCTGTGCCAGGCGTCGTGCTCCGAAGGCGGCTGCGCGATCGTGCTACAGATCCCGCCGGACTGCCTGAAGCTCAGCGCCCTGCCGTCGGAGGAGGGGCGGGTGCTTTGCGCCGCCTGCGATCGGCAGACGGCGCCGCAGACGGTCTTTAACGAGCTGCGGCGGCGGCTCGCGCATTCCGTTTCGCTGTATCTGAACCGGAAGCCCCAGCGCGAGGTCTACGCCTCCCTGCTGGAAATGCTCCAATTCATCCATGATAATTTCCCGGCGCGCCGGGACGGGAAGGACCTGCGCCTGTCCCGTCCCGCAATCGCCCGGCTGGATACCGTCCTCCAGCAGCTCCATCAGCATTGGAACGAGGATGTATCGGTCGCCGAGCTGGCCGCGTCGGTCTATGTCAGCCCGAACTACCTTTCCCGCTTTTTCTCCAGCCATCTGCACGCCACCATCACCGATTATCTTCTGAACCTCCGGCTCCAGGCCGCGCTTGAGCTGGTGGAAAACAGCAGCCGTTCGATCACCGAAATCGCCATGCAGACCGGCTTTTCCACCTCCGCCGCCCTGATCCGCAAGTTCCGGCAGCGTTATGGCGTATCGCCCGGGAAGTACCGCACGGCGCATCGCGCGGAGGGGCGGGAAAGCCCTCCCGCCGATACGCAGGAGCCGCGCCGCGATCTGGCCGTCCTGTTCGACTATCTCCCGCTCGCCGAGGCCGACGAGGGCGCGCCCGCCCCATCGCACCGCCGCGCCGCAGCGATCGACGCGCAGAAGCCCGCCCGTCCCCTGCGTCACACGTGGCGCAGGCTGCTGAATTTCGGCTACGCCCGGGAGGGGCTTCTTGCGGAGGTGCAGCAGCAGATCGCCCGCGCCCAGCAGGAAATCGGGTTTGAATACATCCGGTTTCACGGCATTTTTGACGACAGTATGCAGTTTTATCAGGAGGACGGCGACGGCAGGCCGCTGCTGAACTTCCTGTATATTGACCTGCTGCTCGATTTTCTGGTCGCGCAGGGCTTCAAGCTGTATATCGAATTGGGGCTGATGCCCCGGGCGCTGAAAAAATACGACGTTTTTGTGCTCAACCGCGAAAGCAACTTTTCCGTTGCCGCCGACCTGGGCAAGTGGCGCGAAACGGTCGGCCGCAGTATCCAGCACTGGATCGCCCGCTATGGCCGCAGCGCCGTGCGCGAATGGCGCTTCACGACGATCGGACTGCACGTCCCCACGTTTACCGATGTGACGTTCGAGGAATTCCACGCGCATTATCAGGCCAGCTATCAGGCGGTCAAGGGCGCCGACCCCGCGCTGCAGTTCGGAGGCCCCGGCGGCTTCGCCAGCTTCGCGTGGAATGCCGACGTACTTCTGGATTTCCTGCGGTTCACGAAGGCGAACGGCTGCTTTCCGGATTTTATCACGACCCAGAATTATCCGCACCAGGGGTTGGAGCTCGATCAGGAGTTCATGCACATTTCCAAATCGCAGGATTTCCTGCCGGCCGCGCGCAGCAGCGACCGCCACTTCACCCGGAACCTCCTCAGGCGCATCCGGCAGCTGCTGAAAACGGTCGGCGAACCCGACTGCCCCATCTGGATGGAGGAATGGAATTCGACTCTCTGGCAGCGCGACCTGTCCGAGGACACCTGCTATAAAGCGGCGTGGCTCTGTAAAAATATCACCGAGAACTACGACCGCCCGGAAGCCTTCGGCTATTGGCTGCTGACGGATTTCATGGAGGAGCGCGGCGCGTTCCTGCAGCCCTTCCACGGCGGCTATGGCCTGTTCACCTACAACGGTATCCCCAAAAGCGGCTGGCAGGCCCTGCGCCTGCTGCGGAAGCTGGGCGGGCAGCTGCTCGCGTCTGGCGACTGGTACTTTGCCGCCCGGGACGAGCGGCAGCTCCAGATTTTACTGTTCCATTACTGCGGTCATGACAGCCTTTACCGCTACCGTTACCGGCGGCTGGAACGCCCGGAGGACGCTTACCGGGTCTTCGAGCAGACCGGCCCGCTGGAAACCGAGCTGCGTCTCAACGGCCTGCCCCAGTGCGCGCACCGGCTGCACGCCTTCCGCATCAGCCGGGAGCACGGTTCCAGCTTTGACCAATGGGTCCGCTGGGGCGCGCCCGCCGAGATCGCCCTCGCGGATCTCGAACAGCTGCGGCTCGCCGCCGCGCCGGAATACTGGTTCGGACAGCTCCGCCCGGACGCGGAAGGGGCCTTCCGGCTTCATACAACGCTCAAGCCGCACGAGGTCGTGCTCT
This sequence comes from uncultured Eubacteriales bacterium, assembly GCA_910586105.1. Classification (GTDB taxonomy): domain Bacteria; phylum Bacillota; class Clostridia; order Oscillospirales; family Butyricicoccaceae; genus QXXE01. The sequence continues at coordinate 53,993 of CAJUGU010000005.1, read as the reverse complement.
ACCAGCTCGACCTGTGCGGCGGCTGACCGCTTGCGGCGCTCGGCCACAGACAGGATATGCCTGCCTGCGGCCGAGCGTTTTTTTGCCGTTTTCTATCTTTTTTATGCGCAGTATCTATCCGGTTTCGCAGCCGCGGGAGCAGCCCGCGGAAAACCGGCAAGAATACTGCGCATTTTCTGACACAGCCGATATTTCGCCGCAGCGTCCCTCCGGGTATAATGAATGCCAGAAAGACCGTTTGCAAACAGCTTTTTCGAAACGCCCGCCCGGCGGCTGCCGGCGCCGGGCAAACCGTAAAAGGGGTGATACTATGTATCAAAATCAAGAACTTTCCTTCGATCCGGCGCACCCGCTTCAAGTGCTGAAACAGGGGACGTTTGAACAGTGGCTGACCGTCGGAGACCGGCGGAGGCGTTTTCTGGTGCATATCCCGAAAGCCTGCCGGGAATCGGCCTGCGGCATTTTCATCCTCCCGCCCGACGGTTGGAGCGCCGACGACGCTTTCGAGCGAACCGGCTGGAAGCAGCTCGCCGAAACCGCGCCGGAAAAGCCGGTGCTGTTCTTTCTGGAACCGGAGGGCGGCCGCTGGGCGTCCGGAGAGCCTTACGGCTGCGCCGACGGCGACGTGGCCTATGTCGACGCGCTGTTCCGGCAGCTGAGCGAACGCCGCCTATTCAACATCCACGAAGCGTCGGCCTTCCTGTTCGGCTGCGGCGCGGGCGGGACGGTCGCGCAGATGGCCGCGATGTGGAACCCTGCCGCCTATGCCGGGCTTTGCGCCATTGATTCCGCCGTGCCGGAGGTCTACAGCCGCGCCGCGGCGCAGGCCCCCTGCCGCGAGCTGGGCGGCTTCACGGATGCGGAATGCCGTCTCGGCATTCAAAAGGGCGATATCCCTCTGCCCGTCTGGGTGATCGGGAGCCGGGAACCGGACGCCGCCGCCGTTTCCCATTGGCGGCGCAGCTGCCGCGCGGATGTCGCGGAGCATTCCGACAGCGATACCATTCGCTGGCGGCGGTGCGTGCCGCTCCCCCACCCGCTGAATGAGGAGATCGAAGCGCATACCGTATGGGAAAGCCGCATCCCCGATGCGGCGGAGCAGGCGGGCGAACGGCTGCTGCACCGCATCTGGACCGGCTTCCTCAGCCGGTTCCGGCGCTGGCTTGGCGATCCCGGCGGCAACCTGCGCCTTTCCCATGCCCCCGCGGCCATCCCCGGCATGGAATACCATTTCGAGGAGGTCGACGGCTGGCTGCGCGAGTGGTACACTTACGTTCCGGAATCCGTGCGCTCCCATCCGGAAACGCCGGCGCCGCTCGTCCTCGCCTGCCACGGCTACACCTGCAACGGCGCGCTCTATCTGGGTAACTCCGGCTGGGAACGCATCGCCGGGGAAAAGGGCTTTATCGCCGTCTTCCCCACGGCGGGCTACGGACGGATGTTCACCGAAAACGCCTATTGCAGCAGCGACAACCTGCTGCTGCCTGCGTGGAACATTTTCCACAGGGAAAGCCAGCCAGAGGAATTCCCGTTCTTCCGCGCCCTGATCGAGCGGACGGCGCGGGAACACCCGGTTGACCGCAGCCGGGTCTTCGCAACCGGGCATTCCCTCGGCTCCCTGATGGTGCAGATGCTGGGGCTGGCCATGCCAGAGACCTTCGCCGCGATCGCCCCCTGCTCCGGTATCCTGTTCGACGGGCTGGAGCAGGAACCGCTGTCCCTGCCCGAGGTCGCCGCCCGCCCGGATATCCCGCTCCCGGTCTGGATGTTCGGCGGCAGCGAGGAGACATTCCTTGTCCCCGACCGCCCTGCGGATGGGAACCGTACTGCATACACCCTGAACGCATGGCTCCGGCTGAACCATATGGAGCCGGTGCAGGGCGACCGGTGGGCCGACGGCTGGCGCGCCCGCGACGAACGCTGGTCCGACCTGATCTATTGGGCGGACGGCGTCCCAATGGTCGGGTTCAGCCGTGTGGAAGCAATGCCCCATGCAACGACCATTGAAATGTCCCGCCGCATCTGGGACGAATTCTTTTCGCGCCTGTCCCGCGTTGACGGCAGGATCGTTTATCGTAAAGGAGAATTTGAAGCATGAAACAGACTGTTGATGAAACCAGCCGCGTCGTTTCCTTAAAGGAGAAGATCGCCTACGGCCTTACTGAGGTCGCCTGCAACCCAATGTACACCATTTTCTGTTCCTTTCTAGTCTACTTTTATACCGACGTGATCGGCGTCAACCCGGCCGCCGTCGGCACAATCATTCTGGTCAGCCGCGTATTCGACGGGTTCAGCGACGTACTGGCGGGCAACCTGATCGAGCACACCCACGCGAAAAGCGGCTCCGCGCGCCCCTGGATCCTGCGGATCGCAATCCCGCTCGGCATCGCCTACGTTGCTATGTTCACCGTGCCCGACTGCGGCGAATGGGGCAAGCTGATTTACATTTTCGTTTCCTACAACGCCATCCAGAGCGTGGTCTATACGATCGCCAACGCGGCCATGAGCGCGCTGCCGACCTATATGACCGCCGACCGCACCAGCCGGTCTTCCTGCTACGCGGTGCGCCTGTTCATCGCGGCGGCGACCCAGACGGTGCTCTCCCTGAAGTTCATGAACATCATCGAAGCGCTCGGCGGCGGGCAGCGGGCATGGATCCGGCTCGCCGCCATCCTTGGCACAATCGCGGCGGCCGTTTTCGCGATCGTCTACCTGACGACCCGTGAAACGGTGGTAAGCGGCGGCCAAAACGGAGAAGACGTGCCGCTGCTGGTCGGCCTGAAAGCGCTGCTGCGCAACAAATACTGGTTCTCGGTGCTCGCGATGCAGTTCTGCTGCGTACTGCATCAGGTCACGACGCTGACCGTAGGCGTTTATTACGCGAAATATATCCTCAACGACGCGAAACTTGTCGGCAACATCATTATGTACCACCATTTTCCGGCGCTGGTCGTCATGCTTCTATTGCCGGTCGCAATCGACAGGGGCGTGTCCAAGCGCAGCATGGCGGTGCTGAGCGGCCTGTCGATGCTGCTTGGCTCGGCGATCTCCGTCGTTTACGCCTCCGGCGTCCCGTTCATCGTTTCGATGGGCCTGCGCGGCATCGGCTTCGGCGGTTTCAGCAGCGTGATTTACGGGATGCTGGCGGATACCGTAGAATACGGCGAATGGAAGACCGGCGTCCGGACGCAGGCGATCAACGTGACCGCGAACGGCGTCGGCCAGAAGATCGGCAGCGGCATTGGCACGGCGGCCTTCGGCGCGGTCCTCACCATGTGCGGGTATGACGGCCTTGCCGAAGTGCAGACCGCCAGCGCCGTAAACGGCATCCGTTTCCTCTTTATCGTCGCGCCGATCGCGATTTATCTGGTGCTGATCGTGCTGGCCTGGTGCTTCCACCTCGATCAGCAGTTCCCGCAGATTCAGAAGGAGCTGCAGGAACGGAAGCAGCTTGCCGGCCAATAACGCATTCATCTCCGGGTTTCCCTGCGGCAAAGGCGGGTGCGGAAGCCTCGCGCAGCCATTCCGGTTCCCATTCACCTTTCCCCTGCCGCGGCAGTTTTCCGCCGCGGCGGGGCTTTTCCGTTTCCCGGCGCAAGCGCGGCAGAATATCCTTGGCTGTCAGGTCTAATTTCCTGTTTCCCGGCGTATACTGGTTCAGGAAGGTGAAAAAATATGGCAGTCAATCGCAAAAAGAAGCAAGAACCCCTGATCACGGGCGGAGACATCCGCCTGCTGTTGTGCGCAGCGCTGTTCCTGTGCGCGGTGATCTTCCGTTACGGGGACGACCCACGTTTGGACGCGCTCCGCGCGCGCGTACAGACGTTCGTCAATGGAAACGCAAATCTTTCGGGAGTGATCGCGGCCTTTGGCGGCGACGGGGCGGACAGTGGCGGGACGCAGGAGGTCTATTCGCCGGAGGATGCATATGTGCAGGCGCTGGCCGAATCCTCCGGCACGGCGGACGACGTGACCGAGCGGCGAAAAACGCGGTATCCGGACACGGTCGACAAGACGCTTTACGTGATGACCTTCGAGCACCAGAACCCGTTGGAGGGCACGGTCACGTCCGCCTTTGGCGGGCGGGACGACCCGATGGACGGCGCGAGCGATTTCCACTATGGGCTGGACATCGCCGCGCCGGAGGGGACGCCGATCGGCGCGATCGCGGACGGCGAGGTTCTGGAAACGGGCGTCAGCGCGAGCTACGGCAATTATCTGGTCGTCAGCCATGCGGACGGCTTCACGTCGCTGTACGCGCATTGTTCGGAGGTCACGACCACGGCGGGGGCGCTGGTCCAGATGGGCGACCAGATCGCGCTGGTGGGGGCGACCGGGCGTGCGACCGGCAACCATCTGCATCTGGAGATCTGGAAGAACGGGAACGCGGTCGATCCGTCGAGCTTCGTGACCTATGCTTGAGGTCACGGACGGCGCGCTGCTGATGCTTGCGCTGCTGTTGTTTTTTGACAGTGAGGGGCTGCTGCCGTCCTTTCTGGCGGCGGCGGCTTTCCATGAGCTAGGGCATGTGCTGGCGCTATGGGCGACTGGCGGGAAGCTGCGGCGGCTACGGTTATCGGCGGTCGGCGGGCGGATGGACTGCGTCCTGCCGTCCGGGCGGCTGCGATGCTTTGCGGTGCATCTTGCGGGGCCTGCGGCCAATCTGGCGGCGTTCCTGCTGCTCCGGGCGGCGGGGGCTTATTTGTTTGCGGGAGCGAATTTCGTATTATTCGGGTTTAATCTTCTGCCGGTCAGCCCGCTGGACGGCTATTCCTGTCTGGAAACGCTGGCGGCGGAACGGCGCGGCGCGGCCAAAAAGCGGCGGGCTTTTGCCTCGCGCTTGTATTATGCACCTTTGGAGCATATCTTTTTTGCACCGGAAACGGGCTCTCATTAGCGGCAATCGGAGCCTTTTTGGCGGTTTTTTCGTACAAAAACTTGCAAAATTGCTGAAATTGGTATATAATGGTGAAGAGAACAGAAATTTGCGGGAGGGAGCCATTATGTATCAGGTTGGCGATAAGATCGTGCATCCCATGCATGGCGCAGGGATCGTGGACGAGATCGTTGAGCGGACGATCGACGGGCAGACGGAGTCGTATTATGCGCTGCGGCTCGCTCTGGAGCGTGTATTGTTGTACATACCGGTGCGGACGAGCGACGCGTTAGGTGTGCGGCCGGTCTGCTCGGCGGAGTCGGCGCGGGATTTGCTGGAAAAGCTGCCAGGTCTGGAGATCGACCCAAACATGAACTGGAACCGCCGCTATCGTGAAAACATGGACCGGCTGCGCAGTGGCGACCTGTTGGAGGTAGCGGGCGTGGTGAAGGCTTTGACGCTGCGCGACCGTCGGCGCGGCCTGTCGACGGGCGAAAAGAAGATGCTGGCGCTTGCGAAGCAGATTCTTGCTTCCGAGCTTTCGCTGGCGCTCGACCGGGATCCGGAGGAGATGAAGCGCGAGACGGTAGACCTGCTTTGCCCACGCGGGAAGGCTTCCGGCTGACGTTCGTCCCGGGGCCCTGCCCCGGCCCCCGATCCTGCGCGGACGGCGCAAGAGGGGCTCGCCCCTCTTGACTCCCTTTTCCGCTGCGGCGGGACGGGGAGCGATTTTTTGACGCCTGCCCTGTCCGGGCCTCTTGCGCGGCGGCACAGATCGTGTTAAAATAGGTTTGTTTGAAGCGTACTGGGAAGCCGCCGGAAAAACACGGTTTCCGAGCGTATCCGTTCCGAGGTTGCCCGCAGCTGTCCGGCTCCGGACAAAATACCGCTGGGGCTTATCCACCCTGCCCCGCGTTGGGAGAACTGCAATGTTGTTTGATCTTTTCAAAAGAAAGAAAGCGCCCCCGCGCCCCTGCGTCTGTGCCGTGATCCCCGCCGCCGGATCGTCCCAGCGCATGGGCGGGGTCAACAAACTGCTGCTGGAGTTGGCGGGGCTCCCCGTCCTCGCGCATACGCTCAGCGCCTTCGAGCGCTGCGAACTGATCGACCATATCGTGATCGTCGCCCGTGAGGAGGATATTGTACCCTATCACCAGCTCTGCCGGGAGCTCGGCTTCTCCAAGGTACATACCATCATCCGCGGCGGCGCGACCCGCGCGCACTCGGTTCTGGAAGGCATCCGCAGCTGCCCCGAGGGGACTGGCATCGTCGCCATTCACGACGCGGCCCGCCCGCTCGTCACCGATGAAGTGATCCGCGAAGCCGTAGAAGCCGCGATCCAGCATGGAGCCGCCGCGCCAGTCGTCCCGATGAAGGATTCGGTCAAGCGGATCGAAGACGGCTTGATCGCCGCCGACATCCCGCGCGACACCATCGCCGCCGTGCAGACCCCGCAGTGCTTTGACCGCAAACGCATCGAGAGCGCGCTTGTAAAGGCGCTCCGCCGCTGCATCCCCCTGACCGATGACTGCGCCGCCTTTGAAGCCGCGCGCCTGCCGGTCTGCGCGACGCGCGGCGATTATCAAAACATCAAGGTCACGACCCCCGAGGATCTGCTGACCGCCGAAGCCTTTTTGGCAGGAAGGGAACCCTTATGAGCTTTCGCATTGGACATGGCTACGACGTCCACCGGCTGGTCGAAGGCCGGAAATGCATCATCGGCGGGGTCGAGATCCCGCATGAGACGGGACTTCTCGGCCATTCGGACGCCGACGTGCTGACCCATGCCGTCATGGACGCCCTGCTGGGCGCGGCGGCGCTCGGCGATATCGGCGGGCACTTCCCCGACACCGACCCGGCGTATGCGGGGGCCGATTCCCTCGCGCTGCTCCGGCAGGTCGGCAGGCTGCTGCACGAAAACGGCTATACGGTCGCCAACATCGACGCGACCATTTTGGCGCAGGCTCCAAAAATGAAGCCGCATATCCCCGCCATGCGCCGCGCCCTTGCGGATACGCTGAAGATTTCCCCCGACTGCGTATCCGTGAAAGCCACCACCGAGGAAGGCCTTGGCTTCACTGGGGAAAAGCTGGGAATCGCCGCGCACGCGGTTTGCCTGATCGAATCCTGACCACCGTTCAGGGTCTGCCCCAGATAAGCGCCCTGTCAGAGGGGATCGCCGCGGTCGCAGACCCTTTCCCCGCGACGTGCCGGTTCTTTACAAAATGCTATCACAAAAGGAGCGGAAAGCCCCACTGAACAGCCCCGCTTTCCGCCCCTTTTCTGCGCCTTCAAAGGCTTTTTCTTTCCCCTGCCGGCCGGAGGGGGCCGGTCTTTCGCCTGACCTTAAAACCACGCGGGGCGGGATCGCTCCCGCCCCGCTGTTATGTTGCATTTACCGCTCCACAACTGCCTTTTCGTTGCGCAAAATCCGGCTTTTCCATGGACGAGCTTGGCGGGCCTTGCGGCGCTCTCAACAAACGGAAGTCTTACCGTGCGTTCTCCATGTGCTCCAAATACTCAGCCCCCACGTAAACGACACGGTCATTGGATATGACGAAGCCAATGTTCTCGCCCCAGTCGCCTTCGCCTTCCACGGCATAGGCGATTTTATCGTCTTTGCTTTCCATATCCACATACAATGCCATAAACCAGCAATCATTCAGGATAGCAAGGGGATCGTCAAGCGCAGGCAATTCAAATCCATCATTCAAGCCGTCCCCTTCCTGCGCGCAGCTTATGAGCTTTTGGCAAATTTCGTTTATCACAGGCTCTGAAAGGTTGTTGAATGCTTCGACAGCCTTTTCCGCACATTCCCTGAAGTCAGGATTATTGCTGTTTGCATAAACGATAAGCTCATCCTCATTTTCATCATTCCGGAAAAACCGGCTGTGAAAGCGTCCTTCTCCAGCTTCATGTTGCAGCCAACGGATCATAAAATCGTTCCTCCTTAAAATTTTGTCATTCTGCCAAAGCAGCTTTTATCGAACTGCTACATGAAAATTATAGCACCGGTTGAAACGATAAGCAATCCGCTTTTACGGCTCCGTACCATTTTACGATTCCGTGCCTTACGGCTCCGCATTTTCCAACGGGAACGTAATCCGCCAGTTGCCCGTAATCAGCGTACCGCCGGTCTGGAACCAACCGAAAAGCTGATACTGTGCCGCTTCCTCCGGGGTCACGTCGAAAACGTATTCCAGATACTGCCGCTCCCAATCATCCGGGTCCGGTCGGAAATAATACATCTGCGGAGGTTCCGCCTCATTCCCAACGCTGTCCCGCAGGGTAAAAAAGCCGTGATTATCGCACGCTTCCGGATCGGTGACGGTGGTTTGCAGATGCAGCTTGCCGCCGATCCAGCCCGCGCCGGTGAGCGCAATACCGTCCACCGGGAAACCATCCCACGGTTCGTCGGGCTCCAACACTTGCATCCGGTATGGCTCCGTGCTGCGCCAGTCGTACCCCTCCGGGACGTTGCCGCCGACGATCTCCTCCTCGGTCACGGCTTCCGCCTTCCCGACTGCCGCCAGATCGATCGGGATCGCGATATCGTCATACGTTTGCTTGCCGCACAGCAGTTCCCGCACCGAAAAGGTGATCTTCTTTCCCTCGATCCGCTGGTTCTCCCATTCGGTGATCAGCAGCAGGAAACGCGCCTTGCCGGTTTCCTCGTCGAAGCCCTGCGGGATGCAGCCGCCAGCGCTCGAAAACGGGCGGTTGATCGAATAGCTGTCGTAAAGATCGGTGGACGCGTCGATACGGTCGCCTTCCAGATCCTGAAAGCTGACGTAAATTTCCGCCGTATCCCCATGGATATACGCCGATTCCACTTCCATCCGGATCCCCTGATCTTCGTCTGTGCGCCGTACCGGCGTGAAAAACTGCGCCGCCGACGGCGCGACCGCGCGCATCAGCTGATAGCCCGTATCCGAAGCCGCCGCCAGCGGCAAACCGACAAGCACGCACGCAGCAGCAGCCACGGCGCAAAGTCCCCGTTTCCATACAGGCCGCCGCCGCGCCTCGCAGCGCGCCGCCCGCTGTACCGTGTCGGCGATCATCGCTTCTGTTGGCGCGTCCTTTTCATGCAGCGCCCTATACCGTTCCTGAAACATCGTCATCCTCCTCCATAAACTCCCGCAGCATCGCCCGCGCCCGGGTCAGCTGCGTCCGTACCGTCGAACTTTTCCGCCGCAGCAGCCGGGCGATCTCGTCGGTCGAATACCCTTCATAATAAAACAGGTGGATCACCTCGCGGTATTTTGCCGGGAGCCTTTGCAGCGCCGCGTAAAGCGCCTGCTCCTCCGGCATTTCGCACACGATATCCTCCGTCAGCGGCTGCATTTTCCGGCTCCACGCCGAATTCCAGAACGATTTTGCGCAGTTGATCGTGACCCGTATCAGCCACGCCTTCCGGTGTTCTTCGTCGCGGAAGACTGGTTTTCGGCGCACATACCGCAGGAATACCTCTTGAAAGACGTCGTCCGCGTCGGCGCGGCTCCCCGTCCGGGCGAACGCCAGATGGTAGACCAGATCGGCATAACGCCGGATCGCCTGCTCGGCCCCGTCGTTCGGCTGCATTCCTTCCATGCTTTTCCCCTCCTTTCACATACAACACCTGCGGTACGGTCAAAATGCTACAGCGCTTTTCCAATTTTTTTAGAAAACCGGTCGGCGCCGCCGCTGTCCGTCCAGCCGCCGCGCGGAAAATTTTTTGCGCCGATCCCGGAAAGGGAAATACAAACGACACACCGCCGTGCTATACTTTCCATATTGGAGGTGGAACAATGAAAAAAAAGATCAAGCGCGGCATCGTGCTGCGCACCCTTGCCGGATTCCTTGCAGTCTGGCTGGCGTTTGCCGCCGTGTCCGGCGCGCTGCTGGCGCGGCAGGCGCAGGACGCGCTGTATCAAGCGCTGCACCGCGCCGCCGCATTATACGAAAGTACGATGGCGCATGAAGAAGTGCAATCCCTGCTGAACGACCCGGCGCAGGGCCTTCCGGACTATGGCGGCAACATTACCGCGCTCTGTTATTGGGAACCCGTCCTGGAGGCCGGGGCGCTCTATCAGGCCGGCTCCGCCGACCCGAAATTTACGACCGGCTGCGCCTGCTCCGCGCGGCTGGACGCTCCCTACGACGCGGCCACGTTTTCCCTGCTCGAACTGCTGAACGAGGAGCAGTTCGACCTGCTGTTGTCGACGCTGCGGGATTTTGACGCGCGCGCCGCCCGCGAACAACACGCGCTCGGCGAAAAGACGGCGCATTTGGATACCTTCGTCAGCGGCTGGGTACGCGGCGACAGGCTGTATCCCGACCGGCTCGTGGTCGCAAAGCAAATGCGCAAGGTCATTTATCCGGACGGGCATTCCTGGGATCTTTCCGATATGGAGATCGTGTTCGATTGGAGCTTCGACCCGGAAGCGATCTGGGGCGCCGCCCCGGGCGGGTCCGGCGAGGGACGCCGCATTGACCAGGTGATGCTGACCTATGATTTCCTGCTGCACGATACCACCAGTCAAACCTGGGCCGACTTCACCGAAATGATCGCGCTGGCGCAGGATCAGGAGCTTCGCGCGCAGGCTGCCGCGCAGTATTATGAAACCTACTGGGCGGATGGCAGTGCGGCGCTCATCCTGCATGAAGGCCTTCCGCGCGACCAATATTATGTGTACATGGCCTACATCGACGCCGAATCCATCTTTGCGGCGCGCGCCGACCCGCTTCGGGACGCGCTGCCAAAGATCGCGGCGGTCTGGCTCGTCAGCCTGCTGCTGGTGCTGTCGGCGGGCGGGCTGGTCTGCCGCGGCCTGTGCCGGGCTTATGACCAGCAAACGGCGCTGGAACAGAACCGCCGCGAAACCGCGAACGCGCTTGCGCACGATTTAAAAACGCCGCTCGCGCTGATACGGGGCTACGCGGAAAACCTGCAATATGGGATCAAGCCGGAAAAGCACCCGCACTATTCCCAACAGATCCAGCAGGAGGCGCAGCGCATGGACGCGATCCTGGGCGGGTTTTTGGAGCTTTCCCGGTTGGAGACGGGGACGCTGCCGCTGCACCGGGAACCCTTACCGCTGCGTCCCTTCGCGGAAGCCTGCGCCGAACGCTACCGGGAGACGGCGGAGCTGCAAGCGGTCGCGCTGACCGTCGCGGGCGAAGGCACGCTTTCCGCCGACCGGGAACTGTTCGAGCGCGCGCTCGACAACCTGCTCTCGAACGCCCTGCGGCATACCCCGGAGGGCGGGACGGTCGCGGTCACGGTCTCCCCGTCGGGGCTGGCGGTCGAAAACACCGGCAAACCGATCCCGCCGGAAGCGCTCCCGCATTTGTTCGAGGCGTATTATACCGGCGACCACACGCGCAGCGGCGGCAAACGCCACGGGCTGGGGCTGGCGATCGTCCGCGCGATCGCCGAACTGCATGGGATGCAGGCAGCGGCGGAAAATACGGAGACCGGCGCAGTGCTTCGGCTGACGCTGCAATGAAAGAAGGAGGGGGACGATGTCCTACAAAGTTTTGCTGGTGGAAGACGAACCGGGCTTGTGCGAGGTAATCGCCGACTATTTTTCGGCGCAGCCGGACGGCTGCATCCTGCATACGGCATCCGACGGCGCACAGGCGCTTGCGCGGTTCGAGGAAACCGGATACGACCTGCTGCTGCTCGACGTGATGCTCCCGGAGCTGGACGGCTTCACGCTCTGCCGCGCGGTGCGGCGGAAAAGCGACGTACCGCTGATCTTTCTGACCGCGCGCGTCTCCGAGGAGGATAAGCTGCAAGGCTACGGGCTGGGCGCGGACGACTATCTGACCAAGCCGTTTTCACTGCCGGTGCTGTACGCCAAGGCAATGGCGCTTATCCGCCGCAGCAAAGGGCTGGTACAGTCGGAACGCATCGTTGCCGGGCCGCTTTCACTCGACCCACGCACAGGATTGGCTTGGGCGGGCGAACAGCCGTTGGAATTGCCGCCGAAAGAATTCGCCCTGCTGCGGCTGTTCCTCGAAAACCCCGGGCGGCTGCTCACCCGGGACACGCTGCTCATCCGGGTCTGGGGCTATGATTTCGAGGGGAGCGACCGCGTGGTCGACAATCACATCCGCAAGCTGCGCCGCGCGCTGGGCGGTTATGCGGACTGCATTAAAACCGTTATCAAAGCGGGATACCGGTTGGAGGTAGGACGGTCGTAAAACGCGGCATCCTGCGCGGCGGTTTTCCGCACGGCCTTCAGGAACCACGGAATCGATCTGCGCACATTGATTTGATCGGTGCTTCCGGAATGTGGGGATCGATACGCGGAAATGTGTTTTCGCGGCAAATACCGAAGCCTGTTAACCAACGCTGCCTGCATAATGCAGGCAGCGTTTTGCAGTCCGAAAACAGCGGAGCAGCCGTCAGACTGCTCCGCCTTGCCATGTTTGCCGCCCTGCTTTCGTTCTTTGTTCCTGCGATCTCAGCACCGGTTTCCGCCTATGCTGGATCGGATCTACAAAAGACGGCGCGCGCCGCGTCTGGTATCCATTGCATACCCGCCCTCAGCAGGCTTCATACACGCCTTTCAGCGTGCATTCCGCCAAAATATGCCCATCCATTGCCCGGTAAAGCTCGTTCAGCAGGAAGCCCTGCGGGAGCCCCAGCACCCGGTCGACCGCATAGATATGCAGCTCGTACAAATGCGGCTTGTCCGGCGGCGTCATGCCGCCATAATACGCGGAAAGCTCCGGGGATTGCCGTCCGCCCTGGATGCTCGTCCAACTGTTCCGCCCCTGTACGAAATCTGTCGCGGTCTGGCTCTCATTATCTCGAAGCTCAAAACGCCGGATATCCGCCGCCAGCCAATGGATCCATACAAAACCGCCCGTCACCGGATATGCGTCCTTATCCTCCAAAACGATCGCAAGCGAAGCTGTCCCTTCCGGCGCGCCGTCGACTCGGAACGGCAGGGAAAACGTTGGGATCCCATTTTCATTGAATTGCGTCCCCCGCTTGCCATATTGCGGCAAGATCCTGCCGTTGACGATACCACTGCTGCTTACATTCATGTCCAAAAACCTCCGGATGATATTTAGGCCTGCATGCATAAATCAAGAGTGCGGAAACGGTAAAAGGCCCCGTGTGACGGTAACATCCTGCGTCGTGGTAAAATCCTGCTGAACGCATCCCCCTGCGCAGCCGTCATCCCCCGGCTGATGCATGTCATTCCTTACAGGGGTTAGTATACGCCGCGTTCCCCAACGTGTAAATTACCCACTTTTTTGTGGGTATCAATCGGGCACGACGCCCTTTTCCAGCAAGACCTGTTCCAACCCGTTTGCTTTCAAAAGATCGATCCCGATATGCTGCATGATCCGCAGCGCTTCCAGGATCCGTGTCCCCTGCCCTTCCGTCAGGGAATATTCCACGCGGAGCGGATACCCCGCAAAGGTCTTTTTTTCGACGAACCCAAATTCCTGTAATTCTTTCAGTTGTTCGAGCAGCATTTTCTGCGTGATCCCATCGATATCGCGTTCCAGCTTTGCAAGAGAGGTCGCCCCCAGCCGCAGCCGCCACAAAATGATGGGCTTCCACTTCCCCTTGATCATATCATGTACCAGCTCCAACGGGCAGGTATACTCCGTGCGGATCTTCATGCGCATCCTCCTCCAATCCCAACGGGTGAAAAAAGCCGGCGCTCCCGAACAGGGAACGCCGACATTCATATAATATGGATTATTTGCGGGAGATCGCCTTTTTCGCGGCTTCTACGATGTTCGCGGCGGTCAAGCCGTATTCCTCCTGAAGGAACTTCTGCGAGCCGACCTGTCCGAAACGATCCTGCACGCCGATCATTTCCATCGGCACGGGGGCGTTCTTCGCGACGACCTGCGCGACCGCAGAACCCAGGCCGCACTTGACCTGATGGTTTTCGGCGGTAACGATGCAGCCGGTCTCCTTCGCGGAAGCGACGATCAGCTCTTCATCGATCGGCTTCCAGGTGAACATATCCACGATCTTTGCGGAAATGCCTTCCGCCGAGAGAGTCTCGGAAGCCTTCAGCGCTTCGTCGACCATGATGCCGGACGCGATGATGGTAACGTCCTTGCCTTCCTTAAGTGTGACGCCCTTGCCGATCTCGAAATCCGCGCCGTCGTCATAGACCTTGGTCACGCCCTTGCGGATCATGCGGGTGAAGGAGAACTTGCCGGAAGCGGCGAGCTTCTTGGTCAGGTCATACAGCATCGCGTAGTCGGTCGGGTCGATCACGACCGCGCCGGGAATCGCCATATACAGCGCCATATCTTCAAACGGCATATGGGTGCCGCCGTTGTAGGCAGCGCAGACGCCGGGGTCAGAACCGAGGACATGTACGGGCAGCTGTGCATAAGCGCAGGACATGAACGCCTGGTCATAGGCGCGGCGGGAGGCGAAGCAGCCGAAGGAGTGCATGAACACGGTGCGGCCGGTAGCGGTCAGGCCAGCGGCGATGCCCATCGCGTTCTGCTCGGCGATACCGGCGTTGAAGGTCTGCTTGGGGAACGCCTTTTCGAGCTTCGCGGTGTTGATGCAGCCATAGAGGTCGCAGTCGATGTGGCAGAGCTTGGGATCCTTCGCCATCATTTCCTGCATCGCTTCGACGTATGCGTCGCGGTTTGCGCGGGAATCGGTCTCATGCTTTCCGATCAAAGTGAAATTCATTGTAGTGTACCCTCCTTACTGTGCCTTGGCTTCGGCAAGGCGTGCTTCGGCAGCGGCAATGGCCTCGTCCCACTGCTCCTTGGTGGGCTGGGAGGAGTGCGCGCCCGAAGGCTCGGCAAAGGTGCAGCCCTTGCCCTTTACGGTGTTGAGGATGATGCAGGTCGGGGCCGAATCGGACTTGTAAGCCTGCTGTACGGCGTCCCAGATCTGCTCGATATCGTTGCCGTCGGCAACGTCGATCACGTTCCAGCCGTTGGCGTCGAATTTCGCGCCGAGGCCCTTGCCGTGGCTCATGATATCGTCGACTGCGCCGTCGAGCTGACGCTTGTTGCTGTCCACGAAGCAAATGAGGTTAGAGAGCTTGTAGTGCGCGGCGAACTGTGCGCCTTCCCAGATCTGGCCCTCGTCCGCTTCGCCGTCGCCGACGAAAACGAAGGTATGGTTGTCGCGGCCGTCCATCTTGTTGCCGAGCGCGGCGCCGACGGCCGAGCTCATGCCCTGGCCGAGCGAGCCGGTCGTCAGGTCGATGCCGGGGGTCTTGGTGCGGTCGGTGTGCGAGGGGAAATTGGTGTGCGGCTGGTTCAGGGTATACGCGTCGGTCACCGGGTAGAAGCCCTTAAGGCCGAGGGTCGCGTACATAGCGGGGCCTGCGTGGCCCTTGCTCATCACGCACCAGTCGCGATCTTCCCAGCAAGGATTTTTCGGGTCGACCTTCATGACGTCGCCGTAAAGCACGGCAAGGGTCTCGACGACCGACATCGAACCGCCCACGTGGCCAAAGCCCAGCGAGCCGATCGTCTTCAGCGTTTCCACCCGGATCTCTTCTGCGAAAACGCGAAGCTCTTTCAACTTTTCTTTCTGCATGGAATACACCTGCCTATTCAAAATATTGCAAACTCTTGCGCAGGACCAAACAAAAACTTGCCCAATTTCCTGCTATTCTTAGCTTACCATTTTTTCTTCCGGATTTCAATGGAAAACCGGAAGGTTTTCAAATTTTTTTCATGGCGCGCGGGTTTTCGTGCAAAATCATCAAAAATGGACGCTCGAAATTTATGCACGAAGTTTTCCGAGCATCCGTTGCATTTCCGGTGATTTCTGATATAATATAGAATAGTGATTTGTGGAACCGGCGCAGTTCAGGGCCTGTTTTCCGATTTTCCGGGGAATGCCGGCGGCGTTTTGCCGGGCTGGGAGCGGGTTTGTCAGAGAGCGAAAAAGCATCCCCGACGGGGGAATGGAAGGAGCAACCCAGAACATGAAAATCAGCAGGCTGAATTCGATCGAACAATATGTGATCGCGAAGGAGACCGCCTCGATCGATGAGTTGTGCGAAGTCTTTGGCGTGTCGAAAAACACCATCCGGCGGGATCTGAACGATCTTGAGGCGCGCGGGCATATCAGCAAGGTTTACGGCGGCGTGACGGCCACGCCGAATACGGGCGCGGTACCGATGCCGGTGCGCAGCAGCCTGAATTCATCCGACAAAGCGATCATTGGCCAGTTGGCGGCGGAGGAGATCGAAAACGGCGATACGGTTTTTATTGATTCCGGTTCGACCACGCTTCAGCTGCTGCGGTATTTGGGCGGGCACAAAAACCTGACCATCCTGACGCATTCGCTGGGGGCGCTGGCGGAGGCGGCAAAATACGAAGGGCTTTCGGTGATCTCGCTGGGCGGGGTGTATAATTATACGACCGATTCGTTCGTCGGTTTGTCGACCTTTGAATCGTTGTCGTCCATGAAGATCAACAAGGCGTTCATGGGGGCGACGGGGGTGACGATTGAAAACGGCATGATGAACACCACGTTTTTAGAGGGCGAGATCAAGCGGGGGGTCGTGCAGCGCGCGAGCCATGTTTTCCTGATGGCGGACAGCAGCAAGCTGGATAAGGAAGCGGTCATTTCCTTCTGCAAGCTGGAAGACATCACGGGGTTCCTGACCGACCGCCGGCCTCCGGAACGCTATATGGAGTTCTTTGAGCAGGAGGGCATCCGCGTCCGTTTCCGCTGACCGGCGGGGCGCGTCCGGCTTTCCTTTCGGGCTCGCCTACGCGGCGGGCGGTCCTGCGCGGACAGCGCCAAAGGGACTCGTCCCTTTGGAATCCCTTCTCCCGCTGCGGCGGGGATCTGCTCGGAGCCCTCAGATACTACATACCGCCCCGTCCGCCATCCGAACGGCGGACGGGGTGATAAATTGCGGTGCTGTTTATTTTATCAACTGAAACGGCGCAGCCTATCGAAAAAGCGGCCTGTCTGGCAACGATCCAGACAGGCCGCAAAACATTTGTAAAAATCACATGAGGAATTTTTAAGCGCGGTTTTGAGGCCGTCTGCTCCGCATTCACCTTTTCAGCTTCGCGCGGATCGCCGCCAGCTCCTGTCGGCCTTCGCCGCTTATAATAATGCACGCCGCATAGACGGCCGCCCCCGCGCCGACTGCGAACACCAGCCGCAGCACATTCCGCACCGGCAGCTGTGTGCAGCCGAACGCCGCCGCCCCGCAAAGCACCGCAGAAATCAGGATCCGCGCGAGCGACGCCGCCGGAACGCGGAACAGGAAACGCTTGCGCACCCGCAGCGCCGTGATGATGAAATAACTGGCAAACGCGACCACCGACCCCAGCGCCGCCGCCTGATAGCCAGCCGTGCGGATCAGTATCAGCGACGCGACAACCTTGATCGCCGCCGCCGCCGCGCTGTTTTGCAGGATCGCAACCGTCTGCTGTTCCAGCTCATACGCCTTGTTCGCATATTCGGTCAGTCCCATGAACAGCATCGCGCAGGAGGTGAACACGATCACCGGAAACCCGGCTTCGTAGCCATCGGCAAACAGGAAATCCGACAGCGTGTAGGAGACCGCCGAAAGCCCGCAGACCGCCGGCGCGGCGATCAGCAGGTACAGCCGCACCCCTCCGTCCAGCAGCGGCTTTGCCAGCGGCTTCCCGCCTTCGCGCCAGGCACGCAGCACGTTCGGATACACGCCCCGCATGATGCCGACCGACAGCATATTAAATATGCTGGTTGCGATCGAATTGTTGTTCGTATACACCGCAAAGACTTCGTTACCGTACATGCCGACAACCAGGATCCGGTCGATCTGATTGAGCAGCGCCACCGAGATCGAAACGCCCATCAGCGGCAAACCATATTTCAGGAATTTTTGCAGCAGTTCGCGCGAGAAATACCGCAGCCGTACCACCCGCGGGAAGGACAGCGCGAATACTGCGCCCAGCCCTGCGACGCCGTCTGCGACGGTCGACGCAAGCACCGCCGGGACGGGCGACGGATAATCCGCCGCTCCGCCTACGAGCATCCACGCGACCCCCAGCTTGAGCACTGCCGACAGCAGCGACAGCGCTACCGAAGCCCGGATCCGTCCCAACTGCACCAGCGCCGCGTTCAGGATCTGAAAACAGGTGTAGCTCATGAACAGCAGGACGGCCAAAAAATACGCCGCCTGCCCGGTGATCAGCGCGGTCGCACTGTAGCCCGCCGCGACCAGCGCGCTGAGCAGCAGATAGACCGATGAAACGGTCGAAAACAGCTTTTCACCGCGGTCGACGCGGTATTCTTCCGCCACATAACGGGTCGCGGCGTTCGCCATCCAGCCTGCAAGGATCAGGTAGCAGAGCTGCACGGTCAGGTTGATCGAATTAAAAAAGCCGTTGGCTTCCTTCAAAAAAATGTGCGAGTAGAGCGAGCTGACCAGCATCAGCAGCAGCCCTTCCGCGATCTTCGCGGGCAGGAACAGCATCGCGTCGCGCGTCATGGAATTCTTTTGTGCCACAATGGTAGACCTCTTGTACAGTGATATCGTCTTTTTAGTGTATCACACCTGCGCGGGAAATGCAATTTCCCGGCTGAAATCTGACGATCTATTTTTTCCCGCCGCAGCGGTAAACGGGATTCCAAAGGGACTCGTCCCTTTGGCGCCGTCCGCGCAGGACCCGCCGTCCGCGCAGGACCGCCCCTCGCGCAGGGCCAAAGCAAAACGCGGCACGGCAGCCCTTGGCTACTGTACCGCGTTTTCCGGTATCCATATTCCGTTCAGACCTCATCCGTGACCGCCTGTTCCAGAGCGGAAAGCAGCTGATCCCGGTCAAACGGCTTGAACACAAACGCTTTCGCGCCCAGCTCCCGCGCTTCATTGATCGTATCGTCATACGCCAGCGAAGAAACCATCACGATCCGCGCCTTCGGGTCTTCCTCTATGATCGCCCGCGCAGTCTCCAGCCCGTCCAGCCCCGGCATGATGATATCCATCGTCACCAGATCCGGCTTGACCTCGCTGTACGTTGCAATCGCTTCCTCACCGTTCCGGCAGTATGCCACTACCTCAAAATCTGAATCCTCCAGCAAATCATTGACCATGATCTCGAGTACACGGGAGTCGTCTACGACCATAACCCGCTTGCCCATTGACATCGTCCCCTTTCGTTAATATTTTAATCTTTTTCTATGCGTTGGATCGCCGTTTCAAACCATATCCAGCCCAAAAGGCGTATGGTGGATCAGCTGCGCCCGTTCGTTCCCGTCGCCGGTGTAGCTGATGACAAAATGCGGCTGTGTGCCGCCCGGTTTGTAACGCCCCCGATAAAACGAAGGGATGCCAAACCGGGAGGCGACCTTCGTCGCCTGATACATCTTGGCAGCGATGTGCCCGCACAGCACATTGAAATATTCCTTGGAAAA
This sequence comes from uncultured Eubacteriales bacterium, assembly GCA_910586105.1. Taxonomy (GTDB): domain Bacteria; phylum Bacillota; class Clostridia; order Oscillospirales; family Butyricicoccaceae; genus QXXE01. The sequence continues at coordinate 34,749 of CAJUGU010000005.1, read as the reverse complement.
ATCCTCCACGTCCTCCGGCGTGACCGCTTCCCGCCGCATCATGCGCCGGGCCACCCGGATGAAAAGGGTCTCCTCTGCACACAGGGATACGCTGGTATAAAACCCGCGCTCAAACTCCGCGTGAACCGTATAGATCTCGCCGGCAGGCTCTTCCCCGCCCTCCTGTAGGCGGATGCCCGTCGCCTGCTCCGTTACTTCGCGCGTAGTCTGATCGAAAAGCGCCCTCAGCTCCTCCTGCCGCATCGTATCATACATGAAACTCCCCCTTTCTGTCCGCTTACCGTGTCCGGGCCTGCTTCGTATCCGGAAAAAGCATTGGCCGGCGAAGGATCTTGTCCCCCGCGCTAACTGACAGCAGGCGCGCTGCTTGGAAGACGCAAAACAGATCCTCAGAACAGGTGGATCTCCCCATTCACCATGCGGGCTATGCATTTATGCGTTTCCGTCGTCAGCCGCACGCTGGCTTTGCCGATCGTGATCTCCAGCCCCGGATATGCGATGTCGCATTCCAGCCGCGCCTTCTCCTGATCCTCCAGCTGCTCCTTCATCGCTTCCAGATCCTTATCCATCTGCGCCAGCTTCATCTTGTTCACCGAGATCTGAAGGCGGGCCTTCGACAGGCTGTTGAGCTTGGCAGGACTGTCGGGCTGCTGTTCGATCTTTTTCATTTCCAGCTCCAGGTCTTCGATCTCCCGGCTGAGCAGCCCGCGCTCGAATTCCGAACACGGCAGCCCCCCCAGCGAAACGCGGGTCAGCCCCTCCGCCTTCGAGCCGACGATCTTGGCGTTGATCTTGCGCGCCGCGCACACCTTGCCCCCTATGATCGTACCGCGTCCCGAAACGACCTGGATCTCACCATCACAGTACACGTCGCAGTTGACGATGCAGTCCGTGCTGAGGCATTCCTGCGCGTGGACGCTGCTGTTCTCCATATATTTCGCAAACACGTTGCGGTGCGCCCGGATGATCGACTCCCGGCTCCCCAGAATGCCCTTCACGACGACCAAATCCTTGCCCGCCTCCACCGTGCCCTCGAGCACGCCGTCGATCTGGACGCTGCCGACCGCGCGGACATGGAAGCCGGTGCAGACGTCGCCATAAACATGCACGTCGCCCAGGAAGTTGATGTTGCCGGTCGAATAATCGACGTTGCCGTTAATATTCAGCACCGGGTCGATCTGGAAACTGCGGCCCGAGAATTCTACATGCCCCGCCTTCGCCGCGAGCAGCTTGGTGCCGTCTTCGCTCACCACCGTGTTGCGGCCCTTGGGCAGCGTCGCCTTTTTGCCGTTGCGCGCGGCGATCGGCTTGCCCAGCACGTTCATGCCCGGCACGCCGTCGGTATGGGGGATCAGCTGGCAGATCGCATCCCCTTCGTCCGCGTTCTGCACGAAATTCAGCGAGGTATAATCCACCTGCCCATTTTCATCGGTCGTGACCGAACGGTCGATCTCACGGGGGAAGAAATCCACGATATGTCCGTCTTTCCCGTCGACCGCGGGCTGCCCGACGGCAAGCAAATACATATGGAAATAACGCCCCTCCTGCTCGGGCAGACGGCTGACCAGCTCTTCGTCCACGCCGAACTTGATCTCGTTTTCGCGCATGGCGTTCGCGAGCGCCTCGGCGGTTAACTCCCTGCCTTCTCCGACCGGCGGGAATACCAGGATCCACGCCGCAAGACGGTCCGCCGAAACAAAGATCCACGGCTGCGCGTTCAGATCGGGCAGCTTGGGCGTCTCCGGCTCTTCCAGCGGCTGCGGGGCTTCGCCCTCCTGCGGCTTGGGCGGCTTCTTCGGCTCGGCCTTGGGCTGCGCTTTGGTGAAGCGTGAACCTGCCGCGCTCGTAATCGACTGCCGCAGCCTGCCCAGCTCCTTCTCCAGCCAGCCTTCCGGCAGCACGCCGGGATCTTCCAGCCGCACGACCGGCACATCCTGCATGCCAAACTGATCCTCCCACATGCCGTGCAGCAAGTGTAGCGCGTGATCGCGTTCCAGCTCTAACCGAGCCGGGTCGGGGGGCGGCGCTTCCACTGCCGACTCTACCGGCGGCGCTTCCACCGTTGGCTGCTCCGCCGCGTCCGTTTCTTTCTGGAATTTGCCCAGCCAGGACAGGATCGTCTTTTTCAGTGCCATCTCCTGAGCACCTCCCTCCAAATGTTTCATCAACGTTCTGCGTAACCATTATACCCCGTCCAGACAGATTTTGCAAGTGCAAATCAACATCCTGTAAAATTTGTTGGCAAATCGGCGGCAAAAAGTATTGTCAAATCGGGCGGGCTGATGTATAATATCAGATGTATAATATTCGGACAGAAGATCATTCCAACTGCGGCGCAAGGAGGCGATCATCCTGGATGACACCAAAACGCGGATCATTTCCGCGACCATGAAGGCGGTACGCAAGTACGGCCTGGAAGGCGTGCGCATCCAGAACGTCAGCGAGCTGGCGGGGATCTCCCCCGGGGCGCTGTACCGCTACTTCGACGGCAAGGAGCAGCTGATCGTCGATTGCTTTACCTATGTCGACAAGCAGGCGGCAGCGCTCTTTGAAAACCTGAAGTTCGATCCGCTGGATATGATCGCCGACCCGATGGGGGCGATCAAAGGGCTGTGGCTGCCCTACTTCCGGTTTTGGACCTCGCACCCCGACGAGACCATCTTTTATCACCGCTTCCGGGACAGCGCCTTTTTCCCTCAATATGACAAAAAGCGGGATATCGCCTATTTCGATACGTTCATCGGGATGGTGCATGCCTTCAAAAAGGCGTTCCCCAGCCTCGACCGGATCAATCAGGATCTGCTTTGGCTGCACGTCCTCACCTCCACGGTGATGTACGCAAAATATGTCGTCGAGGGGGCGATCCCCAACACCGAGGAGACCGAGGACACGGTGTTCCGGCTGCTGGCCACCGGCCTGAGCGGTTACCTGTTGCCCGGCAAGCCCGAAGAAATGCCGTGAACGGTTCCGGTTCCTAAAACAAAACGTGCCGCTGCGCAGGCGGTTCGTTTTTGGCTTCTTTGGAAATAAATATTTATTTATCCTTACCCCCTGCGGGCCGTTTTCCAAGTCCGCCGCAAACCAAGGATATTTTTACGCCTGCAAGTCCTCCGGCGGCCGCGTTTTCCCACTTTTCCGGTCACAAAACAGGGTATTCCGAAAGGATCAGTAAGGATTTTGCACCACCGCAGCGGCTCCCGCACGGGCAGGCGCGCGCGCCAGGCCGCGCAGACATCAGAACAGGAGTGTGCATATGGAAAAAATATTGATCGTAGACGACAGCGCCGTGCAGGCGGCGCAGTTAAAATCGATCCTGTCCGATACTTACGACGTCGTCGCCGTACATACGCCCGAAGAAGGGCTGCGCCTTGCGGGCTCCGGGGATTACTCGCTGATCCTGCTGGACGTTGTGATGCCGGGGATGGACGGCTTCACACTGCTGAAGACCTTGCAGGAGGGGCGCCGCACGCGGGGCGTGCCGGTGATGCTGATCACCAGCCTTTCCGATGTTTCCAACGAACAATACGGCCTTTTGCTCGGCGCGGTCGACTACATCACCAAGCCGTTCAACGCCCTGATCGTCAAGGCGCGGGTGAATACGCACATCAACCTGTACCGCTACCGCAGGCAGATCGAACGGCAGTCGATGACCGACCAGCTGACCGGCATCGCCAACCGGCGCGGCTATGAAGAATACAGCGCCGCGAAATGGAACGAGGCGGTGCGGCTGCACGTCCCCATCTCGCTTTGTATGATCGATATCGACCATTTCAAACGGTTCAATGATACCTTTGGCCACCCCGCCGGGGATAAGGTGATCTCCACCGTCGCCAAAACGGCGCTCGCCCATCTGCACCGCAGCACCGACTTCATCGCCCGGTATGGCGGCGAAGAGTTCGTCGCGCTCTTCCTCGGCGACCCCTCGGAACGCATTTTCGGGCATTTGCAGACGATCCGGAAAGCGGTCGAAGCCCTGCATATCCCCCACGACCCGTCGGTCGCGCAATGGGTCACGATCAGCGTCGGCGGCATCACGATCGTCCCCAGCGAAAGCAGCTCGTATGACACCCATTTGAAGATCGCCGATACCATGCTGTATGACGCCAAAAAACACGGCCGGAACACCGTCGTCTGGGCCAATGAACGGATGCAGCAATTATGGGAGTGTTGACCCCGCCCCTCGTCAGAGCCGATCAACCGGCGCGGCGCGCGATAAAAAGCGCGCCGCGCCTTCTGCTTTTACCGGCCGCTGCGAGAAGGTTTTCCGTTACGGGAAAGCGATCCGGCTTCCCTTCCCCGTTAAGGCTCCGCGGGGTCTTCCGGGACGGGCTTTTCCCGCGTCCGGTCCGGCTCCCAGCCGCGCAGCGGATACCGTTGGATCGCGCCAAAGATCCGGTCGCGCAGGCCGTGGTTTTCGGCTTCCAGCCGGTACAGCAAGTCCTTGATCTCCTGCCGTTTCGTGTTGCCGTCGGCAGGGCAGGGATTGTGTACGACCGGCAGGGCGCTCCGGCGCGCGAACGACCGCACATATTTTTCCGGCGTGTACAGCAAGGGCCGGATCAGCGTAATCCCTTTGCGGTCCAGATAGGTCACCGGCTGGAAACACGAGATCCGCCCCTCATAAAACAGCGACAGCAGGACGGTCTCGACCACGTCGTCATAATGATGCCCCAGCGCCACCTTATGGCAGCCCGCCGTCAACGCCGCTTCATGCAGCGCCCCGCGGCGCAGCTTCGCGCACAGCGAACAGGGGTTCGGTTCCTTGCGGATGTCAAAGATCACCTGCTTGATCTGGGTCGGCACCCGGATATATCCCACCCCAAGCGTTTCGCAAAAACGCTGCACCGGGGTAAAGTCCATTTCCGCATACCCCATTTCCAGCGTGATCGCGACCGCCTCGAAGGGCTTCGGGTAAAACCGGCGCAGGTTTGCCAGCGCCGCCAGCAGCGCCAGCGAATCCTTGCCGCCGGAGACCCCGACGGCGATCCGGTCGCCCGGTTCGATCATATAATAATGGTCCACCGCACGGCGGACGTAAGAAAGCAGTTTTTGCATAACCGGCTCCTGAATCTGTATTTTATCTTACTCATATTATAGCCGAAACCGCGCCGGATTGCAACCACAACGGCCCGTTTCCAGGCGGCCTTTCCCATGGACGCAAAAAATTCACAAATTCCCGTGCGATTTCTGATGTCTTTTTCGACATTCTGTGGTAGAATAATCTTAATATGCAGATAAAGGAGAACTGAGGCATGACATTATATAGATGCTTGAAAAGCGCTTGCGGCCATATCTGGGGAGCGGACGAGCCGCAGGACCGCTGTCCTGCCTGCGGCGGGCACAAGCTGCGCCAACTCGGGATCGACGAGCTGGCGATCGAGGAGATCGTCGCGCAGGTCGACCGCTGCGACGAGACTACGCCGGAAGGCCTGCGGCTTCAGGCGGCGCTCTTCCAGATGGCGGCGGCGGCCGGCGACCTGTGGGGCATCACCAACCTTGGCTGGTGCTACGAAGCGGGCGCAGGCGTGGAAAAGGACGACAAGCAAGCCGTCTGGCTGTATACGCAGGCGGCCGAACAGGGCTATCCCCCCGCGCAGTGCAACCTTGCGGTGTGTTATGAAAACGGGATCGGCGTCCTGCCCGACGAGGAAGCGGCGATCGAGCTGTTCCACGCCGCCGCCGAGCGCGGCTATCCCCGCGCGCAGTTCTGCGTTGGGCGCTATTATGAAAACGGTATCGTCGTGCGGCAGGATACTGAAAAGGCGCTGGAATGGTATCAGGCGGCGGCCTGGCAGAATTACCCGCCCGCGATGACCAGCCTTGGCTGGTGTTACGAATTCGGCGAAGGCTGCGAGAAGAGCGCCCCGACCGCTGTGCTCTGGTACACCCGTGCGGCGGAAGCGGGCGACCCCAACGGCCAGTGCAACCTCGCCTGGTGCAAAGAGTCCGGGATCGGCTGCGAACAGGATCTCGCCGAAGCGGTAGAATGGTATGAGAAGGCGGCGGCGCGCGGGCATATGCGGGCCATCTGCAACCTTGCCGAGTGTTACATACACGCGCGCGGCGTGGAGGAGTCCGCCGAACGGGCGTTCCAGCTCTACGCGCAGGCCGCGGTGCGCGGGCATGCCCATGCCCAGTTCCGCCTTGGCGTATTCTACCGTGTCGGCTACGGCTGCGAATCCAGCCTCAAAACGGCGGTCAAGCTCTTCCGGCAGTCGGCCGAGCAGGGGCACGCGGGCGCACAGTGCGAGCTGGCGATTGCCTACGAACGCGGGCGCGGCGTGGAACGGGATCCCGAGGAAGCTGTCAAGTGGTACAGGCTGGCCGCCAATCAGGGCGATGTCTGCGCCACCTATAACCTCGCCTGGTGCTATGAATCGGGCTACGGCGTGGACAAAGACGAGAAGGAAGCCGTCCGCCTGTACCGCATCACGGCGGAACGCGGGGATATCGACGGCCAGACCAGCCTTGCCTGGTGCTACCGCTACGGCGTCGGCGTCCCGAAAAACGTGCGGGAAGCGGTGCGCTGGTTCGAGAAAGCCGCCGAGAAAGGCCAGCCGCGCGCGCTCTGCAATCTGGCACAGCTGCTGATGCGCGGCGAAGGCGTGAAAAAGGATGAGGTGCGCGGCGCGGAGCTGTTCCTGCAAGCCGCCGAAAAGGGCTACGCCCCCGCTCAGACCGAATACGCCATCTGCTGCGAGCGCGCGCGGGGGCGCGACCGCAGCCCCGAGGACGCGGTTCACTGGTATCAGAAAGCGGCGGCGCAGGAAGATATCTGCGCGATCTATAACCTGGCATGGTGCTATGAACACGGGTTCGGCACGGAGACGGATCCGGAACAGGCCGCGCATTATTATTGCGCCGCCGCGCAGAAGGGCGACGCGGACGGCCAGACCAGCTATGCCTGGTGTCTCCGCAACGGCTTCGGCGTGGAGCAGGATATAACAGAGGCCGTCCGGTGGTATCAGCTTGCCGCCGCCCAGCAGCAGCCCCGCGCGATGCACAACCTCGCGCTGATGTATTTATACGGCACGGGCGTCGAAGAGGACGGCGCAAAGGCGATCGAGCTGTTTGAACAGTCGGCGGAAAAGAATTACACCTCCGCCATGAACCGTCTCGCCTGCTGCTATGAGCGGGGCGAAGGCGTCGAGGTCGACAAGGCGAAGGCGGTCGAATGGGCGGCGAAAGGCTCAAAGGCCGGGAACTGCGACGCGCAATGCCGCCTCGGCTGGTATTATGAAGCCGGGTTCGGCGTCGAGCAGGACTGGACGAAAGCCGTCTATTGGTATAAGCGGTCGGCGGACGGCGGTTCCCTGCAAGGGGCGCACAACCTGGCCTGGTGCTATCAATACGGCAAAGGCGTTGCCCGGAGCGACCGCAAGGCGGTGCAGCTTTACCGCAAGGCGGCGGAAGGCGGGCACTCCGAAGCGCAGTTCAGTCTCGGATGGAGCTATGCCAACGGCCGGGGCGTCAAACGCGATCCCGCCCTTGCGGCAGAATGGTATCGGCGTTCGGCCGACCAGGGGAATTCCTCAGCCTGCAACAACCTGGGCATCCTGTATGAGGAAGGGGACGGCGTGCCGCAGGATTATGAAAAGGCGGTCGGGCTGTTCCGCAAGGCGATCGAACATCAGCCGACAAACGGCTATGCGCTGCACAGCCTGGGCGACTGCTATGAACACGGCTGGGGCGTGGAACGGGATCTGACGCAGGCGATCGAGCTGTACCGGCAGGCAATCGAAAACCGCAACGCTTGCGGGATGGCGGCGCTTGGGCGGCTTTACCGCGACGGCGAAGGCCTGGAACAGGATCTTGACGAAGCCGTCCGCCTGTTCCGCAGGAGCGCCGACGGCGGCGATTCCGACGGCGGCTTCTACCTTGCGAAATGCTACGCCGAAGGCTGCGGCGTTGATCCAGACCCCGCCGAAGCGCTGAAATGGTGTGAAAAGGCGATCGAGGACAACCACTTTACGAATGTGAAAGCCGCCGCCGCGCGCCGCTTGCTGAAAAAGCTCAAGCCCGCGGTTGAAGCGTGATCTTCCAACCACGGCATGAATCTCCGTCTTGGGGTATTGCCGTTTGCTTCGCCTACGCGGCGGGCGCCGGGGCGCTGCCCCGGGACCCCGGTCCTACGCGGACGGCGCCAAAGGGACTCGTCCCTTTGGAATCCCTTTCCCGCCTGCGGGCGGGACCGGTGCGGTCGAAGCCGTTTTTCCTTGCAGCTTCATAGAGGCCGTTTCCTTTCAAAAAAGCATCCTGCCTGCGCCCCGCCCGGAAGCGGGTGTCACAGACAGGATGCTTTTTAATACCAATCGTGCTTTTCGTTCCGGTCCAAGGCATTGATCCGCGCCATTTCCGTCTCTGTCAGCTCGAAATCATACAGTTCCGTATTCTCACGGATATGATCGGGATTGCCGGAACCGGGGATGACCGCCACGCCCTTTTGCAGATTCCACCGGAGGATCGCCTGAGCGGAGGATACCCCGTGGGCCCGGGCGATGCCGGAGATCGTCTCGTCCCCCAGCAACTCCGCCGTGTGGCCACGCCCTCCAAGGGGATACCAGCCCTGGACCACGATGCCCAGATCCTGGATGTAGGGGATCACATCATTTTCCTGATAGTAAGGGTGGATCTCGTTTTGCACCAGCGCCGGAGTGATGTTCACCTGGGGCAAAAATTCCTCCAGCTCCTTCACATACCAGTTGGACAGGCCCAGGGAGCGGATCGTTCCAGCCTCCACAAACTCCTCCATCGCCTGATACGCTTTCACATCGTTCCGATCCGGGTGGTGCAGGAGCATCATATCCACATATCCCAGATCCAGCCGGTCCAGGCACGCCTGAATGGCCTGCTCCGGGTTTGCCATCTCGCTGCCCGGATAGATTTTCGTGATGACGAAAATCTCCTCCCGCTGAAGGCCCAGCTCCTCCATGGCTTCCCGGACGGCCTGGCCGACCTCCCTCTCATTGCCATAGGCAGATGCGGTGTCGATCAGGCGTACTCCGTTGGACAGGGCGGACTTCACAGCGTTGACGCAGGTTTCCCCGTGAAGGCTGTAAGTCCCCAGCCCATTGATCGGCATTTCATAGCCGCTGTTGAGGGCAACGCTCTTTGTCTCAAAGTTAAATCCTGCCTTGCCGGTGGCGGTAGTCACCGCGTCCAACGCCGCCGCTTGTCCGGGCAGATCCAAACTGTTGATCCAGTTTTCCATGGTACTCCGGTCAGTCCCTCCGGCAAACCGGCGTCCGGCAATCCAGTCTGCGCCGCCGGCGAGAGTGTGGAGGTTCGTATCGCTGGAGCCAATGCCGCTGGAATGGGAGGTGCAGAAGGGGATGATGGTTTTCCCGGTGAAGTCATAGCTCTCCAGAAAGGTGCTGACGATCCGGGGGGCCTGCCCATGCCAGATGGGGTAGCCAAGGAAGACCGTGTCGCAGCCCGCCATGTTCTCCACGCTCCTGGATATGGCGGGACGGGCGGCGGGATCGTTCTGTTCCCGATCGGCCCGTCCCCCGGTGTAATAGGCAAGGTCAGCGTCCGTGTAAGGAACTTCCGGCACGATCTCATAAAGGTCGGCATCCAAAATATCTGCCGCGTACTCCGCAAGGGGGCGGGTGGTGTTGGTGGCGGAAAAGTAGGCTACTAAAGTTTTTCCGCCCGCTGCCGGTCCCGGCTGGCTGCTGGCGGCGCCGTCCAAATAGTGGTACAACATAAAAGCAATTTCCCCTCGTTTGATATTGGTCTTTGGGGCAAGCTGACGGTTTTCCGTCATACCCTCCAGAAGGCCGTTGGCATCGGCCCAGCGGACCGCCGCCTGCGCCCATGCGGAAACAGCGGCGGCGTCGGAAACATCCGCAGCCGTCCCGCTCTCCGGGGTCCCCGCATAGCGCCACAAGATGGCAATGGCCTGCTCCCGCGTTGTGAGGTCGTTCACACCGAAGGTTCCGCCGCCATAGCCGGAGACCACGCGGTTGCCTGCGGCCCATGCAACCGCGTCACTGTACCATGCGCCGGTAGCCGTATCGGGAAATGCGGGCGGGGCTGACACGGCGGGACTGCCGCTCATGCGGTAGAGGACGGCGGCAAGCATGGCGCGGGTCAGGCTCCCCTCCGGCTCAAAGGCGGCGGCGGAAGTGCCGCTCATGATGCCGTTCCGCTGGCAATAAGCAATCGCTTCGGCATACCACGCATCGGCGGGAACGTCAGAGAAGCTGGCGGCCCGCGTGATGTCAGCGGCAAGCGGTTCCGCTCCCGAACTCCGGTCGGAGACAGGGGCTTCCGCCGCCGAGCAGGAAGTCAACGTCAAAAGGCACAGCATACTAACTGCCATAGCAAAGGAAAAAAAGCGTTTTTTCATGTTGTATCCTCCGTTTTGTGTTTCATTCTCCGGCAAGGGGCCGATCCACCAGAATCGCCAGAAGAGGCCAGACGCTCCCCTTGCTTCCGGTATGCGACAGGCGCAGAAACCCAAAGCCGAATCTGTTCATGCGGATACCCCCACGGCTTTCGATGGAATTTTCTTGATCGTTCGAGCGGGAACGCCGCCTACTACCGTCATAGGCGGAACATCCCTTGTCACCACCGCTCCGGCAGCGACCACAGACCATTCTCCGATGGACACGCCGGACAGGATCGTGGCATTGGAACCGATCCATACATGAGCGCCGATTTTAATAGGTGCGTAGTGGTTTTTCCGGTTCCGGGCGGGATCCAGATCGTGATCGATCGTGGCAAGGACCACGTTATGTCCGATCAGCGCGCCATCTCCAATCTCGATCCCACCCTGATCCTGAAAGTGACAGCCGGAGTTGATGAACACATCCCGCCCGATGGTGATGTTTTTCCCGAAGTCCGTATAGAACGGAGGGAACAGCCGGAAGTCGGGGGCGATCTCCTTCCCGGTCAGCCTCCCCATGATCTCCCGGATTTCCTCCGGGGTATGGTATTGGTTGTTCAGCTCCATCCCCAGCCGGATGGCCTCCTGGAACAGCTCATTGGCGTAAGCCGCCCGCTCCGCGTCTTCGGGCGCGTCCCCCCGGAACCCCTTGATAACATCCTCTGCCGTCATTTTTTCGCCTCCTGCCGGTTGAAGCTGGTCCAGTGCTCCCGCTCCGCCCGGGGCGGCGTGCGGCCCTGCTGACGGCCCGCCTCGATGCATCCCAGCAGCCACGCCATATTCCGGCCCAGGTTCCGCATGGTCTGAAGCCCCTCCCTGTCCTGTTCCACCAGCTCCGGCGCAGGGCCAAAGACCATGTTCCAGTAGGTGGAGGATACGATCGGCATTTCCGCGTTCAGCAGATACTTGTTCAGCACGTCCAGGGAAGCCGTGGTCCCCGCCCGGCGGGCCGTCGCCACAACGGCGGCGGGCTTATGAAGGAATCCTTCCACCCCGGCGTAAAAGGCTCGGTCCAGCAGGGACAGGATCTGTCCGCTGGGGTGGGCATAGTAGACCGGAGAGCCGAACACGAAGCCGTCCGCTTCTTTCGCTTTGCCGATCACCGCGTTCACCATGTCGTCGCCAAAGACGCACCGGCCTTTCCCGGCGCATCCGTTGCAGCCGACGCAGTCCCGGACGGGGCCGCCGCCCATCTGTACGATCTCCGTCTCCACCCCCTGCTCATTCAGTGCCTTTGCCGCTTCTGAGAGAGCGAGATAGGTACAGCCGTCCTTGCGGGTGCTGCCGTTTAGCAGTAAAACCTTCATGCTCACATCTCCTTTTCCCATTCGCGCAGCGTGTTGATGTTGGCGGCGTCGCCCAAGGTCTCCAGTTCCGAGACTTCCTCCGCCGTCAGTACGATCTCCGCCGCTTTTGCAGCGGCTTCTACCTGCTCCGCCTTCGTTACGCCGATGATGGGCAGGGTTCCCTTGGCGATGGCCCAGGCGATGGCGATCTGCGCGGGCGAAGCGCCATATTTGCCGCCGATCTGCCGCATTGCTTCAACCAGCTTCTCGAATTGCGGCAGAACGGGTCCATAGGCCTTGGCCCGGTCGCTGCCTTCCGGGAAGGGGTGGGCCATATCATACTTGCCGGACAGCGCCCCCTGCTCCAATACCATATAGGCATAGAAGGCGATGCCGTTCTCCTTGCAGTAGTCCAGGATCCCGGCCCGCTCCGAGGAGCGGTGCAGCAGGGACAAGTGGTTCTGAACGGCGGAGACCTTCAGTCCGGCGGTTCCCAGGATCTCATTGGCCCGCTTGATCTCCGTCAAATTATGGTTGGACACGCCGATGGCCTTGATCTGTCCGCTCCGCGCCAGAGGGATCAGCTTGGGCATCCACTTCTCCACGTCCATGGGGTTGTGGATCCAGTAAATGTCTATCACGTCCGTATGGAGACGTTCCTTGCTGCCGTCCAGCATCTCCTGCATGGCCTCCGGGGAATCGCTGGCGATCTGCGGGGTGAACTTGGTGGAAAGGATCACCCGCTCGCGGGAAACATCCTTGACAAAGTTGCCCAGGATACGCTCGGAAGTCCCCTCTCCGTAGACGGCGGCGGTATCCCACAGGATCAGGCCGCACGCCAGCGCCCTGGCAAACACCGGACGGAGATCGTCCTCAAAGAGACGGCTTCCAAACACCTGATCCCCGCCAGCCGCGCCAGCGCCCCAGGACCATGCGCCCAGCGCAATTTTCGGCATCGTATTCATTCGGTTTCCTCCTGTTCAGTGCAGGTTCTTCTTGAAGAAGGCTTCCAGCTTGTCAAAGGGGATCTTATCGAAATTGTCGTTGAGGTCCACATGATCCGCGCCGGGGACGATCGCCAGCTCCTTTGGCTCCCGAGCGGCGGCATAGGCGTCCTCAGAGTAGTAACGGGAGTGGGCGTTCTCGCCGGCGACCAGCAGGATGGGCCGGGGCGAAACCTCCTTGATGTTGTTCATCAGCGGGAAATTCCAGAAGGACGTCGGCATGGTCGCTGTCCAGGAGGAGACAAAGTTTACGGCGCGGGGATGACGGGCGCGCTTTGCGTAATACTGGAAGAAGGCGGCAAAAACGGGATCCGCACCCTCCGGCAGTTCCTCCGGGATCTCCATGGCTGCGGTCAGCGGATCGCCCGCTTCGTCAAAGCCGATTTCGTGGTTGCCCAGGGCATAGAACCCGCTCTCCGCGTCCCGCCACCGCTGCTCGCCGAGGTACTGCTTGATCTTCATGCGCTGTTCCTCGGTGTAATAGTCCATGTGTCCCCGGCTCATGTCACGGGACATATCGTACATCGAGAGGGTGGCGACCGCCTTGATCCGGGTGTCGGTCCCGGCGGCGGTGATAGCCATACCGGACAGTCCGCAGATGCCCACAGCGCCGATCCGCTCCCGATCCACATAGTCCAGCAGGCCTGCGTAATCCACGGCGGCGCTGTAGTCCTCGGTGAAGATGTCCGGGGAGGCGGTGTTGCGGACCTCGCCGCCGCTCTCTCCGCCGAAGGACGGGTCAAAGGCGAGGGACACGAAGCCCATGGCGGCAAACTGCTGGGCGTAGAGGCCCGCCGCCTGCTCCTTCACCGCGCCGAAGGGACCGGCTACGATGATAGCGGCATTCTTCTTCGCCGCATAGCCCTCCGGCAGATAGAGGTGGCCCGCCAGTTCTATTCCAAAGCGGTTCTTGAAGCGGACGGGCTTCATTTCAATACTGGGATAAATTTCAAACGTGCGCGTTTCATCCTGTTTCATTGTCATATACTCCTTACCTTAATCGTTTTCAGAATCGCGTCTGATGTTGTAGATCAGATAATCCAGGCAGTCGATCTTCTTCTGCTGGGCATGGCAGCGATCCAGCAAAAATTTGCGGTGCTTTGCAAGCAAGGACAATTCCGCGTCCCTCTGCCCGGCATCCCAAAGACGCAGGAATTGGTCGATCAATTCCCGATCGCATCCGGCGTCTACAAGATTTTGGATCACAGCCTGCTTTTGTGCGGTTGGCTCGTTCATGGCCTGCCTCCTTTTGAAATCCCAAAGACCTGTTTGATAACCGGTAATGGCTTTATCTGAACAACTACATTATACAGACCGTCGATGCAATTATCAAATACATATATAATATATGTAGATATACTTGAAAGGTATATAAGGATATGCTATACTGGCGTTATCAAAAAATGGGAGGGATCCACGATGGACATACGGGTATTGCAATACTTCTTGACCGTAGCGCGTGAGGAAACCATATCGGGAGCCGCTGAGGTCCTTCATATGACACAGCCGCCCCTCTCCCGCCAGCTGAAGGAGCTGGAGGAGGAACTGGGAAAGCAGTTGTTCATAAGAGGAAAACGGATAAAGCTGACAAAGGATGGGATGCTCCTTCGCAAACGGGCGGAGGAGATCGTGTCCCTGATGGAAAAGACCAGGGCGGAGGTCAGCGCGTCCGGCGAAGCGGTCAGCGGCGATGTCTACATCGGCGGCGGCGAAACGGAAGGGATGCGCCTGATCGCGCAAACCGTTTCCGCTGTGCAGGAAACGCATCCCGGTATTCATTTCCATTTTTTCAGCGGCGACGGCTATGACGTTACCGAGCGTCTGGACCGGGGGCTGATCGACTTCGGGACGATCATCGAACCGATCGATGTCAGCAAATATGATTCCTTGCGGCTCCCCCGCCCCGATGTATGGGGGCTTCTCATGAAAAAGGACGCTCCATTGGCCGGGAAGGACGCGATCCGCCCGGAGGACCTACGGGACCTCCCCCTTATTTCCTCCCGGCAGCTGGCCGGGGAAAATGGCCTGTCCGGCTGGCTGGGCTATCACTATGATAAACTTCGGATCGTAGCGACCGGCAATCTCGTCAATACGCTCTGCCTGCTGGCTGAGGAGGGCGTCGGATATGTGTTTACTTTGGATGGGATCATGGATTTTACCCGGCATTCCCGCCTCTGTTTCCGCCCGCTGGAGCCCCGGATCGAATCTTGGATGTACCTGATCTGGAAAAAATACCAGGTATTTTCAGCGGCGTCAGAATTGTTTTTAGCCCAATTAAAAGAGACGCTCTCCACCCGGGTTGAGGGATCTCGGCAGCAGGCCGGGCCTTTTCCGGAAGGCGCATCCTTCTGATCGTGATACAGCCCCATACAATATTGCTCGTACAGGGGCCGTGCGGAAAGAATAAAGCCGTGAAACGATATGATTTTCGCGCAGACCCTTTTCTGATGCAGCGATTACCTTTTTATACCGGCAAGGCCCTATCGCAGCCGTCGGAAAGGGATAACGGCGTTTATTGATCCGTCAGAGCTGTCAGGCGTCGTTTTTTCGCAGCCGCCGCAAATCATTTTCCGATCTCCGGCATAATCCGCCCATAAACGCAATAAAATATAGGATCATGAAAAAAAGCTCCGGTATCACGGAGCGGGAAAGGCGGTTTCGATCAAAATGCGGATCTGGCTTTATGGAAGGGATCAAAACACGGTGCAGGCGCTGTTTCTGGGGATCGGCACGACGGATACCGTGATCGGCGTTTCCGTTGCGCCGCCGCCGGACGGCTTGCCGCCGCAAAGCGGCCTGACGCAGGCGATGTGCGCAGCGATCCGCGGCGAGCTCGATACCCTGCTCATATTCGAGCGGCGTATGCTTGGAAGCACCCCACAGCAAATGTCGGAAACCGAAAAACGGTTTCAAGATTATGGCGTCACGGTCAAATCGCTTTCAAGCAACAGGGGCGGCGATGCCTGTACCGCCTGCCCGGCCGTTCACACGCCTGCCGCTGCGCCGTCCCCCTCCCCGCCGCGCTCCAGACGGACGCCCTGCGCGAACATTTCCGCATACCGATCCACATACGTTTCCTTCGATACCGCTGCAAGCGAGTCGCCAAACGACGCCTGAAAAAATGCGAACCCAAACGCCGCCGCCGTGAATCCCAGCGCCAGCGCATCCAGATCCGTCCCGCGCACTTCGCCCCGCCGCTGCATCTCCTCCAAATACGCCCGCACCGCATCCAGCAGCGCCCGCGGGATCTCCCGGATCCGTTCGGCGGTATCCGCATAAAGCTGCGGCGCGCGCAGCCCGATCGAAAGCTGCACCATCTCCGGCGTCACCCGTTCCAAATACCGGCGCAGGAACATCCGCAGGTCGGTCTCCAGCTCCCACACCGGCGGGTCGAAGGCGTTTTCCAGGTCCGGCCTCCATTCATCCTCCTGCATCGCCGCAAGGACGATATCCTTTTTCGTCGGGAATTTCCGAAAGATCGTGCATTCATTCACCCCGGCTTCCCGCGCGATATCCCGCGTCGTCATCGTCGCGTATCCCTTGGCCTTCAGCAGCTCCATCGCCGCGCGCATGATCCGGTCCCTCGTTTCGTCAAACATCCGATCCCCTCCATCCGTTTTCGTCCAGTATAGCCCGCCCGCCTCCCTTTGTCAAGACCGCCCCGCCGGTCGGTTTTTTTGTGCAACCGCACCACATAAAGCCCGCGATCGCTGGCTCGCGCCTGTGCAAACCGTGAAATCCCCGATTTTGGGCAAGTTTTACTTGACGAATGAAAGGCGGTGCTTTACAATAAAAGACGGACAATGGCGTCTGCGACAGGCTGCCCCTTTTGGGGGCGGCTTATCGCAGGCGTCATTTTTTGCTTCCCGCAAAAAACAACACCACTCTCAAAGGAGGCATCCCCATGCTGCAAAAAGAAGGCCGGGTACGCATCCCTTCCGGCTGCGCGATCTCCGGCATCTTCCAGAAGGACGGCTCCCGCATCGACGGCTCGCACATCATCACCTCCATCGCCACGATGCACGACCGCTCCAACGGCCTCGGCGGCGGCTTTGCCGGTTACGGCATTTACCCGGAATACAAGGATTTTTACGCCTTTCACGTATTCTATGACAGCCAGTCGGCCCGCGACGGCTGCGAAGCCTTTCTGGAACGCCATTTCGACATTGTCAACCTGTCGAAGATCCCGGTGCGCCGTCATCCCCGCATCACCGACGAGCCCATGATCTGGCGTTATTTCGTCGCCCCGCTCCCCACCAAGCTGGAAGCCAGCCAGCTCGACGAACGCGAGTTCGTCGCCCGCTGCGTGATCCGTGTCAACGACCAGTTTGACGGCGCGTACATCTTTTCTTCCGGGAAAAACATGGGCGTTTTCAAGGCGTCCGGCTTCCCGGAGGACGTGGGCGAATATTACCGGCTGGAAGAATACCGCGCCTACTCGTGGACGGCGCACGGCCGTTATCCGACCAACACCCCCGGCTGGTGGGGCGGCGCGCATCCGTTCGCGCTGCTCGATACGACGGTCGTACATAACGGGGAGATCTCCTCCTACGACGCCAACCGGCGCTTTATCGAAATGTTCGGCTACCGCTGCAACCTGCTCACCGACACCGAGGTCATCACCTATATCATCGATTATCTGGGCCGCAGGCTCGGTCTGACCCTTGAGGAAATCTCGCACGTGATCGCCGCGCCGTTCTGGTCGACCATCGAAGCCAGACCGCCCAAGGAGCGCGAAACGCTCACCTATCTGCGCAACGCCTTCGCCAGCCTTTGCGTCACCGGGCCGTTCTCCATCCTCGTCGGCTATGAGGGCGGGCTGATGGCCTTGAACGACCGCCTGAAGCTGCGCTCGATGGTGGTCGGCGAAAAAGGCAGCACGGTCTACATCGCTTCGGAGGAATGCGCGATCCGCGTCGTCGAGCCCGCGCTCGACCGGCTCTGGGCCCCGCGCGGCGGCGAAGCCGTTATCGTCAATTTACAGGAAGGAGGGGCCAGCCATGGCGATTGATTTCCTTTACCCACAATATGAGGTGGTGCGCAACCCCGACCGCTGCATCACCTGCCGCGCCTGCGAACGGCAGTGCGCCAATCTGGTCCACCAGTACGACGTGGACTTCGGCCATATGGTCAGCGACGAATCCAAATGCGTCTGCTGCCACCGCTGCGTCTCGCTCTGCCCGACCCGCGCGCTCAAGATCGTCAAGACCGACCACACCTTCAAGGAGAACGCCAACTGGACGGGCAAGGCGATCTCCGAGGTCTACCGGCAGGCCGGTTCGGGCGGCGTACTGCTTTCCTCGATGGGCAACCCGGAACCCTTCCCCATTTACTGGGATAAGATCCTCATCAACGCATCGCAGGTGACCAACCCGCCGATCGACCCGCTGCGCGAACCGATGGAGACCCGCACCTTCCTTGGCAAGAAACCGGGCCGCATCGAGCGCGACGCCGACGGCAACCTCGTGAACAACCTCAGCCCGCAGCTCCAGCTCA
Source organism: uncultured Eubacteriales bacterium (assembly GCA_910586105.1). Lineage (GTDB taxonomy): Bacteria > Bacillota > Clostridia > Oscillospirales > Butyricicoccaceae > QXXE01. The sequence goes on along the minus strand of CAJUGU010000005.1, from coordinate 16,570 downwards.
ACGTGCCGGTCATGTTTTCGGCCATGAGCTACGGCTCGATCTCCTACAACGCGCACGCGTCGCTCGCCCGCGCGGCGGTCGAACTCGGTACCTATTATAATACCGGCGAGGGCGGCCTGCATCAGGACTTTTATCAGTACGGCGATCACACCATCGTACAGGTCGCCTCCGGACGCTTCGGCGTGTTCAAGGAATATCTCGAAGCGGGCGCGGCCATCGAGATCAAAATGGGGCAGGGCGCGAAGCCCGGCATCGGCGGACACCTCCCCGGCCTCAAGGTCGGCCCCGACATCTCCCGCACCCGCATGATCCCCGAAGGGGCCGATGCGATCTCCCCCGCCCCGCACCACGATATCTATTCGATCGAAGACCTGCGGCAGCTCGTCTTCTCGCTCAAGGAGGCGACCGGCTACAAAAAGCCGGTTATCGTGAAAATCGCGGCGGTGCATAACGTGGCCGCAATCGCCTCCGGCATCGCCCGCTCGGGCGCGGATATCATCGCCATCGACGGCTACCGCGGCGGCACCGGCGCGGCCCCCACCCGCATCCGCGACAACGTCGGCATCCCGATCGAGCTGGCGCTCGCGGCGGTCGACCAGCGGCTGCGCGACGAAGGCATCCGCGATCAGGTCTCGGTCGTCATCGGCGGTTCGGTGCGCAATTCCGCCGACCTGCTCAAGGCGATCGCGCTGGGCGCGGACGCGGTCTACATCGCCACCTCCGCCCTGCTCGCGCTGGGCTGTCACCTGTGCCGCACCTGCCAGTCCGGCAAGTGCAACTGGGGCATCGCGACCCAGCGCCCCGAGCTGGTCAAGCGCCTGAACCCGGACATCGGCTGCAAACGGCTGGTCAACCTGGTCACGGCATGGGATCACGAGCTGAAGGAAATGATGGGCGGCATGGGCATCAACTCGATCGAAGCGCTGCGCGGCAACCGACTGATGCTGCGCGGCATCGGGCTGACCCAAAAGGAACTCGACATCCTCGGCATCCGGCACGCGGGCGAATAAGGGGGCGGAATGCAATGAAACGCGTATATGTCAACGAAAAATGGTGCCTCGGGTGCCATCTGTGCGAATATTACTGCGCCTTCGCCAACTCCGGCAAAAGCGATATGGTGAAGGCGCTGAAAGACCGGAAGATCGCGCCGCGCATCAAGATCGAGGAGCGCGACAACATTTCCTTCGCGGTCTCCTGCCGCCACTGCGAGGAACCGCTTTGCGTGAAGGGCTGCATCTCCGGCGCGCTGACCATCCAGGACGGCGCGGTACACATCGACCCCGACCGGTGCGTCGGCTGCTGCACCTGCATCCTGTCCTGCCCTTACGGCGCGCTCAGCCATTCCGAACAGGGCGCGGTGCAAAAATGCGAGCTGTGCCAGAAAAACGGGGCGGGCGAGCCGATGTGCGTGCAGGGCTGCCCGAACAAGGCCATTGTATATGAGGAGAGGTGAGACACGGTGAAGTATTTGATAATCGGCAACGGCACGGCGGCGGTCGGCTGCATCGAGGGGATCCGCGTGGTGGATAAAACCTCCCCGATCACGGTCGTTTCCGCCGAACCGTACCCGGCCTACGGCAGGCCGCTGATCTCCTACCTGCTGCAAGGCAAGACCACGGAGGAAAAGGCGCTGCGCTACCGCCCGGCGGATTTTTATGAAGCGAAGGGCGTGACCGCGCTGTTGGGGCGCACCGTCCTCCGGATCGACGGCAAAACCGCCGTTTTGGACGACGGCACATCGCTGCCCTTCGACCGGCTGTGCCTTGCGACCGGCTCCCGTCCCTTCGTCCCCCCGATGGAAGGGCTCGATCGGGTCGAACGCCAGACCAGCTTTATGACGCTCGACGACGCCAAGCGCCTGCGCGCCCTGCTCGGCGGCCGGAAGGATCAAAACGTGCTGATCGTCGGCGCGGGCCTGATCGGCCTGAAATGTGCGGAGGGTATCCTCGGCCTTGCTCGGTCGGTGACCGTGATCGACCTTGCGCCGCGTATCCTGCCCAACGTCCTCGACGAGGAACCCGCCGCGATCATCCAGCGGCATATGGAACGGCAGGGCGTGGCATTCCGGCTCGGCGAGTCGGTGCGGCGCTTCACCGAAAATACTGCGGCGCTGCAAAACAGCGGCGAAACGCTCGCGTTCGACGTACTGGTCGTGGCGGTCGGCGTGCGCCCCAATACCGAGCTTGCCGAAGCGGCGGGCTGCAAGGTCGAGCGCGGCGTCTGCACGGACAGTCATTCGCAGACCACCGTCCCCGGCATTTACGCGGCGGGCGACTGCGCCCTGTCGCATGATATCACAACGGGAACCGACCGCATCCTTGCGCTGCTGCCCAACGCCTATTTACAGGGCGAGACCGCCGGGATGAATATGGCGGGCGGCGACCGTCCCTTTGAAAAGGCGGTCCCGATGAACGCCTCGGGCTTCCTCGGGCTGCACATGGTCACGGCGGGATCCTATGACGGCGAAGCGTGGCTGTCCCGCGAGGGCGGCAATTACAAGCGGCTCGTCACCCGGGACGACCGGCTGGTCGGCTTCATCCTGATCGGCGATGTGGAGCGCGCGGGCATTTACACCTCCCTGATCCGGGAGCGCACCCCGCTTTCCTCCATTGATTTCGGCCTGATCCGGGAAAAACCGCAGCTGATGGCGTTTTCAAGCACCGAGCGCGCGAAAAAACTGGGAGGTGCCAGGTAATGGTTTTCACGGCAAACACACTGTATTATCAGGAGCTCAACCGGCAGATCGCCGCCTGCGCCGACCCCGAGATCGTAGTGGAAAACCTGCTCGGGCAGCGCTACCTTGGCTGCGGCTCCTCCGGGCGCAGGTTCCGGCTGTACGGGACCCCCGGCAACGGCCTGGGGCAATACCTCAACGGTTCGACCATCGAAGTATTCGGCAACGCGCAGGACGCGACCGGCGACACCATGAACGAAGGCGAAATCGTGATCCACGGCAGCTGCGGCGACGCGGCGGGCTACGCGATGCGCGGCGGGCGCATCCTGATCGAAGGCGACTGCGGCTACCGGGGCGGCATCCACATGAAAAGCTACCTCGGCAAGTACCCGGTACTCGTCATCGGCGGGCAGGCCGGGTCCTTCCTTGGGGAGTACCAGGCAGGCGGGCTGATCGTCGTGCTCGGCAACGGCGCGGAGGGGCGCGTACCCGTCAGCTATTTTTGCGGCACGGGGATGCACGGCGGCAAGATCGCGCTGTGCTGCGACGAAGCGCCCTCCGGCCTGCCCCGGCAGGTGCTGGTACGCGAAGCCGCGCCGGACGACCTTGCGGAGCTCCGTCCACACGTCGAAGCCTTCTGCAAGGCCTTTGGCGGCAGCGCGGAGGCGGCGCTCGCCCGGCGCTTCCACATCCTCACCCCCAACCCGGAAGCCGGTTACCGGCAGCTGTATACCTATGAGTAACGCAGCGCTCGCGGCGGGCATCCCCGACCCGTTCGGCTGCGCCGCAGCGGCAAAAAAAATGCGGAGGGGGTTAAAAGCCGCCGCCCCGTATGATATAATATTGCCAAACGAAACCAGGAGGTGCGGCATGAACGACACCGTACAGGAAGTCCTCCGCTTCATCGAGGAAAACGACGTTAAGTTTATCCGCCTTGCATTTTGCGATATTTTCGGCATCCAGAAAAACCTGTCTATCATGCCCGGCGAGCTGCCGCGCGCGTTCGCCTCGGGCATCTGCTTCGACGCGTCGGCGTTCCGAGGGTTCATGAACATCGAGCAGTCCGACCTGCTGCTGCTCCCCGATCCCGCGACCCTTTCCATCCTGCCGTGGCGTCCGTCGCAGGGTCGGGTGGTACGCTTTTTCTGCGACATCCGTTATCCCGACGGACGCCCCTTCGAGGGCGATGGGCGATACATCCTCAAGGAAGCCGCCGCCCGCGCGCAGGCGCAGGGCCTGACCTGCAAGGTCGGCACCGAAAGCGAATTCTATCTGTTCGAGCGCGACGACAAGGGGCGTCCGACCCTGACGCCCCACGACCACGCGGGTTACTTTGACATCGCGCCGCTGGACAAGGGCGAAAACGTCCGCCGCCAGATCTGCCTGACGCTTGAGGAGATGGGCATCCAGCCTGAAAGCTCGCACCACGAACAGGGGCCGGGGCAGAACGAGATCGATTTCAAATACTCCGACGCGCTCGAAGCCGCCGACAACCTTGTCACCTTCAAGTGGGTCGTCAAGACCATGGCGGCGGGCAACGGGCTGTTCGCCTCCTTCCTGCCCAAACCGGTCCCCGGCGCGAGCGGGAGCGGGCTGCACATCAACCTTTCCCTGTTCCAGAACGGGCGGAACATGTTCCGTACCGAACAGGAACATTCGCAGACCTGCGAGAGCTTTATTGCGGGCATCCTTGCGCGGGCGGGCGAGCTGACCGCCTTCCTCAATCCGCTGACCAATTCCTACCGGCGGTTCGGGGAATTTGAAGCGCCCAAATACATCACCTGGTCGCACCAGAACCGGTCGCCTCTGGTGCGCATCCCGTCGGCAACCGGCGAGCTGAGCCGGATGGAGCTGCGTTCGCCGGACGCGGGGGCAAACCCTTATCTGGCGTTCGCGCTGCTGATCCACGCGGGCATGGACGGGATCGACCGCGGCCTTGCGCTGCCCGAACCGTGCAACGAAAACCTGTTTACGGCGAAGGCGGAGGTCACAGGGCGTTACGCCTCCCTGCCGGGTTCGCTGCGGGACGCAGTCGAGCTGGCCAACGGCAGCGCTTTCCTGCGCGAGCACCTGCCCGAACGCACCTTCGCCAGCTACCTGACGGCCAAGGCTGAGGAATGGGAGCGCTACCAGTCGGCGGAGAACAAGGAAAAGGTCGAACGCGGCCTGTATTTTGAACATTATTGAGCCCTGCCGCGCAGGGAGACAACAAGGAGGTGCGTTCCCATGGAGCTGGCACTGCTGGTTTCCGGCAGCGAGAAAGCGAACGCTTCGCTTGCGAAGTCCCTGCAAAGCGCGGGCGGCGGGGAGCAGGCGCTGACCGCGGGCAGCGGCGCGGAAGCCCGCAGGCTGCTGCTCGAACACGATTTCAGCCTCCTGATCGTCAACGCGCCCCTGCCGGATGAATTCGGGCACGAGTTGGCGCTCCACGCGGCGCACACCACCACGGCGGGCGTGCTGCTGCTGGTGCGGGAGGAAGTGAGCGAAGCCGCTGCGGATAAGGTCGAGGCGGACGGCGTGCTGGTGCTGTCCAAGCCGCTCAACCGGGCGCTGTTTTTTCAGGCGCTGCGCTTCGTGCGGTCGACGCGCAGCCGGTTGGCCGGGCTGCAAAATGAAAACCGGAAGTTGCTGCGCCGGATCGAGGAGATCAAGACCGTTGACCGCGCCAAATGCATCCTGATTGAATGCTGCGGCATGACCGAACCGGACGCCCACGCCTTCATTGAAAAAAACGCGATGGACCGGCGGATCACCAAGCTGCAAGCCGCGAAGGATATCCTCAGCGCGAACGAACCGGAATAAGGCGCGCCGCCGTTGGGGCGGGATCGCGTCCTTCATGCCCGCGCAGCAATTCCCGCCCCTTTGGACGGCGGTTTTTCATGCAAACTTTCTGTAGAAATCCCATCCCCCGCGTGCTATAATAGCGGTGATTTCTTTTCGATAACAGGAGTGTTTACAATATGAAGCTGCAATTCACCAAAATGCATGGCTGCGGGAACGATTATATTTACATCAACTGCTTCCGCCAGACGGTCGAGGACCCTGCCGGGCTGGCGGTCACCCTTTCGCGTCCCCATTTCGGCGTCGGATCGGACGGCGTGATCCTCATTTGCCCGTCGGAGGCGGCCGACGCCAAAATGCGTATGTTCAACGCCGACGGCAGCGAAGGCAAAATGTGCGGCAACGGCATCCGGTGCGTCGGCAAATACCTGTATGACAACGGCATGACCGACGGGCGTACCGACCTTTCGGTGGAAACGCTCAGCGGCGTCAAGCGCCTGCACCTGACGGTAGCGGACGGCAAAATGCAGTCCGCGCGCGTCGACATGGGGCGCGCCCTGCTGGCCCCCGCCGAGATCCCCGCGTACCTCGACGGCTCCAGCATCGTCGCCGCGCCCCTCGTGGTCGACGAAAAGGTCTATCACATCACCTGCGTGTCGATGGGCAATCCGCACTGCGTCGTTTTCCTCAAGGAAAGCGTCGACCTGCTGGACCTGCGCCGCATCGGCCCCAAATTTGAACACAATCCGCTGTTCCCCGAACGCGTCAACACCGAGTTCGTCAACGTATTGCCCGACGGCGGGCTGAAAATGCGCGTCTGGGAGCGCGGCAGCGGCGAGACCCTGGCCTGCGGCACCGGCGCATGCGCGGTAGGCGTCGCCGCTGTCCTCAACGGCCTGCGCGAAAAGGATACCGACATGCTCGTCCGGCTGCGCGGCGGCGACCTGACCGTCCGCTATACCGACGACGCGGTCTGGCTTTCGGGCGCAGCGACCACCGTTTTTGAAGGAACGATCGATCTATGACAAAATATATTTTCGTGACCGGCGGCGTGGTTTCCGGTCTCGGAAAAGGCATTACCGCAGCCTCCCTCGGGCGGCTGCTCAAGGCGCGCGGCCTGAAGGTCGCCGCGCAGAAGCTGGATCCTTATATTAACGTCGACCCCGGCACCATGAGCCCTTTCCAGCACGGCGAGGTCTACGTCACCGAGGACGGGGCCGAGACCGACCTCGACCTCGGGCATTACGAACGGTTCATCGACGAAGACCTGAACCGGTTCTCCAACCTCACCACCGGTAAGGTCTACTGGAACGTGCTGAATAAAGAGCGTGCCGGGGAATACCTTGGCGAAACCGTGCAGGTGATCCCGCACATCACGAACGAGATCAAGTCGTTCATTTATTCGGTCGGCAAAAAGGCCGCCGCCGACATCGTCATCACCGAGATCGGCGGCACCACCGGCGACATCGAGTCGCAGCCCTTCCTTGAAGCGATCCGCCAGATCGCCGCCGAGGCCGGGCGGCGAAACTGCCTGTTCATCCACGTGACGCTCGTGCCGTACATCTCCGGCTCGGACGAGCCCAAGAGCAAGCCGACCCAGCATTCGGTCAAGGAGCTGCGCGGCATGGGCATCAGCCCGGATATCATCGTCGCCCGCGTCGACCGCCCCATGGAGGAAGAACTGCGGCACAAGATTTCGCTGTTTTGCAGCGTCGCGCCCGACTGCGTCATCGAAAACCGGACGCTGTCCGTGCTTTATGAAGCGCCGCTGATGCTGGAGGAAAGCCATTTTTCCGACATCGTCTGCCGGGAGCTGGCGATTCCGGGCCCGCCCGCCGACCTGTCAGACTGGCGCGAAATGATCCAGCGTATCCGCGACCGCCGCGGGCGGGTCAGGATTGCGCTGGTCGGCAAATACGTGCGGCTGCACGACGCCTACCTTTCGGTCGCCGAAGCGCTGCGGCACGGCGGCTATGAGACCGGCGTCTTTGTCGACATCGACTGGGTCGACTCCGAAGCGCTGAACGAGGCTTCCGCGCAGGCGCTGCTTTCCGACGCCGACGGCATCATCCTGCCCGGCGGCTTCGGCGGGCGCGGCATCGACGGCATGCTTTGCGCCGCCGAGTACGCCCGCACGCACAAAATCCCCTACTTCGGCATCTGTCTCGGGATGCAGATCGCGGTCATCAACTATGCGCGGCAGGCGCTCGGGCTCGCCGACGCGAATTCCCGCGAATTCGATCCGGACAGCGCCCACTGCGTCATCGACCTGATGGAAAGCCAGCAGGGCATTTCACAGAAGGGCGGCACAATGCGGCTGGGCGCGTATCCCTGCCGGGTGAAGCCGGGGACGCGGCTGGCCGCCGCCTATGGCTGCGCCGAAATCTCCGAGCGCCACCGCCACCGCTACGAATTCAGCAACGCCTTCCGCGAACCGCTTGAAGCTGCCGGGCTGACGGTCTCCGGCACGTCGCCCTCGGGCGAGCTGGTCGAGACCGTCGAGCTGCCCGGCCACCCATTCTACCTCGGCGTGCAGTTCCACCCCGAGTTCAAATCCCGTCCCAATCACGCGCACCCGCTTTTCCGCGCCTTTATCGCGGCGGCAAAGGCGCGGCGCGACGCACAAAAGGAGCCCTGATCCATGAAACTGTGTCCCAATTTCAAGACTTTGGAAACCAATTACCTGTTCGCCGATATCGCCCACCGGGTCAACGCCTATCAGGCCGCCCACCCGGACGCGCCGGTCATCCGCCTCGGCATCGGAGACGTGACCCTGCCGCTCGCCCCCATGGTTGTGGAAGCGCTACGCGAGGCCTCCGCCGAACAGGGCGTGAAGGAGACCTTCCACGGCTACGGCGACGAGCAGGGCTACGGCTTTTTGCAGTCCGCGATCGTCGATTATTACGCGTCGCGCGGCGTGGCCCTCGCTCAAAACGAGGTGTTCATCTCGGACGGCGCGAAGAGCGACCTCGGCAACATCCTTGATATCTTTTCCAAGGACAACACCGTCCTGATCCCCGACCCGGTCTATCCGGTCTATGTCGATACCAACCGCATGGACGGGCGTCCGATCGTCTTCGCCGACGCGAACGAGGGCAACGGCTTCCTGCCCCTCCCCGACCCTGCCGTCCACGCGGATATCATCTATATCTGCTCCCCGAACAACCCGACCGGCGCGGCCTACGACCGCGCGGGCTTGCAGGCGTGGGTCGATTATGCGCTCGAACACGAAGCGGTCATCCTGTACGACGCCGCGTATGAATGCTTCATCACCGACCCGTCGCTCCCCCGTTCAATCTTCGAGCTGCCGGGCGCGAAACAGTGCGCGATCGAATTCTGTTCGTTCTCCAAGATGGCGGGCTTCACTGGGACGCGCTGCGGCTATACGGTCGTCCCCGAAGCGCTTGCCAACGGAGAGGCGCGCCGGATGTGGCTGCGCCGTCAGACGACCAAGTTCAACGGTGTGCCCTATATCGTCCAGCGCGGCGCGGAAGCCGTCTTCACCGAGCAGGGGCAGCGCGAGATCCACGAGGCGCTCGCCTACTACCAGCAGAATGCGGCGGTACTCGCCAACACGCTCACCGAACTCGGCATCTGGTACACCGGCGGCAAGAACAGCCCCTATCTGTGGCTCAAGTGCCCGAATGGGATGGAAAGCTGGGCGTTTTTCGACTACCTGCTGGAAAACGCCAATCTGGTCGGCACCCCGGGCGCGGGCTTTGGCCGGAACGGCGCGAACTTCTTCCGTCTGACCGCGTTCGGCGACCAGGCCAAGACCGCCGAAGCCGCCGGCCGGCTGCGCAGGCTGCTGGGCTGACCAACCGGCGATCGATACGGATATCAAGAATATCATTTAGGATGGAGGATGCAACATGTACACGATCCCAGAACTGGACGCACACCTGAAACAGGCAGGCGCGGACTATGCGCTGATCGAACAGGCGGCGCCGATCCGCTCCGCTTCCGACGCCGCCCCGTATTATGACATTACGAAGGCCGCCCCGACCTTCGTCCTGCAAAGCGACCGCGGGCTGATCGCCTGCATCCTGTCCGGCAACCGCGGCAGGCTCGACTTTGAAGATCTGAAAGCCCGGTTCGGGTTTTCCCGGCTGAAAATGGCCGACCGCAAAAAGGTGCAAGCGCAAACGGGCTACACCGTCGGCTCGATCCCGCTGATCGGGTTGGAGCTCGACTGCATCTTCGACGATTCCCTGCTCGCCTTCGATTACATCTACGGCGGTACGGGCGACGAGCTTGTCACCCTGAAGATCCGTCCGGCGGACGTGAAACGTCTCAACCGGGTTTTTGGCGTCCTGTAAGCCGTCCCGCCCCGAACGCCGGAAACCGCGCTCCCCTGCCGCCGCGCTGCCGACCGCAGCGCGGCGGCTTTTTTGCGCCTTTGCCCGCGATCCCCGCCCTGCGGACAAAATTTCCGAACAGGTGGATTTTCTCCTTGCCAACGGGGACGAAATCGTCTATAATGGGTTTGCTGTGAATTTGATTCCCCGCAAAGGAGGGCACGCCATGCTGATCGCGCTGGATATCGGGAACAGCCACGTCACGATCGGCGGTTTCCACGGAGACGGCATTTCGTTTGTCGCTTCGATGGCAACCGACGAACGCCAGACGGGCGAGCAATACGCCTGCGGCCTGAAAAGCATTTTCGCGCTGCACGGCGTCGGTCACGAGCCGATCGAAGGCGCGGTGCTTTCCTCGGTCGTACCTTCCATGATCCCGATCCTGCACCGCGCGCTGTCGTTCCTGACCGATTGCCGGGTGCTGACCATCGGCGCGGGCGTAAAGACCGGGCTGAACCTCAAGGTCGACCAGCCCCGCACCCTCGGGGCCGACCGGGTCGCGGCGGCGGTCTGGGCCAGCCAGACGGCGGCGCTCCCCTGCGTGGTCGTCGACCTGGGTACCGCGATCACCTTTACCGCGCTCGACGCGGACGGCGCGCTCATCGGTTCGGCAATCGCGCCGGGGCTCCATATCGCCCTGCACGCGCTCGGGCGGGCGGCGGCGCAGCTTCCGGAGGTGCGCCTTGACACCCCGCCGAAGTCCGTGCTGGGGCGCGCCACCGCCGACGCGATCCAGATCGGTTCGGTGTACGGCACGGCGGCTATGATTGACGGCCTGCTCGCCCGCTTCGCAGAAGAACTGGGCGCGCCGCCGGAGGTCATCCTTTCCGGAAGCGCCGCCGCGCTGATCCAGCCCTATCTCCGCACGGAAGCGCGCCGCGACCCGCAGATCGTACTGAAGGGGCTCGCGCTCATTTGGCAGCGGAATCAAAAGCAGTAAAAAAATTTGCGCTGTACCCGGCGTTTTCCCGGGACGGCAGCAGGAGGTATTTTGTACATGAACAACCAGAAAACCGCACCGCGCGCCAACGTGCGCCTGCTCACCCAGATGGGGCTGCTCACCGGCCTGATGGTCCTTATGGCTTTCACCCCCCTCGGCTACATCCCGCTGGGCTTCATGAATGCAACGACCATGCACATCCCCGTCATTCTGGGCGCATGCCTGTTCGGGCCGAAAGTGGGCGCGGTGCTTGGCGGACTGTTCGGGATCACCAGCGTGATCCGCGCAACCCTCACGCCGACCCTGACCTCTTTTGTGTTCACCCCGTTCTACAGCCTTAGCCCGGAATTCCACGGCAGCTGGAAAAGCCTGATCGTCGCAATCGTCCCGCGCATCCTGATCGGCGTGGTCGCCGGACTGGTCTATCAGCTGGTCGCAAAGCTGGTGAAGCAGGACGCGGCGGCGTTCGTCGCGGCGGGCTTCCTTGGCTCGATCACCAACACCATCGGCGTGATGGGGCTGATCTACGTGCTGTTCGGCGAACAGTACGCCGCAGCGGCGGGCGAAAGCTATCAGCTTCTGCTCGGCGTCATCATGGGCGTCGTCGGGACGCAGGGCGTACCGGAGGCGATCATCGCGGCGGTGCTGGTCTGCGCGGTCGGCAAGGCGCTGAGCGCGGTCTACCGGCGTCTGAATGTATTCGCATAAAACGGAAAAAGGCTTCGTTCCCGCAGCCTTTTCTGCTTGTAGCAGAATGTAAAATGCCCGACGGGCTGCAAAGGCCGATCGGACCGTTTGTCCAGGATTCTGCCGCATACGCAGGAGGGCCATATGGAGAAAAAACGTTCGATCTTTGCCGCCGCGATCCTCGTGGCAGTCTTTGGTACAGCCGCCGTCTATATCGGCTTTTACCGGCTGCCCGCCGTGCGGTTCGCCCATCGGATCTTTCCTTTGATATACCGGTCCGAAACGGTGTCCGAATACCGGAAGGACGGTTATGCGATCCGCGTCGAAGACGGGCTCCCGCAATCCACGGTACAGTTCCTTTCCCCGGACGGCGCGCGGCAGACCTTTTTCGTATCGCAGGAAGGTTATGAAGTGACTGCCGCCCAATCGGAGCCCCTGCTTTCCGGCATCTGGCAGGGCGGGCAGCTGCGCGGCAGCGACGGAAAAAAACTGCCGGAATATCAGGAAATGGAGCTGCACGCCGCGTCGGACACCTTTGTACCCAGCCCTGCGGCGGCGATCTATATTTACAAGACCCATGCCGCCAGTATGCGCGGCGGCAAACGCGCGCCGCTGATGCTGGCGATGGCAATCGTCCTGTGGCTGATATTCCTGGCCGAGCTGGACACCAGGCCCGGTTTTGGCCGAAAGCGTTTCGAGTACCGCAACGCGATGCTGAACGATTACGGGAAGGCGGAAAAATCCCCGACGACCCGGGAAGTCGCGCGCATTATCGGGGTCTCCGCAGGTATTTTCGCAGTCGCCTGCGTGTGCATCCTGCTGTACGACATCCTGTGTTATTGAATCCCCATCAAAAACCATGCAATGGAGGGAACCGAATCATGAAAGAAATTGGATTTATGGAGGTCGGCGGCTTCCGCGCAGGACACGCGCAGGATCTGGAAGCCGGTACCGGCTGCACCGTGCTGCTATTTGACGAATGCGCCCCGGCGGGCGTAGATATCCGGGGCGGCGGGCCCGCCTCGCGGGAGACCCCCCTGCTCGACCCGCGCATGGACGCGAAAGGGCTGCACGCACTGCTGTTGTCGGGCGGCTCGGCGTTCGGGCTGGACGCGGCGGGCGGCGTGATGCGCTGGCTGGAAGAACGCGGCGTTGGCTTCGACACCGGCGTGACAAGGGTACCGCTGGTCTGCCAGTCGTGCATTTTTGACCTCGCGCTGGGGCGGATGGACGTCCGTCCAGACGCCGAAATGGCTTACCGGGCCTGTGAAGCCGCGTCGCGCGAAGCGTTGCCGCAGGGCTGCGTGGGAGCGGGCACGGGCGCCTGCGTCGGCAAATACCGCGGGCGCGAATATGCGATGAAGACCGGCGTCGGCACGTTCGCCGTGCAGGTCGGGGCGGTCAGGGTCGGGGCGATCGTCGTCCTGAACGCGCTCGGCGATGTGTTCGACATCGACACCGGACGGCAGATCGCCGGGATGCGCGCCGAGAACGGCAGCGGGCTGCGTTCTTCCGAGGCCGAGCTTTGGAAGGACGCCGGACAACCGCGCGACCCCTTCACCGGGAATACGACCATTGGCGCGGTGCTGACCAACGGCGCGTTCACCAAGGGCGAGCTGGGCAAGATCGCATCCATGGCGCATAACGGCTACGCGCGCGCGATCCGTCCGGTGCATACGACGGCGGACGGCGATTCGATCTATGCCCTGTCGGTCGGGAAGGCTTCCGCCGATCTGAACGCGGTCGGCTCGCTCGCCGCCTATGCGATGGGACGGGCGATCGGCTGCGCGGCTGCGTCGGCCTGCGGGATGTTTGGGCTGCCCAGCCTGTCCGATTTGCGCTGAACCAATCGCGCGGCGGGCGCCCCCGCTCCGATCAAAAACAATGAAAAAGGCGCAGCCCATCCAGGCCGCGCCCTTTTCCATTACTCGGCATCGTCCTTGCCGAACCCGAACAGCTTCCGCAGCAGACCGTTCAAATACCGGGGACTTTTCCAAACAACGACTTTCATGGTTTCTCCTCCTAGCAGCACGATTTCAGCAGGACAATTCCCGCAAGGATCAGGGCAATGGCGAGCGCCCATTTCGCCAGCAGATACGGCAGAACGCCGCCGAGCAGGATGCCCACTCCGAGCAGCAACAGCCCCAGCCCTACGGGGCAACGGTGAAAGCACATCGCTCATCACCCTCCTTTACCCCATTATAAGCGGCAGGGGCCGGATCGGTGACAGATTTTTTTCACGACGGGTCCGCCTGCGTCCTGATCGCAAAGCATTTGAACGGCCGGTTTCCGGAAACGCGGAACCATCCCCCGAAAAAATCCCGATAGCATAGAAGTCCGGAACCGATCCCGCAAAATCCAAAAATTCATTTCGGAACCGAAAACGGTTCCGTAAACCAGCCCCAAACGCAATGGTTCCGAATCTGTTCCCGTGAATACATCGGAGCGCGGCCCCTGCCGGATCCGGAACCAGTCCGTTGCGGAACGCCATACCCGTTCCAAACGCTGCATCCACAATTCCGAAAGCAATAGTTCATGGAAAGCGTTCCCCCGCCCGCTCCCGCCTTCCTCTAATTTCCAGTTTTTTGCACCTCCTGCCGCGCCTGATTTTTTAACCCGTCAATCGCGAACGCCCTGTGGCTTAATACCGCAAAAAGTATAATATCCACCGCTAATTTCATCAAAATCACCGTTTTTCCGTCTTCCTCGGACAAATAAACTTTCAAAAAATCGTTTTTTCATTTGTTCCAGAATCAGCGTGCCAATGAAAAAAAAGCCTTTTCTTTCAAGAGGATGTGTGGTATACTATTTTAGAAGTCTTTCGCCCACCGGAATCCCTTGGAGCCAGCTCCTTGGCCGACGTGGCGAGCGGCTTTTGTTTCTGCTGATTTAAAAACATCCGGAAAAGGAGCGATCAGGAATGTGACGGAAACGCAGGCGGGCTCCCGCGCCGACCGGGAGCAGGATTTTGAAAGATCCTAATATGGCCCCTTAATCATAGGCTGTCAACAGTCATATTGTGAGAATGGCGCTTTCCCGCTGGCTGCTTGCCGCCAGCCTTTCACAAACGGCAGCAAGCCGGTCACGACCGTCCGCGTTGACGGCGGAAAGCAGCGTTTCATGTCAGGCGGCGGGACGATCCCCCGCGGGGCATCCAAAAAAAGATCACGGCCTTGAAAGGCTGCTCTCAAACGGGAACCGCTTGAGATGCAAATCAAAAACAAATCGGGAGTGGATCACATGGCACCCATCAGTAAAAACGGAAACCAAAATATCAAACGCATCGGCCGCAAAGTTGGGAACCTGGTCGCGGCGATGCTGGGCGTAAGTATCACCTTAGTCGTGGTGCTGTGCGTGCTGATGTTTTATCGGCTCACTATGTCCATGATGCAAAATGAATGCGTAAGCGGCACCCAGGTGCTCGCCTACGAGCTGTCTACATATACGGGCGACGAAGACAAGACCGCGCTCTTGGACTCGCTCAAAGAAAAAATGAACTGTGAGTTCACGATCTTCCATGGGGACGAACGGGCTTACACCACCATCCAGCAGAACGGCCAGCGGGCCGTAGGCACCCGCCTTTCCAGCGACATTGCCGAGATCGTACTGACGCAAGGCAAGAGCTATATCGGGCAGGCCTTGATCCTGGGTGAAAAACACCTGTGCTCTTATTTGCCGACCTATGATGCCAACGGGCAGATCGACGGCCTGATCTTTGCAGGCATTTCGATGGCGTCCGCCATGAGCGAGATCCGGCTGACCGTGGTTCTCTCCTTCCTGGCGGGCGTCGTTCTGATCGTTTTGGGCATTATGATCGTTGGCGCGTATATCAAGCAGACGGTCTCGAAACCGCTGTTCCGCCTTTCCATTTTGGCGCAGACGCTGGAGCAGGGCGACCTTGGGTTGAACCAGCATCAAACGATGATGGTCGGAATCCATTCCAACGATGAGATCGGGATCCTGTCGAAAAGTTTTGACAGTACCATAGACCGCCTGCGGAAATATATTGGCGAGATCTCCCGGCTGCTGGAGGGCATCGCCAACGGCGACCTGACGCCGCAGATCACCCAGGAATATATCGGGGACTTTGCATCCATCCGCACTTCCCTGAATAATATCCTGCAAAAGCTCAACAGCACGATGGGACAGATCGTGACCAGCGCCGAATATGTTTCGGGCGGCGCAGAACAGATGTCGACCGCCGCGCAGGAACTGAGCCAGGGTTCGATGGAGCAGACGGCTGCGGTCGATGATCTGGAAAAAACGATCCATTCGGTCACGGAGAACGTCAAGCAGACGGCGAAAAACGCCAGTTTGGCACGGGAACAGGCCGGGCAGATGGGCAGCCAGCTTGCCGAAGGCAACCAGAAAATGCAGGAAATGATCGCCGCCATGCAGGATATCACCGACAGCTCGAGTGAGATCGAGAAGATCATTAAAACGATCGAGGATATCGCGTTCCAGACCAATATCCTTGCGCTGAACGCCGCAGTCGAAGCCGCCCGCGCCGGGGCTGCCGGCAAGGGGTTTGCCGTAGTCGCGGATGAAGTCCGCAATCTGGCGGCGAAAAGTGCGGAGGCTTCGCAATCAACCTCGGCGCTGATCGGACGTTCCATTGCCGCAGTGAATCAGGGCACGCAGATCGCGGACGCGACTGCCAAGCAGTTGGAAGGCGTCGTCGCAGGCGCGCGCGCGATTGTGGAGACCATTAACGGCATCGCTTCGGATGCACAGACGCAGGCCGGCGCAGTGGAACAGATCCAGGATCAGATCGTGCAGATCGCCAGCGTCGTACAGACAAATTCTTCGACCGCAGAGGAAAGCGCCGCGACCAGCGAGGAACTTAACGCGCAGTCGAATGTGCTGAAGCAGTTGGTCGAGACGTTCCAGCTGCGTCAGGACTGAGCAGGAACCGGCGGCCTTTCCATTCGTTTCCGATCGAAATAACGCGATAATTTGAAGATCCCGGACGGGAGCTTGCAACAGGCTCCCGTCCG
Source organism: uncultured Eubacteriales bacterium (assembly GCA_910586105.1). Taxonomy (GTDB): domain Bacteria; phylum Bacillota; class Clostridia; order Oscillospirales; family Butyricicoccaceae; genus QXXE01. The sequence continues at coordinate 133 of CAJUGU010000005.1, read as the reverse complement.
GGATCTTTTTCGCGATCGAAAAAAGCTTCCTTGAATGATCGTTGGTTCATCGTCTACAATACGCGCAGCGCGACAATACGTAAGCGACAAATCTCCGTGCATCAAAAAGCCCGCTGCCAGGAGTCGCCCTGGC